>NZ_CP010341.1:2318020-2649166 GCF_000940845.1 Propionibacterium freudenreichii subsp. freudenreichii | reverse complement strand
GCCCTTCTGGCGAGTCTAGTCAGCTCCCGAGCCTGTTGCACAGACGTGGCATTGCGGGCCGTTGCGACGCCCGGCGGTGGGGCCCGGCGGACCGGACCGTCTGCGCCCGGGGACGGGGACGGTCCACACCCACGCCAGCGGGCGGTCCGCGCCAGAACGCAGGGCGGTCCGCGCCAAAACAGTGGGCCGTTTTGGGAACGGAGCGCTGTTCAGCGTAAACTTGCCCGAGTCGCTGACGTCAGCGGCCGCTTTCGCGTCCTCGCACCGTGCCGGCCTGTCCCATTTTCGGGTTGGTCCACGATTGTGGGTTCTCGGGGCGATGCGAACCGCCACTCTCAGATATTCAGGAGCTCTTCTCGTGAGCAAGCGCACCTACCAGCCCAGTAACCGTCGTAGGGCACGTACCCACGGCTTCCGCGCTCGTATGAGCAGCCGCGCCGGGCGGGCCATTCTGGCCGCTCGCCGTCGCAAGGGCCGCTCAGAGCTGTCTGCCTGAGCGTCGTGCTGCCGACCGCGGCACGCCTGCGTAACTCAGCTGAGTTCCGCAGCATCGTGCGTCATGGTGTGCGGGTCGGCCGGCCAACCCTTGTCGTGCACGCCGACCTTGCCGAGCACGCCCCGCGGGGCAACACCCCGGGGCCCACATCGACCAAGGTCGGCTTTGTCGTGTCCAAGAAGGTCGGCAACGCCGTCACCCGCAACCGGGTGAAGCGTCGGCTGCGCCACATGGCACGCGCCCGCGTGGTGGCCTCCACCGCGGACGTCCCCCTGCCCGGGGCGCTGCGGGTGGTCGTGCGGGCGCTGCCCGCCGCGGCCACCGAACCGAAGCGCCTGGCCGGCGACTTCGATTCCGCCTGGGATCGCGCGTTGGCCCGGCTCACGCCCGCGCCGTCGGCAGCCGGCACCTCCCCCTCGGGCGGTGCGCGATGAAGTTCCTGCTGATCGGATTCGTGAAGGCCTGGCGCAAGTTCATCTCGCCGCTGTACGGCGACGTCTGCAAGTACTACCCCAGCTGCTCCGCCTACGGTCTCGAGGCACTGCAGCTGCACGGGGCCGTGAGGGGCAGTTGGCTGATCATGCGCCGCCTGGCCCGATGCCACCCCTGGTCGATGGGCGGGGTCGATCCCGTTCCCGGTTCGCCACTGGAGGCCCGCATTGCCGCGGGTGAGCAGGTCGGCGGCCACGACCACAACCTGAAGAACCATGACCACGAGGGCAGCCGCCCTCAGCGTTCCGCGGCCGGCACCAGCGCCGTCACCGGGAACGCCGCTTTGTGAGGTGAATCACTTGAACGCCGGTTTGTTGACGTTGATGGGTATTGGCGACTCCCTGGGGAAGATCGGGTCTGCCATCATGCAGCCGCTCTATTGGGCGGTCAGCGGACTCATCGTGCTCTTCCACAAGCTGTTCTCGTTCTTCATGAACCCGGACTCCGGCCTCACCTGGACCCTGGCCATCGTGTTGCTCACCTGTTTCATCCGGCTGCTCATGATGCCGCTGTATGCCAAGCAGCTGAACTCCTCGCGCGCCATGCAGTCCATCCAGCCGAAGGTCGAGGAGCTGCAGAAGAAGTACGGCTCCGACCGTGAGCGGCTGGGCCAGGAGACGATGAAGCTCTACAACGAGGAGGGCGTCAACCCCGCCTCGTCGTGCCTTCCGTTGCTGATCCAGCTGCCGATCTTCTGGGCACTGTTCCGGGTGCTCAGCTCCGCGGCGTCCGACCGCAATGTGCACGGCTACTGGCTGCAGCGCAGCCCCGAGATCACCGCCTCACTGAGCCACGCCGACCTGTTCGGCGCCAAGCTGTCGGGCACCTTCTGGCCCCTGACCGGTGGTTTCGGCGCCACCCAGGGCTTCGCCCTCGCACTGGCGATCCTGATGACCGGCCTCATGTTCGTGCAGCAGCTGCACATGCTCAAGCGCAATATGCCCCCGGCCGCGCAGACCGGCCCGATGGCCCAGCAGCAGAAGATGATGCTGTATATGTTCCCGCTGATGTACCTGTTCGGCGGCATGGCAATGCCCATCGGCGTGCTGCTCTACTGGCTTGCCACCAACATCTGGACGATGGCCCAGCAGTATGTGATCATCCGCAACTACCCGACGCCGGGCACCCCTGCCTACATCGAGTGGGAAGAGCGGATGAAGGAGCAGGGCAAGGACCCGCGCGAGATCGAGCGTGCCCGTCAGAACCGTGGACGCAAGCACCCGCGCGCCAGCAACAAGACCGCCCAGGCGAAGACCGATGAGAATGGTCGCACCGTGGTGAGCCGCCAGTCGACCCAGCGCACCACCGTGCGTCGCGACGACAGCGACCGGCAGACCGTGGTGCGTCGCCAGCCCAGCCGTCAGACGCGGGCCACCCGCAAGAAGAAATAGCGCCCTGGCGCTCCCCATTGAGCTTTCAGATGTTTCGACTAGGAGACTTTCATGAGTGAAGAGCAGGGCATCAAGCGCGACGACGAGCTGACGGCCACGGAGCAGGAGGCGGCTGCCGATCAGACGGCGACCGAGGACTACTCCCTTGCGCCCGACGAGCAGGTGGACGCCAGCGAGGAGGCCATCGAGGACGCGGTTGCCGACGAGGAGTCCGAGGGCGGCCCCGTTCAGCCCGACGAGTCGCCGGTGGCCCAGCAGGTCGACTCCGAGGTTGCGGCCGATCAGGCTGCCGCCGCCGATGAGGTGGCCGAGGGTGGACCGGTGCAGCCCGATGACTCGCCGGTGGCGCGCAAGGTCACCGCGCTCGAGGACGAGGACGAGGAGGCCGTCGAGGACGAGATCTCCGAGGGTGGTCCGGTGTCGGCCGACGAAGACGCCGATGACGATGCCGAGGATGACAGCGACGACGAGGACGAGGACGACACCGAGGGCGAGGAGAAGCCCGCCGGCCCCGTGGCACGCGAGCGTTCGTCGTCTAGCGCCGAGGATTCCCTGATCGAGGAGGCCGACGCCGCCGCCGACTACCTCGAGGAACTGCTCGACATCGCCGACCTGGACGGCGATATCGACACCTACAGCGAGGGCGACCGCGCCCATGTCTCGGTGGTCACCGACTCCGAGGTGCTGGTCGGCCGCGACGGCGAGGTGCTCGAGGCCCTGCAGGAACTGAGCCGGCTGGCCGTGCTCACCACCACCGGACACCGCAGCCGCCTCATGCTCGATGTGGCCGGTCACCGCGAGAAGCGCCGCAAGGAGCTGCAGCTGCTGGCCCAGGACGCGATCAACGACGTGAACGAGACCGGCGAGCCCGTGCGGCTTGCCCCGATGAACCCCTTCGAGCGCAAGATCGTGCACGACGCCGTGAAGGCGGCAGGGCTGTTCAGCGAGTCGGAGGGCGAGGAGCCCCGACGTCGCGTGATCGTGCAGCCCGCCAAGTGAGCCGACGGTGAGCGACACGCCGATGGACGACCCGATGGATGACGCCCGGCACGGTGCTGCTCGACGCGATGATGGTCGCGTGGAGCGCACGGGCGGGCCCTCGGACGATGCGCCGCACGAAGTGCACGCTTCCCGGGAACGCCGCGTGGCGCAGGCGCGTGACGACGACGCGGGCCGCGAACAGCAGGCTGCGCAGGGTGCCCGGGCGTTGTTCGGTGACCAGTTCGAGTCGATGAGTGGATATGTCGACATATTGGTTGGACAAGGCGTTGAATGGGGGCTGTTGGGGCCCCGGGAGCCCGAGCGCATCTGGTCGCGGCACATCATGAACTGCGCCGCGCTGCTCGAGGTGATCGGCGAGGGCGTTGACGTGCTCGACGTGGGTAGTGGTGCCGGCCTGCCCGGCCTGGTGATCGCCATCGCACGTCCCGACCTGAATGTGACGCTGCTGGAGCCCTTGCTGCGGCGGTTCAACTTCCTCAAGGAGGCCGTTGACGAGCTGGGCCTCGATGGCCAGGTGCTCGTGGAGCGTGGACGCGCTGAGGACCTCAAGCAGCACTTCGACGTGGTCACCTGCCGGGCCGTTGCCCGCTTGCCGAAGCTGTTGGGCTGGACGATGCCGTTGTTCCTGCCCGATGGCGAGCTGCTGGCACTCAAGGGTGAGTCGATTGACGAGGAACTCGCCGACAGCGCCGACATCATTGCCCGCAACGGGCTCAGCGCCCAGGTGATGCAGGTGCGGGCGACCCCCGAGGTGGACGTCGCGCACATCCTGCGCGTGCAGGCCGGCTGAGGCTGCCGTACCCGGGGGTGGACGCATGGTCCACCTGTGTGCCGCGGCGGGATCCTTCCTATGATCGTGCGGCGTGGCGCGGGCGCCCCGAGGGTTCAGTAGTCCCGACCTAGACGCTCCGATGAGTGCGCCGAAGACGTGCGGTGGGGTCTGTTCGCACGGTCAGCGGAGTTGGAGCCGCCCGGGCGATTGGCGGGGGACGTCAAGGGACCACCTGGGGCCGGGCAGTTCGAGCGAGTGGTTCACAGCGGTACTGCCGGGGCTCGCTTCGCTGCACTCGTGCAGCGAAGCGAGAGCATGCGGGGGTGGGGCGATGCTCACGTGAGTGGTCCTCTGGGGAGCTGCTGGGGGGTCGGGGCCGCTCACTTGAGCGGCTGCAAGGGAGCAGCCGGGTCCGGGGACGGTTCGCGAGAGCGCGCCTCGGAGCCTCCACGGCCAGGACGGTTCATTCGGTCAGCAGAGCAGGTGCCCTCGGGGTTTCGGAGGCGTGTTGGGGTGTCTCCTCGGGGAGCATCCACGCTTCGACCCGCTCGCACTGCGGGTGGCGCTGGCTGGGGGTCTGGCACCTTTACTGGCGGGTCGGTATGGCGCCAGGACTCCACGAGCAGAAGGTCGATCTCCATTGGGTCCGCTTCGCCGTGGATCCCCAGCGAGAGTTGGCACCGGCGATGGCGCTGTCCCCCAGAGTGTCCGGGGGAAGCGCTCGCTCGCGCGTGGAGGGCTGGGCCAGCGTGGGAGCGCAGTGATCGCTGAGGCCACGCCTGCCACCCCAGAGCATTTCGCAGGCGGTGCCCTTTGTGGGGTACCTCCCCCGGCCTTTCCGAAGTCGTGCGCGCGAGCCGATTTCGTCCTTCACCGGTGGCGCAGAGGGCTTCTCAGGGAAAGATTTCCTAGCGGACCGATTGTTGTGAGACGGGTCCGTTGTCGTGTGGATCTGTTGTGCAGCGGTTCAGTCGCCGCGGGCCAGTAGAGTGAGCTGTCGGAGTCGTCAGTATGGATGGAGATGATCGCGATGAGCGAACCACTGGGCTATCCGGTGAAGGATCACAGGAAGACGACGCGTCCGCTGGGATACCCCTCGGAACTGGAGATCACTGCGGAGGAGCACCGCGAGGTGCCCCGCCACACCATTGATGGGCGTGACATCGAGACCCTCGAAGTGGGTGCGACGCGCCCCGTCGGTGACGACCATGACGATGCTTCGGGCGAAGACGACGCCGGTGATGGCGACCCTGACTCACACCGGCCCGGCTCCATGGGAGAGCCAAATGTTTCACGTGAAACATCCGCGGATGAGCAGGCTGGCATGAGCGGGAAAGACAGTGGCCAGACGCCGGCGGACTCCTCCCCGTCGATCCAGCCGGCGGCGCCTATCGGTGTGGTGCCAGGGAATGACGTCCCACTTGTTTCACGTGAAACATTGAGCGCCGTGGGTGATGGCCAGAGCAGTGCGGGCGCCCATCACTCAGACATCGAGCCAAGGGGCTCGCGAGATGCAGTGGGGAGTGGAATGGCGTCCGACGAGGAGACGCACGATGTTTCACGTGAAACATCGATGGCCGATGACTCGGACTCGAGCGCTGGAAGTTCCCCGCGGCCTGATGGCTCGCGAGCTGCGAGCGGCCGGGTCGAGCAGAACGATTCCGCGGTTGGACTCACCAACGACGTGGATCCAGCGGTGGATGTTTCACGTGAAACGTCCGAGGAGGGTGAGGCCTTGACTGGTAGCAATGACCCCGCCGCTCCGCGACCGCTACGCAATCCGGCCGCCCGGCATCCTGCGCCGCGTCCCCCCGAAGAACCCAGGCACCGTCCGGAGCGGGCGCTCTATGAGGAGCCGCTCTCGTTGGAGACGATGAATGTTTCACGTGAAACACGAGTGAAGACCGTTCCACTGCCGCACCTCGATGCACCGCGGCGCATTGTTATTGCCAATCAGAAGGGCGGGGTCGGAAAGACCACGACGTCGGTGAACCTGGCGGTTGCACTCGCCCAGGGCGGGCTCAATGTGCTCGTCGTGGATGTCGACCCGCAGGGAAATGCGTCCACTGCGCTCGGCATTCCCCACCAGGAGGGCGTCAGGGGAAGCTACGAGCTGTTGCTCGACGAGGTTCCCGTCGCGGACCTGGTGGTCGACTCTCCCGAGGCGAAGGGCCTCAAGGTTGTTCCGGCAACGATTGACCTGGCAGGCGCGGAGCTGGAGCTCGTCTCGAAGGTGGCTCGCGAGCAGCGCCTTTCGCGTGCGATCAGGGACTACGAGGCCGACCACGACGTCGACTTCGTCATCTTCGACTGCCCGCCGTCGCTGGGACTGCTGACCGTGAATGCACTCGTCGCGGCAAGTGACATCCTCATTCCGATTCAGTCGGAGTACTACGCGTTGGAAGGCGTGCAGCAGTTGATGCGCACGATTTCGCTGGTGAAGCGCCAGTTGAACAGCGACCTGGAGCTGTGGGCGGTGTTGGTGACCATGTATGACGCCAGGACGCGCCTCTCGGCGCAGGTGGCGGAGGAAGTGATGGCACATTTCCCGAAGGAGACGCTGCACACGATGATCCCCCGCTCGGTGCGGATCAGCGAGGCACCCAGCTACGGGCAGAGCGTGTTGAACTACGACCCCAACTCGGTGGGCTCCAACGCCTACCGCAAGGTGGCCCAGGAATTGTCGCAACGAGCAATGAAGGAGCAGGAATGAGCGCACGTCCTGGTGGTCTTGGCCGCGGACTGGGTGAACTGTTTCAGCGCACCGACATCCAGGCCGCAGAGGAACCTCGCGAGTCCGCATCTGATCAGATGGCTGACGGTTCCTATTACGCGGAACTGCCGGTGGCGCAGATCACCCCGAATCCTAAGCAGCCGCGTCAGGTGTTCGATGAGGACGACCTGCAGGAGCTCACGGAGTCGATCAAGGAAGTCGGCCTGCTGCAACCCATCGTCGTGCGCAAGCTGGACGCCACGCACTATGAACTCATCATGGGCGAGCGGCGATTGCGGGCCCACCAGGAGGCCGGCATCGCGCAGATTCCGGCGATCGTCCGCGCCACCGATGACGAATCGATGCTCACCGATGCGTTGCTCGAGAACTTGCACCGCGTCCAGCTGAATCCCCTGGAGGAGGCGGCCGCCTACGAGCAGTTGATGGGTGACTTCGGCATCACCCAGGACGAGCTTGCGCGACGCCTCAAGCGGTCGCGTCCGCACATCTCCAATACCATCCGGTTGCTCAAGTTGCCGGTCACCGTTCAACGCCGTGTTGCCGCCGCGGTGTTGTCTGCGGGCCACGCCCGGGCATTGCTCGCCCTGGATGATCCGCTGGCCCAGGAGCGCCTGGCGCAGCGCATCGTGGCCGAGGGCCTCTCCGTGCGGGCCACCGAGGAGATCGTTGCCCTGGGTGGGGACGAGAAGCCCAGGCAGCGGATCGCGCGTCCGAAGGAACACGACCCACGCGCCGAGCAACTCGCCACGTCCCTGTCCGACCGGTTCGACACCCGGGTGAAGGTGAACATGGGACGCAAGAAGGGTCGCATCACCATCGACTTCGCCGGCGAGGATGACCTGCAGCGGATCGTCGAGATGTTGAAGGGCGTTTCGGCCGGTTCTGGGGCCGCCCCACGCCCCTCAAATCAGGCAGATCCCTGGGATTTCTTGATTCCTCCACATGGACACACAAAATAGTTGGAAAGTGATCCTTACTCCCCACTGGCGCACCCCATAAGGGCGCTGGGGAGGACGAAACCCCATCTTGTGCCCAACGGATTCTGAGCGGAATAGCACCCGTGTGATCCGGCCGGAATCCGGGCTCCGCAAAGCCTGATTCGAACGATCGGGGCGGCGCGGGGGCGCTCGACGTGCGACGGGTGCCAGGAGACTTCAACACAGTCACTTCTACGCAGTGACTTCAACATGGTGACTTCCACACAGTGACCTCAAGGCAGTGACTTCAAGGCGGGCACTTCAACACAGTGAGGGCCCGACCGGATTTCTCCGATCGGGCCCTCACCATCTGGTTGTCTTGGTTGGTCGCCTCAGGCGACAACCTCACCATCAACAGCACTGTGCAGTTCGGTGGGCAGCATCACGGTGCGTCCCACGGTGCAGTCCTTGTCGTGGCTCAGCTTCACCAGCCGGGCCACCAGGCTCTGCGCGGTGCGTCCCTCGTCGGTGTCGGGGAAGCTCAGCGAGAAGTTGAGGTCAACGTCCTTGACCCGGTTCCCCTCGGGGCCCTTCTCCACGTCGCCGGCGATGCTCACATCGAACTTCTCCGGGTCGGCACGTCGCGTGGTGACCACGTCGACGTCGATCGACGAGCAGGCACCGACGGCTGCCAACAGCAGCTCGACGGGGCTGAACACGTCATCGCCATGTCCCACGCTGATGGTGGATCCCCTGCCATTGGTGACCTCGTAGTGCACGGGGCTCACGCGCTTCAGGTTCACACCCACCCGGGAGGTCTTCGTCTGCTCGCCGGACATCACACGAACTCCTGCAGCATCTTGACGATCACGCTCTTGGGCCTGCCGCCCTGGAACTGCTTGACCACTTCGCCGTTCTGGTAGATCTGCACGGTCGGCAGGCCCAGGATCCCCTGGTCGGTGGCGACCTTGGTGTTCGCGTCGGCGTCGACCTTCACGAAGTTGATCTTGTCGCCGTACTCCTCGGCGAGTTGGTCGAGAATCGGGCTGAGCTGCTTGCAGGGCCCGCACCAATCCGCCCAGTAGTCAACGACGGTGGGCTTGTCGGCCTTGAGCACCTCGTCGGAAAATGTGGCGTCAGTGACGTCCTTGGGCTGTGCCATGGTTACCCCTTGTTGTTGTCTGGTGGCCCGGTTGGGAGCCGTTGTCTGTGGCCCCTCGGGGCCGTCGCACGGGTCCCGCGGATCCACCCCGTGTACGGAGTGGACCGCAGGGCCGTTATGGCTTGTGGAGCGGATACTCCGGCCGTCCGGGGCCGGGTTGGTCCGCAGGGAGGTCAGGCGTTGGCAAGTGCCTCCGTCGCCTGATCGCTGTTCTCGTCCATCAGGGCGCTCAGGTAGTGCTCGGCGTCCAGTGCGGCGCGGCAACCGGTGCCGGCAGCCGTGATGGCCTGCTGGTACACATGGTCGACCAGGTCGCCACAGGCGAAGACGCCGGGTGCGTCGGTGAGCGTCGAGTCGCCGGCAACCTTCACATAGCCGTCGGGATTGAGCTCTACCTGGCCCTTGACGAGTTCGGAGCGCGGCACATTGCCGATGGCCTCGAACAGGCCGGCCACCGCCAACTCACGTTCCTCGCCGGTCTGCGTGTCGCGCAGGCGCAGTGCGTTGAGCGTGCCGTCGCCCTTCATGCCCACTACCTCGGAGTTCCAGGCGATCTCGATCTTCGGGTTGTCGAAGGCGCGCTTGGCCATGATGTTGCTGGCGCGGAATGCGTCGCGACGATGGATCAGCGTCACCTTGTCCGCAAAGCGGGTGAGGAAGGTTGCCTCTTCGATGGCGGAATCGCCACCACCGACCACGGCAATCTCCTTGCCGCGGAAGAAGAACCCGTCACAGGTGGCGCACCAGCTGACGCCGCGTCCGGAGAACTCCTCCTCCTCGGGCAGGTTGAGATGACGATAGGCCGAGCCCATGGCCAGGATGACCGCGCGGGCGCGGTACACATTGCCCTCGGAGTCGGTGACCTTCTTGATGTCGCCGCCCAGTTCGATCTTGGTGGCGTCATCGGCGATCAACTCGGCGTCGAACTTCTCGGCCTGGGCGCGCATATCGCTCATCAGCACAGGACCCAGCACGCCATCAGGGAATCCGGGGTAGTTCTCCACCTCGGTGGTGGTCATCAACGCACCGCCTGCGGTGACCGAACCCTCGAGCACAATCGGTCGCATGCCGGCGCGTCCGGTGTAGATCGCGGCCGTGTAGCCGGCCGGGCCTGAACCCACGATGATGACATCGCGAATCTCGTCGTTCATGCTTCCCCTTCTCCTTGAGCAAAACCACAAGCTCTAGTTGAATGAAACGTGGCGCACCACAATCTGTAGGGTACGGCATCGCGCCCGGGTGCACACCCGGCGGTCATGCCCCGCACCCCCAAGTGGAGGGACCACACCTTCCTCAACTCTATTGCGGGCGCCACAATTCCCGACCCTGCCCCGCCGCGCTGGACCGCCCCGCAGAGCGGTAGCGATGCACCGGCATGCCGCGCCGTCGCTGTGGGCCTGCGCCGTCCGCCACCCGGTGCGCCATCGACACGGACGCCAGCGGGGAGCGCCGATGCCGCGGGCCGGATAAAGTCGTGACGCGGGCCGGCGTCGCCATGGCATCGGCCTGCCGAGGCCACGCGTGGGACACCCGCGAACCGGCCACTGATCATCGAATGAGGGGGGCGTCGTGCGCCTACAGCGACGGGGACTGCTGGCCTGGGCCGGTGCGGCCGCCGCTGCGGCAACGCTGAGCGCCTGTGGCGGGAAGAGCAGTTCCAGCTCGACCCTGTCGTCGGCCTGTACGCCGTCGCCGACGCCCACCTGGCAGGACGCCAAGAGCCACGGCAGCGGACGGCTCAACATGCTGTCGGCGCTCTACCAGGACCAGGCGAGCCAGGACTCCTACGCCAACAACATGCTCACCGGCTTCTTCGCCGGCACCGGCTATTCGCTTGCGGCCACCTATACGAGCCTGGACAAGCTGCCCGACAAGGTGATCACCTCACTGGCTGCCGGCAAGCTGGCCGATGTGCTCATGCCCGGCCAGGGCTGGGTGCCCGTGCTGGAACGGCAGAATGCGCTGGCCGAGATGCCTGCCGACATCACCGACGGCCTCAACCTGGACCAACGCCTGATGACCGGGTGCTATTGGGGCGACAAGCTGTTCGCGCTGCCCTATGCACTCGACCTGACCGTGATCGGCTACCGCACCGATGTGCTGGCCGACGCCGGCATCAGCGCCCCTCCGCGCACGCTCGACGAGCTGCGCGAGATGGCCAAGCAGCTCAATGCCCCCGACCATGGTGGCTTCGACGTCTTCGGGGCGGGCGTGGTGCACCTGTGGGCGATGCTGGTGGGCAGCTACGGCGGCTCGCTGTTCACGCCCAAGGGCGGCCTGGCGTTCAACGACGGCACCGGGGTGAAGGCGCTCGACTACATCATCGGCCTGGTCAAGGACGGCACGGCCGACCCGGCGAAGATCCCCACCGATGGCGCCCAGCCCCTGTTCATCCAGCAGAAGACGGCCATGTCGCCGATGTCGTCGACCCTGTGGCCGGCGCTGCGGCGCTCACACCTGGACGACGAGGGCCACCTGGGCTTCTTCCCGCTGCCCCCCGACCAGGCGTCCAAGGACCCCGTGGTGCTGCAGACCGGCACCCAGCTGGCCGTCAGCCGCCAGTCGCAGTTCAAGGAAGTGGCCTTCCAGTTCTGCCAGTACGCCCTGCAGTCCCAGCCGCTGTTGTCGGCGGTGAGCATGCTGCCGGCGGTGCCCCCGCGCTCCGACGTGATCGCCGGGTCGCAGCTGGCCGGCAACCGCGTGATGAGCGCCGGGCTGGCGAATGTGAGGTACGCCACCGCCTCGCTGGGCGGCTGCCCGGCCTGGCTCGATCTGGAGCCGGTGATCGAGGGCCAGCTGATGGCGGCGATCCGTGGGCAGCAGTCGTCGGACATGACCGTGGGCAACCTGGCGAAGGTGGTCTCGGACTCGCTGAGCCGCGGCGCCTGAGGCCTGCGGCCCCAACCCCCGACGGGCATGGCCCGCGGGAATCAGGAACCCGTGCAGGGACGCCGGGGCCCCCGAGACTCATCCCGAGACTCATGGAGTGTCGCGGGCCCTGCGGGCATCATCCCTTGTCAGCGGCTCACTTGCTCGTCCGGAAGGTGGTCGAAGCGGCCGACCCACCAGATCATCGCGGTGCCGCCACCCTCGTAGGGGCCGGGCAACGGAAGGCCGGTCTGGATGAAGGTGCTCGAGGTGTTCGGCAGCGAGAACCACGGATCGGGCTCGCCCTCGGGATCGGACAGGCCGAGCGCGGCACGCAGCACATAGTTGGTGATCCACTCGTGGCAGACCAGCGCGACCACGCCGTCCTGGTTGCCGTACCGCTCCAGGATCGAGCGATAGAGGCGCTTGCCGCGTCCCTGCCCCTCGGCCGGGGTCTCCACATGCGATCCGAGGCGGTACCAACCCTCGTCGTGGATGTCCTCGTTGAAGATCAGCCGGTCACTGATGTCAGCCAGCTCCGCGCGCGACGCCCCCTGGAAGCTACCGGGCTCGCCCTGCACGCTCTGGAAGATGCCACCCACCTCGTGGGCCTGCGTCTCCAACTCGATCGGCATGTCGAGCTCGTCGGCAAGCGGAGAGGCCGTCTGCACGGCGCGGGTCATCGGGGAGCTGAGCAACACACTGGGACGCGGCAGCAGCCCGTCGGTGAAGGCATGCGCCAGCGTCTCGGCCTGTTGACGGCCCAGGTCGGTCAACGTGGGATCGGGATATTGGCTGCTCACCGGGTGGTTTGATCCGCTGAGTGCGTTGTTTGCGGACTGGCCATGACGAATGAGAAGCAGCTTCATCGGGCCATTGTCTCAGGGGCGCACCACGAACGGCCAACTGCGGGGTGACGGGGCGCCAACGCTGCGGTGACGGGCTCAGGAATTCACCGAGATCTCGGCAATCGCGCCCTGATAGCGCCCGTTGGTGAGCTGCGGCAGCGAGGTGAGGTAGACCACGAGGTGACGGGTACTGGTGGCCTTGTCAGGCGTCAGCGTGACGCTCTGGCCGGCGGCGTCGGCACGGCTGGCCACGGTCCAGTCCTTCACCGTGGACATCGAGGGGTTCGCGTCGTCGTGGGGCACGAGCAGTTGGACGCCGGTTGGCGCGCCGATCAACGTCAGGGTCACCGACGACAGCTCGTGGGCGCGGCCGAGGTCGAGTAGCAGGCCGCTGCCGGGCTTGACTCCGCCGAATGCTGCGCTGCCGCCGTACTCCTGGGTGTGCCAAGCAGTGGACGGGTAGCCGTCGGTGGCCAGGGCCACCTCGCTGGGCGACTCGGCGGCCTCGCCGCCATCGGCGGTGGGATCGAACTCGACCACCGAGGCCGGGGCAACCACCTTCGCCTGGGCGGACTTCGCGGCACTGGTGGCCTGGCAGGAGCGCACCATGCCGGTGAGCGCGATCACCAGCATCAGCACCACGCCCAGCGGTATCAGCCAGCGCGCCAGTCGATAGGCGCGCGCATCAGTGGCCAGGCGCCGGGGTTCGGCGTCGCGGTCGGGCAGCGGGCCCACCAGCTTGCCGCTGACGTCGATGGTGAGGTCGTCATCGGGATCGTCGTCATCGTCGAAGGCGTCGGCGTCGGACTGCCGCAGGCGCCGCAACCGCGGATCGGTGCGGTCGGGATCGAAATCCCGGAGGTCTGAATGCCTGTGGTCGAGATCCCTGCGGTCGAGATCCCGGTGGTCGGGGTGAGGGGCGCCGCCGTCTCCGGGCTCGGGCAGGGCGGTGATGAAGGTCTGGACCGTCCCCACCGGCACGGCGGAACCGGCGCCCACCGGTGCCGGCGGCCGCGGCGCTGCTGAGCCCGCTGCCTCCGCCTGGGCCCCGGTCAGGGGGGTGCGCGTGCCGGTATCGGTCGTGCCCAGTGGAGAGCTGTCGTCGGCCCCGAAGGGCCAGTTGGGGTCGTCGCCGCCGGGCCAGTTCGGATCGTCGTGGCCCCTAACGGGAGGCATGCGTTGGGTGGCCGGTCCGTCGTCGTCGGGAGTGGCGGCGCGCTGCGGGAGCTCGTCGATGCCGGGGGCATGCAGGCCGATGTGGGCGTTCTCGCCGGCCTCGTCGGCGGGCAGGGCGCGGATGCGTCGTCCCAGCACCTCGTCGGCCTCCGCGGTGCCGAGCACGCGGCCCAGCGCGATGACGATCTCGTCGGCGGTGCGCAGCGGCACCGAATCGGGGCGGGGGTCGAAGGACTGGATGCAGATGGCGTTGACCGTGGGCGGCACGCGTGGGTCGACGCTGGTCGGCGGCGCCCAGTGCGGTCCGTCGGGGCCGGGCGCGCTCATCGGGGCGGCGGGCAGCCCCCACTGGCTGGTCTGGGCCAGGGACGGGTCGATCGGCCAGCGCGCCACCAGGCACGCATACAGGACCTTGCCGAGCGCCCGGACGTCCTCGGCCTCCTGGCGCGCCCAGTTGTCGGACGACGAGATCGTGGCGCCGGCCAGGGCCGCCTCGAGCAGGAAGCCCATGATCTTCACATTGCCGGTGCGGGTGACCACCACGGTGTCGGGATTGAGGCGACGGTGGAACAGGCCCTCGGCGTGCATGGGGGCCAGGGCGTCGGCAAGTTCGCGCACGATATGGGCCGATTCGAGGGCCGTCACCGGGCCGTGGGCGAGCAGCGAACGCAGCGTGATGCCGGTGGCGAATTCGGTGACGATGAAGGGCTGGTCGCCGTCCATGGCGTCGAGGACGCGCACGAAGCGGGAGTCCACTGCCACGGCCGCGCGTCGGGCGGCCTCCAGGGCGCGGGCCGTCTCGGGCGAGTGGGGGTTGAACAGGTGCACCACCACGCGACGCGACAGGGTGCGGTCGATCGCCCGCCAGGTGACGCCGGCGTCCCACTGGTTGAGCTGGGCCTCCAGCTGATAGCGATTGGCCACGAGGTCGCCCGCGATGAGATTGCGCGGATAGGGGCGTGCGCCGGGCAGCTCCGGCTGGCTCTCGGCGCTCATCATCCCCCTCGCTGGCCTCCGCTCCGACGACTGGTTGTCCCGTGCGTGGGCGTACCGGCTCTAGTCTGCCCTCGCGCGCGGGCGCGGGGCACGTGGGCGTGCCGATGCTGCGGGGAATCGCCCATCTTGGAGGTGGGGGGTTGGGGGCTGGGCCGGTGCTCGCCCGGGGGCGACGCTCCCCCTGAGTGGGCATGACGATCCCCCTGAGTGGGCAGTTGTGCGGCAATGACGCCGCACAGGTGACCACCCAACGAGGTTTCCGTGCCAGGCGACGTCGGGCCACTCAGTGGATGGTTGTGATGACTAGACGCATCGAAACCCTCCACCTAAGAACCGATCGAGTCGACGCCGCCCCGAGTCCACCGCCGCCTGGTCACTAACTGGACAGTTGTGCGGGAATGACTCCGCATAGGTGACCAGTTAGTGGTCGGTGGGGTGATGGCCGAGGGGAGACAGCAGGACGAGCCCGCCCGCCGGTGGGCAAACGCCATCCGGTGAGGGGCACCACCCGACGCTCAGTCGTCGAGGGGGCGCGGGTCGAAGGGCACGTCGGGGTCGTCGTCGGCAGGCGTGTGCTGCTGGGCACGCTCGTGGCGCACCTGGCGCACCCGCAGCGCGGTGGCCCCCAACAACACCACGCCGGAGGCGATGATGATGATCCACCCGATGTTGCCCACATTGTTGGCCTGCACGGTGAAGCGCACCGAATCGCCCAGCTGGTGGGCCTGGTCGCCGGCGGTCATCACCATGGCGTCCATCTGCACGGTGCCCGACCCGCTGGCATGCGGGGTGATGCGCACCGTCGCGGATTCACCCGGGTCGAGCCGGATCACATCGGTGTCGTCGATGTCGATGCGCGAGGAGTTGTCGGAGTCGAAGTGCACCCGCACCCGCACGGGGATCGACATCGAATTGGTCAGGCTGATCGGCAACGACGTGGACTTCGAGGGCACGATGAGCTTCTCGCTCATGTGCACCTCCACGCCCCCGGACTGCAGGGCGGCGCTGACGGTGGCCATCGCCGTGTTCAGGTAGGCCTCGGCGGCGTCCGCGTCGGCAAAGCTACCGCTCCACACCCGCGTGATCAGCAACTCCGTGTCGATGCCGGCATCCTCACCCGTCAGCGCCTTGTAGAAGCCCAACTGCGTCTGGGCCGTTGACTCGGCCCCGGTGAGGCTGCCCGGGGCGCTGATCTCGTCGGTGTTGCCGGTCTGCAGCGCTACCGGCGTGGTCTGCTTCTTCAGCAGTTCCTGCAGCGGAACGCGCACCCGCCCAGTGGCAGCGGCAAGTTCGGCGCGAGCAGCATCGCCACCGGTCACCAGGTGCACCGACGTGCCATAGGCGGCGGCACGCACCAGCTGCTCGCTCTGCAGGCGTCCCACCCGGTGCACCAGGTCCTGGTCGGGGGCCGGCGCGGGCCCGCCGTCGCCCAGCGTGGTCTGCACCGACACCACGGTGAGCTGGGTGGGTGCACCCTGCCGCACCGTTGCCTGACGCACCGGCGATGCCGGGTCGATGCCCTGCGCCAACACCAGCGTCGGCTTGGCGCTGGCCAGGTATTCGAGGTCGTTGCTGGTGAGCGCATTGCCGGTGGCGGTGATCGCCAGCGGCAGTGCCTTGAGGGTCTGGTTGCCCGCCGACTGCTGCGCCGCCGACACCAGCAGGTCGTGGCGGGACGCCGACGCGGCCGCGCTGACGCCCAACATCCCGTACAGGCCGCGGTAACTGCGTCCGTTCGCTGCGACGCCCTGGATGCGCCGCAGGAACGAGCTGGCGGCGTCCTGTCCCCGGCCGGGAACCCGCGTGCCGTCGGTGCTGCGCACCTCGTAGCCCGAGGCCATCGCCGTGAGCTCATCGACCAGCAGGGGGTCGATCACCGAGCTGACGTTGTCGGCCTCGGCGAGCTGCACCAGCTGGCCAAGGCGTCCGTCGGGGGAGATCTCGGCGGCCAGGTGGTCGTCGGTGAACACGGGCTTGCCGTTGTCGGTGCCCACATAGCTGGGCGCGCTGGCCAGCTCGGCCACCGTCGTGACGTCGTACTTCGAGGTGCCGGGATAGGAGATGAGGGTGCGTGAGCTGCCCACCTGGGTTCCTGCGCTGTTGTCGACGCGCACGCCCACCAGGTAGGCGTTGCCCGGGCTCACCAGGGCCAACGGGTCGCCACCGCCCGAGAAGGCGGCGCGCACCGTGAAGTTGGCGCTCGCCCCCGGCGTCAGGCTGGCCACCGTCTGGGCGGCGGCCGAGGTGGTGACCACATCGCCCATCGGCTCGGACGACTGGTTCTTCACCAGGAAGTTGAGCGCGTCGGCGTTGGTCAGTGGCGCCCGATTGCGCCACATGTGCACGGTGGGACGGTTCACCGTGGCCGAGCCCTTGTTGGTGATGGTGCCGGTGAGCGTGAGGTCGCCCTCGTCGGTGACCGCCGACGGCGACATCGAGGTGAAGGTGACGTCCAGTGTCGCGTCGTCGGCGCGCACGGCGGGATGCACGACGCCCAGCGACAGCGTGGTGAGCACGATGCACAACAGCCCGGCCAGCCAGCGCGGCAGCCGGGCCTGCGGGCCGGTGCGCCGGCGGTCACCGGAGGCGTCGTCGGCATGTCGTGGGCTCACCCGCCCATCGTATTGCCTGTGCCTGTCGATGCCCTGCCTGTTGACGACGGGGCCTGTTGATGCCGGGGCCTGTTGATGCCGGGGCCTGTTGACGCCCGACCCTGTTGATGACGTGCCCGGTGACGGACGACACCTGCGCGGCAGGCCCGCAGTCCCGTCGTCCCGCGACGGCCTCAGACCGTCACGGAGTGTGCGGTGGGCGGCGCGCCACGGCCCAGGGTGACGCGGTCGTAGATCGCCAGTCCGATGGCGACGGCGATGATCACGGCGATCACCACATAGGCCCAGGTGAGCGCCACGGCCCAGCCCTTGGTGACCAGGGTGAAGAACACGGCGGTGATCACCGCATTGCCGATGGCGGTGGCCACGCGCTCGGTGGTCGACTTCACGCCGCCGGCGACGCCGCCCTCCTTCGGGGGCACCTCGAGCATCGACAGGGTCTGGTTGCAGCCGGTCATGCAGCCGTTGCCGATGCCGATCAGCGACAGCGGCACGGCAAGCCACCAGAAGTTGACCCCGTGCTCCATGATCAGCTTGGCCATGCCGATGGAACCCAGCACGCCCACCAGGATGCACGACAGGCCGACGATCACCAGGTTGCGTCCGCGGGTGAGGGCCTGGCGTCCACACCACAGGGACGCGATGGCCGACAACACCGCATTCGGCAGGCCGATCATGCCCGCCTGCAGGGCCGAGACATGCATGCCGTCCTGCAGGAACAGCGCCACGAGCACGAAGATCGACGTGCCACCCAGGAACTGCGTGCCCGACACGGCGGTGGCATGGGTGAACGAGCGGTAGCGGAACAGCTTCAGGTCAACCATCGGTTGACCCCCGCGGGCGCCGTAGTGGCGCTCCCAGCGCACCCACGCCACCAGCAGCACGGCAGCGACCGGCAACAGCAGGAAGCCCGGGCCGGTCTTGAGCATGAACGGCATCATGATGCACAGCACGGCGGCGGCCAGCAACACCATCGCCACCGGGTCGAGGTCGAGCTTGGTGTGCACCGCCTCGCCGGCCTCCTTGGCGTGGCGACGCCGGCGCTCCCCGTCGAAGGGGAACCACATGAGGGCCAGTGCGATGCCCAGGAAACCGAGCGGGGCGTTCCACAGGAAGCTGGCGCGCCAGCCGTTCTGGGCGCCCAGCGCACGGATGATCAGGCCGGTGAACAGCGGGCCGGCGGCCACCGATGCGGCGATCACCAGGCCGAAGACGCTGTAGGCGCGCGCCCGGCCCTCACCGCGGAAGTACTGCTGGATCATGCCGATGGTCTGGGGATTGAGCACGCCGGCACCGAAGCCCTGCGCCACGCGGGCGATGTTGAGCAGCCCCGGGGTGCTCGCGAAGCCACAGACCAGCGAGCCGATCGAGAAGATCGACACGCCGGTGATCCACACGGTGCCGCGTCCGATCGCGTCGCCGAGGCGCCCCGAGGGCACCAGCAGCATGCCGAACACCAGGGCGTAGCCCGACAGCATCCATTGCACGGACGTGTCGGAGGCGCCGATGGAGGTTTCGATGGTGGGCAGTGCCACGTTGATCGAGCTGATCGACATCAGTGACATCGCCAGCGGGATCATCAGTACGATCAGTACCTTGAGTCGGTTGAACACCCGATCGGTGCCCGGCACGTGAATAAGGTGCCGCTCGTTCCTGAAATCCACTGAGTTCCTCAACTTCTCTGCTTGTCATTCCCGCAGCACGCATAGTCAAGGCGAAGCGCCACCGATGCTCGGGGGTGGCAGCTTCGCCTTGTGCATGCTTGTTTCGTCCACGCATGTGGTGGTCCACGCCGGCTTCCGTGCACGGGGCGCCAAGGGCTATCGCCGCGAGATGGCCATCCGACGTGATACCGGAATATATCTCGTGTCGAGCGCCGTACCTGAGAATTCATTGCGTGGTGGCTGGCATATCCAACCGATTCCGTGGCGGTCAGTGGCCAACCCATTCAGGAAGGCGCAAGCCGCCGGGGCATCGGTGACGGATGAAGCCAACTCACCTAGTGTAGTCGCCCCTGTCTGTGGGCAAGCGGTGCTCGTGGATTGCCGTGCAATCCGCTCGTTGCCTCAGCTGGCATCCGGGTGGGGCTGCGCGGCCCACCAGCGCTTCAGCTCGGCGACTGCGGCGTCATGGTCGAGGGGGCCCTGGTCCATGCGCACCGACAGCATGTGCTGGTAGGCCCGGCCCACCTGCGGACCCGGCGCGATGCCCAGGATCGTCATGATCTCGTCGCCGTTCAGGTCGGGACGGATCGACTTCAACTCCTCGGTGGCGGCCAGCTCGTCGATGCGGGCCTCGAGCTCGTCGTAGGCGCGGCGCAGGGTGTCGGCCTTGCGGGCATTGCGGGTGGTGCAGTCGCTGCGGGTGAGGATGTGCAGGTGCTCCAGCTGGTCGCCGGCGTCGCGCACATAGCGGCGCACCGCCGAATCGGTCCAGCTCGCCTCGCCATAGCCATGAAAGCGCAGGTGCTGTTCGATGAGCTGGCCCACCGCGTCCACCACGGCCTTGGGATAGTGCAGTGCACGCAGCCGCTTGCGCGCCAGCTTGGCGCCCACGATGTCGTGGTGGTGGAAGGTGACCTTGTCGCCGTCCAGCCCCCGGGTGGCCGGCTTGCCGATGTCGTGCAGCAGCGCCGCCAGGCGGATCACCAGGTCGGGCTGGTGGTGGGGGTTGGGCTTGCCGTCCTTGTAGTCGCGGGCCTTCTCCAGCGCGATCGCCTGATCGAGCACCGTCAGTGAGTGCTCGTAGACGTCCTTGTGGCGGAAGTGCTCGTCGCGTTCCAGGCGCATTGCGGGCAGTTCGGGCAGCACGATGTCGGCCAGTCCGCTGGCCACCAACAGGTTGAGGCCCGGGCGCGGCGCGTCGGCCAGCAGCAGCTTCGACAATTCGTCGCGCACTCGCTCGGGCGAGACGATCTCGATGCGCTCGTGCATGGCCTTCATCGCATTGAAGGTGACCGGGTCAACCTTGAACCCCAGCTGGGCGGCGAACCGGCAGGCCCGCATCATGCGCAGCGGATCGTCGCTGAAGCTGATCTCGGGGGCCGTCGGGGTGCGCAGCACCTTCGCGGCGAGGTCCCGGATGCCGCCGTGGGGGTCGACGAACGCCTTGGAATGCACGTCGATGGCCATCGCATTCACCGTGAAATCGCGGCGCACCAGGTCGTCCTGCACATTGTCGCCGTAGGCCACGATCGGCTTGCGCGAATCGGGCTCGTAGGCGTCGGCGCGGAAGGTGGTGATCTCGATCTGCAGCTCGTGGCCGTTCGACTTCTTGGACGCCCCGATGGTGCCGAACTCCTTGCCGACGGTCCATACCGCGGAGCTGAACCGGTGCAGCAACCGCTCGGTGGTGTCGGGATCGGCCGAGGTGGTGAAGTCGAGGTCGTGGCCCAGGCGGCCCAACAGGGCGTCGCGCACCGAACCGCCCACCAGGTAGAGCTCCTCGCCGGCTTTGTGGAACAGCGCGCCCAGCTCGTCGATCACCGGTGTGATGCGCAACAGCTCATCCACCGCGTGACGCTGGGCAACAGACAGGGCCTGCGAAGAATCGGACACGAGTCACGAGTTTAGTGGCGGTGCCGGCCCGGTGGTGGGGGCGAGGTCGGTCGCTCAGTCGCGCTTGCGGCCGCGACGCCCGAACAGGCGCCGTGTCTGGTCGGCCGGCGGCTCGGACGGGTCGGATCGGTCGCCGGACTGCGGGGCCGGATCGCCGGTGCCCTGCTCCGGGTCGGTGCCGGGCTGGTGCCCGGTGTCGATCGCCCGCAGGCTGCGGGTCTTGCTGGCCTCGTCGTCGCCCTTCGCATCGGAGGAGCCGGCCGCAGTGGACTTGGTGGCGCCGGAGTCGGCGGCACCGGTGCGGGGGTCACTGGGGTCGGCGCCGGGCCTGTCGCCCGTGGGCTTCGCACCGTCGGTGCCCGAGCCCGATGCCGCAGTATCTGATGCGGCAGTGCCTGATGCCGTCGTGCCCGATGCCGCGGTGCTGCGGTGCGTCCGGCCGGTGCCGTCGGCCTGATCGGGCCGACGCAGCACATCATCGGCGCTCATCAGCACCGTCTGGTCGGCGGTCATGTCGTGCACCTCGCTGGCCCCGGGAGTGGCCTGCGCCACCCAGCGCACCGAGCGGTCGGCGCCGTGGTCGAGCCAGGCGCGGGCCTTGCGCAGCTGGCCGGTGTCGGCGGCCTTCACCTTCGGGGCGGGCAGGGTGTCGTCAGCCGGCACCACCTGATCGGATGCCGGACCCGCTGCGGCCTGGGCTGCGTCGGTCGGCCGGCTGTCGGCGGCGGCCTGTCCCGGCTCGGCGGGACGCCGGATCACCTCGCCGGTGGGGGGCGTGCCCTGCTCGGCCGACGGCTCCTGCGTGGCCTCCCCGGCTGGTTCGGTGCCCGTCCGTCCCGTGGCCGACTGGTCGGTGGCGTGCCGTTCGGCCATGCGCTGCTGCGCCAACTGGCCCAGGCGGCGCCTGCGGGAATGGGGCATGGCCATGGTCTCGTCGGCGGTGTGCGGCGGCACCGTGGCCACCCGCGTCACCGGCATCCGCACGCCGGCCTGGCTCAGCGTCGACAACGCGCGGCTGCGGATCTCGCGCTCGACGTCCCACTGCGAATTGGCCGGGCACTTGATCGAGATCTGGTAGCTGGCGGTGGTGGCGTCCAGGGCGGACAGGCCCAGCATGCTGGGCTCCTCCAGCATCTTGTTGTGCCAATCGGGCTCGGAGTCCATCTTCTTCAACATGCGCGCCAGCAGCCGGATCACCAGCTTGGGGCTCTCGTCGACGCTCACCGGAATGGTCACCAGGCTCGACGTGAAGCCCTGGCTCACATTGCCCACCGTGCTGATCTCGCCGTTGCGCACGTACCAGACCTCGCCATTGAAGTCCTGCAACTCGGTGACGCGGAAGCCCACCGATCGCACGGTGCCCTTGAGCTTGTTCACCTCGATGATGTCGCCGACGCCGTACTGGTCCTCGGCAAGCATGAATACGCCACTGAACAGGTCCTTGAACAGGCTTTGCGCGCCGAAGCCGACCGCGACGCCGACGATGCCGGCGCTTGCCAGGGCGGGTCCGATGTTGATGTTCAGTGAGTTCAGCACCATGAGCACCACGACGATGATCAACACCACGTCGGTCATCGACTTCAGCACCGAACCCAGCGTCTTGGCCCGCTGCATGGAGCGGTTGGTGTTCACCCCGCCGGTGGTGGCGACCACGCTCGAGGAACGTCCCATCGCCAGCAGGCCGTGCTCGCCCTGACGTTGGGTGGCGCGCGCCACCGCGCGATCGATCACCTTGCGCAGCGCGAAGCGGCAGACCAGCGCCAGCACGAGGGTGACGACGATCTCGATGACGGTCTCAGGGAACTTGACGCTGACCTCCAGCGGAATCATGGACATCCTTCCGGGCCCACCGGCGGCCGTGGACCTGATACCAGTGTGCCCCAGTCGGGAACCCGTGCGGAGCGTCAAGACTGTGTGTTGGCTGAGGATCACCGGTGCGGTGGTGCCCAGGTCGTGGGTCGGTCGGCGAAAAGGGGTCCCGGGTGGCAGGCAGAGGGGTCCGGGATCGCACCCGACCGCGGCCGGAGCCCTAGACTGTCTGCCCGTTGGGTCGCATCACAGATGTGTGGGAATCCGGTGGGAAACCGGGACTGTCGCGCAGCGGTGAGGCCGACGCAGCAGGCATCAGGTCACTGGGGCGGATCCCCGGGAAGGCGCCTGCCGCGGATGACGCCGAGTCCGAAGACCAAGCCCAACGCTCTTGTCACGGTCGGCCCCGCGAAGGGCCCCTCAGGAAGGTTTCGCAATGTCCGCGTACTCACGTCCCAATTCCCCGCGCCCGAATTCCGTGCGTTCAAGCTCTGGGCGCTCAAGCTCTGCGCGCCCCAACGTCGCCCGCCGCCTGCCGGTCCGCTCCCGCCTGGTGGCCCTGGGCCTCGGCCTGGCCATGCCGCCACCGGATGCGCCGGCGCGCCCGGCTCGGGAAGCTCGTCGGCAAGCGCCACCGGTGGTGCCTTCCCGGTGTCGGTGAACAACTGCGGGCGCACCGTCACCGTGAAGCAGCAGCCGACGCGCGCGGTGGCACTCAACCAGGGCGCCATCGAGGAGGCGCTCGCGCTGGGCGTGCAGAAGCAGATGGCAGGCACCGCCTACCTCGACGACAAGGTGGCCGACAAGTACAAGGACGCCTACGCGTCGATCCCGGTGCTGGCCGACAAGTACCCCACCAAGGAGGTCTTCGCCCAGGCCAAGCCCGACTTCGCCCTGGCGTCGTATGCCAGCGCCTTCAGCGACAAGGCGGTGGGCACCCGCGACGAACTCGAGCAGCAGGGCATCCCCACCTACCTAGACCCCTTCGCCTGTGACAACAAGGCCGACCGCGCCCAGGTGAGCTTCGACAATGTGTGGTCGTCGCTGGGCGACATCGCCAAGCTGTTCGGCCAGCCCGGCAATGCCACCACGGTGATCGACGCGCAGAAGACCGAGCTGGACGCCGTCAAGCAGGCGAAGGCCGGCGACGGCCAGAAGGTGTTCTGGTGGGATTCGCAGACCGACACCCCGTTCACCGGCGGCAATGCCGGCGGTCCGGCGCTGGTGATGCAGGCGGTCGGTGCCACCAACGCGTTCGCCGACGTGGACGGGGCCTGGGCCAATGTGCCCTGGGAGAAGGTCGTGGCCGCCGATCCCGATGTGATCGTGCTGGCCGACGCGTCATGGTCCACCGCCCAGTCGAAGATCGACTACATCTCCAACGATCCGGCGCTGAAGAACCTCAAGGCCGTGCAGAACAAGCGCTTCATCACCGTGCCGTTCTCGCAGACCACGCCGGGCGCCACGCTGGTGGACGGCGCCAAGTCCGTCTCGGACCAGCTCGCCGCACTGCCCAGGTGATGCGTCCATGACGCGGACCGCGGCGGACGCCCGGGCTGATGCCGGCGGTAGCGCCGATGCGGGCAGCCGGACCCACGCAGGGCACGCTCGTACCGCGCACTGGCTGTGGCTGGGCGTCCTGGTGGTCGCGCTGGCGGTGAGTGTCGTGATGGCGCTGGGCATCGGATCGGTGCCGCTGTCACCCGGTGAGGTGGTGGGCGTGATCGCGCGACGCCTGCGGCTGATCACCGGCGCCGATGTCACGCCGCTGGCCGACCAGATCGTCTGGCAGCTGCGCCTGCCGCGCGTGCTGGCGTCCATCGCCGCCGGAGCCGTGCTGGCCGTGTGCGGTGCGATCCTGCAGACGCTCACCGGAAATGCGCTGGCCGACCCCTATCTGCTGGGCATCTCGAGCGGCGCCAGCGTCGGGGCGGTCTTCGTGCTGGAGATCGGCCTGTCGGTGGGCCTGTCGCAGTCGGTGCTCATGATGGGCGCCGCCTTCGTGGGTGCCGTGCTGGCGATGCTGCTGGTGCTCGTGCTGGCCACCGGACGCGGCGGTGAGCTGCCGCCGGCCCGCACGGTGCTGGCCGGCGTGGCGGTGGCGCAGGTGTGCGCCGCCATCACCTCCCTGTTGATCATGGTGTTCGGGGGCACCACCGCGGCCCGCACGGCGATGGAGTGGAGGCTCGGCTCGTTCGCCGGGGCGCGGTGGTTGGCTGCGGGCGTGCTGGCGGGCGTCGCGCTGGTCACGCTGGTGGGGGCGATGGGTTATTCGCGCACCCTGGACGCCTTCAGCTTCGGCGACACCTCGGCGGCCTCATTGGGCATCAACGTCACCCGGGTGCGCTGGGGGTTGATGATCTTCACCGCCCTGACCACCGCCATGACGGTGGCCTTCGTGGGCCCGATCGGCTTCGTGGGGCTCACCGTGCCCCACATCATGCGCCTGCTGGTGGGCCCCAGGCACGCCGGGCTGTTGCCGCTCACCGCGCTGGGTGGGGCCCTGCTGCTCTTGTGGTCCGACACCGCGGCACGGTCGATCACCGGCAACACCGAGATCCCGGTGGGCGTGATCACCGCGCTGCTGGGCACTCCCGTGTTGGCCGTGCTGTTGCGCAGGCAGGCGTCGCAATGACGCGCCTGGCATGCCGTGGCCTGGGCTGGCAGGTGGACGACCGGTGGATCGTCCGCGACATCACCACCGAGGTGGCCGAGGGTTGCTGCACCGCGCTGGTGGGCATGAACGGCTCCGGCAAGACCACCCTGCTGCAACTGCTGTGTGGGCTGCGCAAGCCCAGTCGGGGTCAGGTGCTGGTGGACGATCGTCGCCTCACCGACATGTCGCGCCGCGAGATCGCCCGCACGATGGCGCTCATGGAACAGCTGCCACAGGCCCGCGTGGCGCTCACCGTGCGCGACGTGGTGGCGCTGGGCCGCATCCCCCACGAGGGACGCTGGCAGCTGAACGCCCATGGCGCCCGGGTGGACGACAGGTCGTGGAACACCTTGTCAGGTGGGGAACGCCAGCGGGTGCAGCTGGCACGCGCCCTGGCCCAGGAGCCGCAGGTGCTGATGCTTGACGAGCCGACGAACCACCTCGACCTGCACCATCAGATCGCCCTGTTGCGCATCGTCACCTCGCTGCGGCTGACCACGCTGGTGGTGCTGCACGACCTCGACCTGGCGGCAGCCTTCGCCGACCGCCTCATCGTGCTCGACGACGGCCACCTGGTGGCGCAGGGTCCTACCGACGAGGTGCTGACCGCCCAGCTGGTGGCCGAGCGCTTCGCGGTGCGTGGACAGGTGAGCCGCACCGATCGACTCAGGTTCTCATGGCAGGGGTTGGTCAGCGATGGCGGCTGAGGAGCGGGGTTGGCAGGTGGTGCTGGTGTCGATGAACGCCACGAGCAACGCGGCGGTGCAGGCCTGGGCCGCGGAGCTGCCGGGCTTGGCGTCGGCCAGCCTGGAGGGTGATGGCACGCCGCTGGTCGAGGTGCTCGATGAATTGGCGGGCGTGGACGCGTCCCCGGGGGCCGGGCCCGAGGGGCGGGCCTCGACGAGTGGGCGCGCGCCGCTCGGTTCGTCCGGGGTGGGCATCCGCCTGATCGGTTGCCAGCCCGGCGGTGGTGCCACGTCGGTGTCGTGGCTGCGTCGGGTAGCCGGACACTGGCTGCGCACCCGCCGCGATGGCGCGCCCGCCGTGGTGCTGCAGGTGCGCCATGAGCGTCACGATGGCGTTGAGCCGCCAGATGCCGGTCCGCTGCGTGGGCCAGTGGCTGTGGCGTCCGCGCCCGGGGAATCCCCCCGGGATGGCTCCGCGTCCGGTACCCGCTGGGACCCGATCAGTGGCGACGAGGCCCCGCTGCACAGCCCGGCGTGGCAGGCTCCCCCGCCGTTCCGGCGTCACCTGCTGGTGTGCTGCGGCGTGCGCTGCAACGCGCAGGGCAGCCGCGAGGTGGTGGAGTCGATGGTGCGCACCGCCAAGGAGCTGGGCGTGGTGCACGACGAGGTGTTGATCACCCGCACCCTGTGCCTGTTCCCGTGCAACCAAGCCCCGGTGGTGGTCAGCTATCCCGACAACCAGTGGCGCGGCGGGGTGACGCCGGCGCAGGCCGCCGAGATCGTCCGCAGGGCGGTGGAGTGAGCATCGCCCGCCGGGCATGACTGCCGGGTGGCGGTGCGCTCAGTCCTCGCGCGTCGCCTCCAGCGCCCACGCCACGAGCAGGGGCTGGAAGTACAGGCGTACCAGGCGTCGCTGGTCACTGTTGAGGAATGATGCGTCGAGGTGCTTCACATATTGGTGCACATTGCCCGGGAACACGGCCGCGAAGAAGGCGGCCGTGGCGCGTCCCACCTGCTTGCGCTGGACGCCGGAGGCAAGCGCGGCGGCAAGCGCCAGCTCGACCACGCCCGAGGCGAGCACCGTGGCGTCCTTGCTGCCCGGCATCCAATCGGGCACCGCGACGGCGAAGCCCTCGCGGGCAAAGCTCAGGTGGCCCACACCGGTGAATGCCAGCGCTCCGGCCAGGCCTCAGCGGGCGGCGGTGCGCACCGGGTGGCGGCGTGCCGAGGGTGACGAGCTGGATGGTGACTGCTTCTGCGAACGGTGGAACATGTCTGACTCCTGGGGGTGGAAATGCTGGGTGGGAGGGATTGGACTGGGGGCTGAGTGATCGCGATGCCCGGTGCCCGAGTCGCCGCCGCAGATCAATAGAACGAGGGCTTGTCGCCGTCGGTGCCCGGCTTGTCGACGCCCACCGAATGGCCGATGTCGCGGTCGGGCTGGTTGATCAGGTGCACCACGACGTCGGCCACCGAAGCACGCGAGACCTCGGTGCCCTTGAAGGGCTCGCCCTTCTGGGTGGTCTCGTAATCAACGGTGGGTTCGTCCTGCAACCAGGCGGGACGAATGATCGTGTAGTCGAGTCCGGACGCCTCGATGGTGGCGGCGGCGCGCGCATAGGTCTGCAGGTATCCGCCGTCGAGCATCTTGTGGTTCCATGCGCCGAAGGCCCCGGGAACCTCGTCGTAGATGCCCAGCGACGAGATCCAGATGAGGCGCTTGACGCCGGCTGCCCGCATGGCCGCCACGACGGCGTCGGCCTCGGCTTCGATCTTTCCGGCGAGGTTGGCGTAGACGATGTCTGCGCCCCGCACGGCCTTCGCCAGGTCGTCGGTGCTGGTGGCATCGCCTTCCACCACGGTCTCGCGGGCGGCGTCGACGTTGCCCAGGCGCGCAGCGTCGCGCATGAACAGGGTGAGGTGGTCGTCGGTTTCGGCCAGCAGCCGTTCGATGACGATGCGGGCGATCTGCCCGTGGGCGCCCAGGACGGTGACGTTCTTGGTGGTTGTCTTCTTCTCCATGGTTGTTCTCCTTCGGAGAGATGACCCCGGTTGTCTACTTGGCTGTATCCACAGTAGCTAGCCCGGGATCGATGATTTCCCGGTTGTTCGGCGCAGCCCCAGCGCGAGGTATCCGGAGTCGCCGCCCGAGGGGGCCGCAGGATTGGGCCCGGACCCGTCGTTGGAGGACGACGCAGCATCCGACGGACGTCCGGCCACGCCGGCGACCGGCACGAGCATGTCCCAGATCCAGGTGGCGGCGGTGTGTACCGGTGGCATCGGGTCGCGCCCGAGCCAGGCGGTGATGATGCCCACTGCCAGGCCGGCGACCCCGGCTGCGGCGATGTCGCGCGGCAGGTTGGGGAAGGGATCGGCGTCCGAGTCGTTCAGGGCGCGCTCGACGATGTCGTGCACGTGGCTGCGCAGCCGGTTGGCCACCACGCCCGACCCGCCGTCGTTGAGCACCCGGCCGTACAGCGAGGCATATTCCGCCACGTGGTTGAGGTAGTCCGTCAGCCCCGGCGGCATGTGCTCGGGTGAGTCGGTGCGCAGGTCCTCGTCGTCGGCCGACCTGTCGATCTGCATCTCCAGTGCGTCGGCCAGCGGCGTGTCCTTGTCGGTGTAGTGCAGGTAGAAGCTCGAGCGGTTCACGCGGGCGCGCTTGGTGATGTCGCCCACCGTGATGTCGTCGAGCGGCCTGTCGCGCGCCAATTCCAGCAGGGCGCCCTGCAGCGCGTGCCGCGTCCTGACGATGCGTGCGTCCATGGTGCCCTCCCCCGATGACCGCCCACCGACGGGCGATCTGCGACGACCTTCACAGGATATGCGACAGATGTTGTTTATGCAACACTCGTTGTGTATCGTGGCTCACGGCCCGACGATGTGCCAACCACGAACGACCAGGTGGCTCCAGTTCGCCGCGTCCCTGCGGGGGCGTGCGGGTGGGGCCGCCACATGTGAGAAACGGAAGGACATCCGATGGCGAAGTTGTTGTACCGGTTGGGCCGAGGGGCCGCACACCGGGCCTGGGCGGTGATCATCTGCTGGCTAATCGTGCTGGCCGCAGCCGGTGGCGCCTATGCCGCGTTCCACGGCACCCTGAGCACCTCATTCTCCATTCCCAACACCGAGACCCAGCAGGTTGCCGACTCGATGAAGCAGGCGCTGCCACAGGCGTCGGGCGGCAGCGAGCGGATCGTCTTCACCTCCGACTCGGGAAGCTTCTCCGACGCCCAGAAGACGCAGATCGCAGAGTTACTCGGTCGGGTGGACAAGGCCGAGGGGGTTACCGGCACGGTCAACCCGTTCCAGACCGCCGACCAGCGCGAGGCGCAGGCTCAGCAACTTGCCGCCGCTGAGACTCAGCTGCAAACTGCCCAGCAGCAGCTGGACGCTGGACGCACCCAGTTCGATGCGGCTCAGCAGAAATTGACCGCCGCCGAGGACCAAGCCAAGGCGGCCGGTGTCTATGACGCGATGGCGGCCCAGTTCCAGGCGCAGCAGGCTCAGTTGGACGCCCAGAAGTCCAAACTGGACGACAGCGCCAATCAGCTGTCGACGCAGCAGGAAAAGGCCACTGCCGCCAAGTCCCTGATCGAGATGTCACAGAATCTGCGCACCGTCTCGCAGGACGGCAGCAGCGCCTTCGCCACCGTCTCGCTGGAGAAGGAAGCAGTGGAGATGGATTCGAGCCAGAAACAGGCCATCCGCGACGTGATCGACGACACCTCGATCCCCGGTGTGCAGACCACCTATTCCAACGGCCTGGCCTTTGACATCGGCGGCCTGGGCGGCATGGAGGTGGTCGGCGTTGCGGTCGCACTCGTGGTGCTGGTGTTCATGATGCGGGCGATCCTGCCTGCCATTACGCCGCTGATCAGCTCGCTGGTGGGCGTGGGTGTAGCCGTGACCGGCGCGCTGGCCCTGTCGGGCAAGGTCACCATGATGAACGTCACCCCGATGCTGGGCCTGATGATCGGCCTGGCGGTGGGCATCGACTATTCGCTGTTCATCCTCAACCGGCATCGCAAGCAGCTGCTGGCCGGCATGGACAAGCGCGAGTCGATCGGTCTGGCGGTGGGCACCGCCGGCAACGCCGTTGTCTTCGCCGGTTCCACCGTGTTCATCGCCTTGCTGGCGCTCAACATCACCGGCATCCCCTTCCTGCGCGTGATGGGCGATGTCGCCGCGGTCGCTGTGCTGGTTGCCGTGCTGGTGGCCATCACCTTCACCCCGGCGTTGCTGAGCCTGATGGGTAACCATGCGCTCAACAAGAAGTCACGCAAGAGCATCGGCACCCCCGAACAGGCAGCCCCCGTGATCCGGCCGATGCGCACCCGTAATGCGGTGCTTCGTGCGGTGATCGCCACCGCCGTACTCGTGGTGATTGCGCTGCCCGCGACGTCCATGCAGCTGGGCATGCCAACCGGCGCCCAGGAACCGACCGATTCGGTGCAATACAAGAACTACAAGACGACCGATGAGAAGTTCGGCGCCGGTGTCAACGGCCCGCTCATGGTGGTGGCCACCTTGCCACAGGCCATGTCGACCGACGAAGAGCAGATCGTGGAGGCAAAGATCGGACAGCAGCTGGCTGCCCAGAACGATGTTGCTGCGGTGGTGCCGGCGGCGGTTTCGGACTCGCGCACGGTGATCGCCTTCCAGGTGATCCCCAACAGCGGGCCGACCGACAAGTCCACCGAGCAACTGGTGCACGATCTGCGCGATCTGTCACCTACGTCAGACGGAACCACTCTGGGTGTGGCGGGTCAGACGTCGATGAGTATCGACGTCTCTCAGAAACTGGCCGATGCGCTACCTTCCTATCTCATCGTGGTGGTCGGCCTGTCGCTGGTCATTCTCATGGTGGTCTTCCGCTCGATCCTGGTGCCTATCGTGGCCACCGGCGGGTTCGTGTTGTCCCTGTTCGCCGCGTTGGGGGCCACCACGGCCGTCTATCAATGGGGTTGGTTGGGCTCGGTGTTCGGCGTGCATGATCCAAGCCCGCTGCTGAGCTTCGCACCCACGATTATCATCGGTGTGCTGTTCGGCCTGGCCATGGACTATCAGCTGTTCCTGGTGAGCGGTATGCGCGAGGCCTATGAGCACGGAGTCGAGGCGCGGGTGGCCGTGAAGAGCGGTTTGCGCATGGCCGCCCCGGTTGTGCGTGCCGCCGCGATCATCATGATCTCGGTGTTCGCAGGCTTCATCTTCTCGCCAATGAATGTGATTCGTCCGCTCGGCTTCGGCCTGGCCTTCGGCGTGCTCTTCGACGCCTTCGGCGTGCGGCTGTTCATCATGCCGGCGCTGATGCACCTCATGGGCAAGACGGCCTGGTGGCTGCCGAAGTGGCTTGACCGCATCCTGCCCAATGTCGACGTCGAGGGAACCTCGTTGGAGCGCACGCACAATGTGCTCGTGTCCGACTCGGCCCACGATCCGGCTGCTTCGCATGGCAAGGGCGTGAATCCGGCGACGCAGTAGCGCCGAACCCGGTATTGCAGAAGATGCAGGGGGCGTCCGTGGAGTCGATCCACGGACGCCCCCTCTTTGTCCACAGAAAGGTCATTGAGGATTCATTGCGTCGTGACGGGTTACACAAGGCCGATTCATAGTTCGACCTGCCGAAACCCTTTGGCGGATTGGCGAGATTCGGATCCTTCTCAGTGGTGATGAGAATGGCGTCCATATCGGCGATTCGCATGTTAACATCACGAAAAGCCGTTGACTCAGGCATCGGCAGTCACGCCGGAATTCGAATCTTGTCGTGGGATGTCGGGAAGTTGCGGGGCTGTGCCAGCGCCGGCACAGGGATAGTGTTCACCCAGACCTCGGGGATCGTCGTCTACTGCGCCGCACAATAGAAGGGGGGAGACATGACCAAGAATCGGTTGCTCCTGGCGTTTACTGCTATTGGTCTTGTGGTGTTCGTTCTTCACCTACTCGGAATCATCGGAAGACTGCCATTCAACATCATCATGGTCGTATATTTCGTGGCCGTTTTCGCTGTCAGCGGGTACTCAATGCTGGCTGACGTGAAGTCTGGCCGTGGTTCCTTCGGTCCGGGGCAAAAACCTTGAGCGGGCGCCGGAGGCTGTGGTATACGCTCAGCCGCCGGCGGCCACCTGCACGAACATGTTGATCATCGAGGCGACCACCACGGTGCCGAACAAATAGGAGATCAACGCATGGTGCAGCGCAATGCGTCGCAGTTCCTTGGTGCCCAGGTTGGTGTCCGACACCTGGTAGGTCATGCCGATGGTGAAGGCCAGGTAGGCGAAGTCGATGTAGCAGGGGCGGTCGTCACCGTTGAAGTTGATGCCGGTGCCGCCATCGCGGAAGTAGACGTAGGCGTAGCGCAGCGTGAACAGCGTGTGGATGGCAGACCATGACGCCAGGATGCCCAGCACCCCGATGATGGAGTCGGGGACCAGCTGCCCCTTGCTCTTGGCCCCGAACATCAGCAGGGCGAGCCCCACGATGCTGGCCATGCAGGCACTCATCAGCAGGGTGTCGGAGACGCCCGCGCTGGGATTGTTCTCCTGGGCATGGTCGCGGGTGTCATCGTCGCTCATGCGGAACACCAAGTACCAGGTGGACACGGTGAACAGGGTGGCGGCGACCACCCAGCCGAGCATCAACGAGCCGGGGCTGTGCCCCATCCACAGGGTGCCGACGCCCACTGCCACGCCCACGGCAATGCTGATCCACAAGCGCATATGCAGTGAATCGCCCAGCTTGCGCCGCACCGGACCCTGCGCCTTGCGCGGTGTGGGACGCCGCCGGCGCCGGGCGGCAGCCGTTCGTGCACGTGCCTTGCGGGCGGTCATCGGGCGGCGCTTCGGTTCGGGTGACAGGGTCCTGCGGCCGGGAGCCTCATGGCCAAGGAACTCAGTCGCTCCACAGCTCGTGGCCGGGACGCGCGCCGTGTGCGTCGATGGCGGCAAGCTCCTCGGCGGTGAAGTACAGGTTCTTGAGCGCGCCCAGGCTGTTGGTGAGCTGCTTGACGCTGGACGCCCCGATCACCACCGACGAGACGCGCTCGTCGCGCAGCAGCCATGCCAGTGCCATCTGGGCCAGGCTCTGGCCGCGCGCGGCGGCGATGTCGTTGAGCGCCCGCACCTGGGCGAGCGTGTCCTCGTCGAGCCAGCTCTGGCGGAAGTCGGAGCTGTGGCGGGCGCGTGAATCGTCGGGCACGCCCTGGAGGTAGCGCGAGGTGAGCAGACCCTGCTGCAGCGGGCTGAAGGCCATCACGCCCATGCCCTCCGCCTCGGCCCGGTCGAGCAGCGATTCACGGGCGGCGCCATCGCCGCCGCCCTCGACCCACCGGTTGAAGATGGAATAGCGGGCCTGGTGGATCAGCAGCGGAGTGCCGAGTTCGCGGGCGATCTGGGCTGCCTGCGCGGTTTCGGCGGCCGGATAGTTCGAGATGGCCGCATACAGGGCCTTGCCGCTGCGCACGGCCCTATCGAGCGCCATCATCGTCTCCTCGAGGGGGGTCTCGGGGTCGAAGCGGTGCGAATAGAAGATGTCGACGTAGTCGAGCCCCAGGCGGGCCAGCGACTGGTCGAGCGAGGCGCGAATGTACTTGCGGCTTCCGCCGCCCTGGCCGTAGGGGCCGGGCCACATGTCGTAGCCGGCCTTGGTGCTGATCACCAGCTCATCGCGGTAGGGCGCCAGGTCGGTGCGCAGCAGCGTGCCGAAGTTGATCTCGGCCTGCCCATAGGGCGGGCCGTAGTTGTTGGCGAGGTCGAAGTGCGTCACACCGGCATCGAAGGCAGCCCGCACCACGGCCCGTTGGGTCTCGAAGGGCTGGGCGTCACCGAAGTTCTTCCACAGTCCCAGCGAGATTGCGGGAAGTTGTAGGCCCCAATGCCCCACCCGGCGGTAGATCATCCGGCCGTCGTAGCGCTTCGGATCAGGCTGATAACTCACACCATCGGTCAACATGTTTCCAGTCTGCCATCGCCCTGCGAGGCTCGCGCGACGGGTGTCCGGGGCGGTGATCCGGGGCCGTGGGCCAGCACAAGCTGAAGGGACGCCGCCCGGTGGGGTGGCGTCCCTTCTCAGGTGCGAGATGGACGATCTAGCGATCGTGCAGTTCTACGGTGTGGACGATCTAGCGATCGTGCATTTTTCTCAGGACCGGACGATCTACCGATCGTGCGACTCTTTCGGGACCGGACGATCTACCGATCGTCCATGGGCACATAGTCGCGCTCGGGTACCCCGGTGTACACCTGACGCGGACGCCCGATCCTTGAGTTCGGGTCGGCACGCTGCTCGCGCCACTGGGCGATCCAGCCGGGCAGGCGCCCGATCGCGAACAACACCGTGAACATCTCCTTGGGAAAGCCCATCGCCTCATAGATGAGGCCCGAATAGAAGTCGACGTTCGGATAGAGCTTGCGCTCGGTGAAGTAGTCGTCAGCCAGCGCCGCCTGCTCCAGTTCCTGGGCGATGTCGAGTAGGTCGCGGCGCCCCGATTTGAGGGCGAGCACCCGATCGGCGTGCTGCTTGATGATGGCCGCGCGCGGGTCGTAGTTCTTGTAGATGCGGTGGCCGAAGCCCATCAGCTTGATGCCGGCGTTGCGATCCTTCACCTGCTGCACGTATTCCTTGACGCTGATGCCTGATGCCTTGATGGCCTCGAGCATCTCGAGCACTGCCTGGTTGGCGCCGCCGTGCAGGGGTCCCGACAGTGCGTTGATGCCGGCCGAGATCGACGCATAGATGTTGGCCCCCGAGCTGCCCACCAGGCGCACGGTGGAGCTGGAACAGTTCTGCTCATGATCGGCGTGCAGGATCAGCAGGACGTCGAGCGCGCGGGTGATCTCGGGCTCGAAATGGTAGGGCTCGGTGGGATAGCCGAAGCTCATCCGCTCAAAGTTCTGTACGTAGCTGAGGGCATTGTCGGGATACAAGAAGGGCTCGCCTCGTGAATTCTTGTAGCCGTAGGCGGCCAGCGTCGGCATCTTGGCGATCAGTCGTTCGGTCGCCTTCTCGATTGACTGGGGATCGTCACCGATGCTGGTGGTGCTGAAGGTGCCCAGCGCCTGAACGCCGGCGGCCAGCACCGGCATGGGGTGGGAGCCGCGGGGGAAGGTCTCGAAGAACTTGCGCATGCCTTCGTCGATGATGGTCTTGCGCTTGATGCGCTCCTCGAAGTCGGCCAGCTCCGCCGGGCGGGGCAGCTCACCATAGATCACCAGATAGGCGGTTTCCAGGAATGTCGACTTGTCGGCCAGCTGCTCGATCGGGTAGCCGCGGTAGCGCAGGACGCCCTTCTCACCGTCGATGTAGGTGATGGCCGATTGGCAGCTCGCGGTATTCGCGAAGCCCATGTCGTAGGTGACATTGCCGGTGGTGCGGAGCAGGTTCCGGATGTCATAACCGTCTGAGCCGACGCTTGATTCGACGATGGGCAGCTCGGCCTTGGCGCCTTCGCCCGATAACACAGCTGTGTGTTCCATGATCCAACCCTAGACGGCGGCGGCGGGTGCCATCGGCCGGGTTCGTTCAGGGCGAATGATTTCCGCGTGATCGGCGCTGGTTGCCCGGGCGGGTCGCTGGACGGTTCGCCGCAGCGCTCCAGGGGGTTCGGCGGCAGGCCCTTCCGAGCGTGCCGGACGACTCCGGCGAGGGACTCGGCACGGGACGTCCGGCGGGAATCGTCGCGGGATCTGGTCCCGGTGGATCTCACGGTCCGGGAATATCACCCGCCGGGATGTGGTTGGCTATGATATAGTTGAAAACTCAACAGTCTTGGAGTGTGCGGCCAGTCGCCACTCCGCCCGGTCGGCACCCAGCAGTCAACGGGCACAGTCAATCCAGCAACCCCTAGGAGTACATATGAGCACCGATCTCACGTCCCTGTCCGGCGACTACACCATCGACGCATCGCACACCACGCTCGGCTTCGTGGCTCGTCACGCCATGATCACCAAGGTGCGTGGCAGTTTCACCGATTTCAGCGGCGAGGCCCACCTCGACGGCGCCAACCCGTCGGCGAGCAGCGTTGAGGTGACCATCAACGTCGACAGCGTCGACACCCGCAGCAAGCAGCGCGACGAGCACCTGCGCACCGCCGACTTCTTCGAGATCGAGAAGTACCCGACGATCACCTTCAAGTCGACGGCCGTGAAGCTCATCGATAACTCGCATGTGGAGATCACCGGCGACCTGACCATCAAGGACGTCACCAAGCCGGTCACCATTGTGTTCGAGTTCACCGGTGCCGCCACCGATCCTTTCGGCAACCATCGCATCGGCTTCGAGGGCAGCCTCGATGTCAACCGCAAGGACTGGGGCCTCACCTGGAATGCCGCCCTGGAAGCCGGCGGCGTGCTGGTGAGCGAGAAGGTCAAGCTTGAGTTCGAGATTTCGGCCATCAAGAAGGCCTGATCCTGCTGAGCAACGCCGTGCCGCGCGGTCGAGGTGACCAGCGCGCATGACTGAAGCGACTCCCCCCGCCATATGGCGGGGGGAGTCGCTCTGTTCTGGGGGTGCGTGCTGGTCACGTGCACAACGGATCACGGCGGTTCTTCGGGCATCCCACCGCGGGCACTTCTGCTTACTAGGATCGGAATCAGAAGGGCATATCCCTCACAGGCCTACCCCCGACGGACATGCGTCAATGCATACCCCGACGGACATGCGTCCCATGCGGACACGTGCTCGCCGGGGAATGGATGCCCCACAGGGGTGAATGCCCCAGGGATAGTGCCCAACAGGGATACATGGCGTCGACCCCACGCCGGGGTCGGCGCAACCAATGGAGGTCACCATGAATCAGGATCAGAAGGACCGGATGGCCACCGGCCGGGGATTCGTCGCGGCACTGGACCAGTCGGGCGGCTCCACCCCGAAGGCGTTGCGTGCCTATGGCATCCCCGATGATGCCTACGACAATGACGACGAGATGTTCAAGCTGGTGCACCAGATGCGCACGCGCATCATCACCAGCCCCTCGTTCACCGAGGAGCACATCCTCGCCGCGATCCTCTTCGAGCGCACCATGGACAACACCGTGGATGACGTGCCGACCGCGCAGTTCCTGTGGGAGCGCAAGCGCATCGTGCCGTTCCTCAAGGTTGACAAGGGCCTTGGCGAGGAAGCTCATGGCGTCAAGCTCATGAAGCCGATTCCCGACTTGGACAAGCTGCTTGACCGTGCCGTGGCCAAGGGCATCTTCGGCACCAAGATGCGCTCGGTGATCGCCCATCACGACGCGCAGGGAATCAAGGCGATTGTCGACCAGCAGTTCGAGCTTGGCGCGCAGATCCTGGCAAAGGGCCTGGTGCCGATCCTCGAGCCGGAGGCCGACATCACCGCCACCGATCGCGAGGCCAGCGAGCAGGTGCTGCATGACCAGCTGGCCAGCCACCTGGACGGCCTGGCCGAGGGCCAGCAGGTGATGTTCAAGGTCTCGATCCCGGTGAAGGACGATCTGTACGCCGACCTGATCGCCGACCCGCGGGTGCTGCGCGTCGTGGCGCTGTCGGGCGGATTCAGCCGCGACGAGGCCTGCGAGCGCCTGGCCCGCAACCATGGCCTGATCGCCAGCTTCTCGCGTGCCCTGTCGGAGGGCCTGTCGGTGGACGACAGCCCAGAGGACTTCGACGGCAAGCTCGAGGCGTCGATCAACAAGATCGCTGCGGCCTCGCTCACCTGATCGCCGCGCGACAGTCGGGGGGCGGGTCTTCGGGTCCACCCCCGGCTGTCCAGCCCCTGCGCTGTCCGACGCGGCTGGGGCACACTGCACGGTTTAGTGCATGTAATTCAACGACATGGGGACAACTGTTCCACAAGGGATGATGAAGAGGGAAAGAACATTATGGACACGAGGACAAAGCGGGTGTGTGGTCTCATGATTGCCTTCATGGCTTTCATGTTCTGGTCGATCGTCGCCGACCTGGTTGATATGAAGGCATCGTGGTCGGGGCCGCTCATCCTTGCACTGGTGGCAGCATTGTTACTTGTCTGTGCAGGATTGGTATTGCTTGTCCGGTATGCCTCTGGTTCGGAAAGTGCAGGGTCGTGGATCAAGGGCTTCTGCATCGTGGTGCTGTTCCTCATCTGGGGCAGCGGAGGGCTGCTCCGAGGAGGCATGACCGCTTGGTCGCAGATCCCACTGCTGGGGCTCTTCGCATGCGTCGTGGCGATTCTCTCCAGTCTCAAGCGCCCCTCTCCGAACAGGACAGCGACACCCGTGGACACGCCCCAGGGCCTTTCGCCGATGGGCAACTAGCGGTCGTTGGTCACGGTGTTTCCCGGGTGGGATGCGTGGGGGCGTTGAGAGTCCGGCGCGTGCTGCTCAGTTGCCCAGCTGGCTAGGGGCCCAGTTCCGGGGGTGAGGCCTTCGGCAGTCGGGAAATCGTGCAGATGCGGCTGGGAATGCGTCCAAAGTGACCGCTGGATGGTCCTCGCGCGTGGACGGGGTGGACGTTCGCCGGCCGAGAACTTAGGGTTGCCTTATGAACAAGCAGACCAGCTGGCAGCGTCTGGTGATCATCGCCGCCGCATGCATCGTCGTCTTCGGCATCGGCTGGTTCGCAACCGACGTGCAATCGGCCATCGTGCTGGCGATCGGCACCGGCGCGGCGCTCGGTGCGGTGTCGCACTTCTGGCCCAAGAAGAAGGTCGTCGTCACCGCTGACGGACGCACCGTGAAGACCTGCGACGACGGCGGCGCCTGCTGCTGCCACTGACCCGGCGGCCCGCACGACGGCCACCTATATCGGTGGCGAAAGCAGAAGCATCCTGACCCCTGCGCGACGATAACGTTCCGCGCAACGGCGTCGTTCCCGCAAGGGACTACTTCGGATTGTCTTTACTCGTAGACCATTGTCAGCAGGTTTGTTGGCGCAATAGGTTTTTGGGAGTATTTTCCCATCCAGTGCCTCAAGATTGCTAGGTCTTCTATGAAAGACGCGTGAGGCTTCCTCGAAAACTCCTGTGGGCTACTACTGGTTTCTTCCTCTTCATCGAAATAGGGGCATGGTTGTCCGGGCCCTCCGGTTGAGTCACCGGTGGTTTGCCATCATTGTTTCACCGGGCAGAGCGTGCTCCGGCATGACAGAACGGCGGTGGCCCGCGGTCTTGTTGTGTCGTATCAATATGTGGTTACAACGCGAGATGAGAGCTTCAGGGCGCCCGTCAGCTGGTCTTGGAGCGCCCCTCAGCGCTGTTTGCGGGGGATTCAGTCAGTGACTGGCGGGCCGGGTGTCATCGCCGTCGGCGGCCCGCCGAAGCTCCTCACGGCGGGCCTCCCACCGAAGGATCCACGCGATCTGGCCCTCACGATCCCGGGCCGCCACCGCGTTGCGTTCATGGTTAACGGAAAAATGCTCATCCCGGAACTGCTGCGCAGCCACCTGGTCGCCGGCCGCCTCAGCGCGCCGCCAGGACGCCACAAGAGCTCCGCCGACCATGGTCCCGGCCTCGTAGAACACGTCGTAGAGCACCGTGTCGCTCAGCCCGGCGTAGTCGTCGCGCGTCGACATGGTCACCGCCTCCTGCGACCGCGACCGACATAGACCGGAACCGGCGCACCGCACCGGGGACAGGAATGGGCCGAGCCAAGCGCCGTCATGCGCTCAGTTTATTTCGTCCGGACGATGCACACAGCCGCGAGCCGTGTCATGCAAACGGCGTGTCCCATGTCTTCAGGTTTCTGGTCGCTGTTCGTGAGCGACACGAGGAGCTCTGAGCACAGCGGCCTGCCTCGGCAGGTCCGGTGGTGTGTCTGCGAGGACACGGGAATCATGGCGTGTACATCGACGGTGGTGATTGTGGAGGGCGATCAGTGGCGCGTGGGTGCCACAGCGATCGGAGTAGACGCACCAAACAGACCAGAGGCATGCCCGGACCGGAACTGTGGGAGGTCACTGCCTGGATCGCCGCCGGTGTCCCCGGGCACACACACGCCGCCCGACCCACGGCGTGCCCGGCGGCGCGGGCGCCGACCGCTCAGACGCCCGGGAGCTGGTCCTCGCCATCGAGGTGTGAATTGCCCCGGCCCTCGACCACCGACCATCCGCGGCGGTCGATTTCTAAGAAGGGACCCCCATTCGAGGGAGCAACTTTTCGCGCACCCCTGGTCAGCAGGAAATCCCCTGCGGCGGCACAATGATGGTGTCCGGCACGAGGTGCCGGGCGGAACCGTCGCGTGGTGATCGCCGCGCCCGTCCCGACAGGGGGTCCGATGCGTCGCCTCGCAAGCGCTGATCAGCCCGGATCCATCATCGGGTGCGATGATCCCCGCTGGCGCGCTGCCGACTGTTGTCATGCGCACTGTGGCCACGGGCACGGGCGGCATGAACACAGCCGTGACGGGCACCGTTGTGGCGGACCCGCAACCCGATGAACGGAGAGTCGACAGGCCGAACCGACCGCACACGGTGGCCCACGATGGTGGTGCTCATCGTCGTGGCCGGCGTGGTGGCGGGAGTGATCGGTGGACTCACCGCCGAGGCGAACCGACTCATCGAGACCCTGGCATTCGGCTTCGACTTCACGAAATCACCCAACGGACCGGCCGGCGCCCCATGGTGGCGTCGCCTGCTGGTGGCCCTGCTCGGCGGAGTGGCCTGCGGGCTCATCTGGATGCGCATCCGGCCACGTCCGGGCGGAAACCTCGTGGGGGTCAAGGGCGCCTCCACCGACCCCACCGGCACCAAGCGCCTGCCGCCGCTGGCCACGGTGCTCGACGCCTTCGCCCAGATGCTCATCGTCGGCACCGGCATCTCACAGGGACGCGAGCCGGCACCCCGCCAGTACGCGGCCGTCGCCGCCCAGGCCCTGGCCCGGCGCTTCCGCGTGGACGTGGCCACCCGCGGCCTGTTGATCGCCGCCACCGCAGGAGCCGGCCTGGCCTCGGTGTACAACGTGCCGCTTGCTGGCGCCCTGTACGCACTCGAGGAGGTGGTGCGGCCCAACCTGCGCACCCGTCGTGGCTGGTGGCAGGTGGCGGTTGCCGTCATCATCTCCGCACTGTCGACCGCGGTGTCGTGGCTGTTCAACCATCGGGCGCGCACCTATGTGATGCCGCAGGTGCGCGTCGATGTGCACGCCTACGCCTGGGCGGCGCTGATCGCTGTCGTGGCGCTGGTGGTGGGCTTCGCCTTCCAGCGGGCGCTGGCCTGGATCAAGGCCCACGAGCCCGACACCCGGCGGCTGTGGTGGACGGTGCCGATCGGGGCCGTGGCGGTGGCGGCCATCGGCCTGTGGAATCCCCAGATCCCCGGCAACGGCCAGGTGCTCGTGCAGACCGTGCTGACGGGTGGTCTGCTGCCCGGCGCCCTGCTGATCGCCTGCGTCGCCAAGTTCGGCGCCACCCTGCTGAGCTTCGGCGCCGGGTCGAACGGTGGCGTGCTGACGCCGTCGCTGGCGGTGGGTGCGTCCCTCACGATGGCGCTGATGGGCTGGTGCCATGTGGACGCCGCGGTGGGCGTGACGGTGGCGGTGGTGGGCGCCGCCTGCGTGCTGACGCTCACCCAACGCTCCCCCATGTTCTCGGCGATGTTCGCCCTGGAACTCACCGGCTCGGGCCTGTTCACGAGCAGCGCGGTGGCCTGGGGAGTGGGACTCACCTGGGCGCTGTACCTGTTGCTCCCGCGTCTGGCGCGGCGTCTTCGTCGGCGCGGCCCGGGCCCGACAGGTGCCTGATCGCCGGCTGAATATGCACTTCGGCAACCAATGATCCGGGAGTCGGCGCCCCGGGGCGCGGGCATGCCAGTAATGTCACTTGCATGCTGACTCCCTTGGACACGAACTTCCTCGACGGCATTTCCGTCGGTGTCTTCCTCATCATCCTGGCGATCCCGGCAATCCTGTGGGTTATCACCCTGGTGAGCATCATCACCTCAAGGAATTGGACGCCCGGCATGAAGGCGCTGTGGGCGCTGGCGGCGTTGCCGTCGGGCCTGATCGGCATGATCTGCTGGTTTGTGTGGGGACGCCCCGAGGGCAACAAGCTCGCCATTGAGTACTACGGCGGCCAGCTGCCCACTGCGGTGGCGCCCTACGGGCAGCAGATTCCGGGCACCTACGCCACCCAGCCGCAACAGGCCCAGGCCCCCGCGGCCCCTGCGCCGGCACCCGCTCCCGCGCAGCCGCCGGCCGACGCGGCGCCCTATGGCACCGGCGCCTTCGGTGACGGCCAGGCCGCGCCCGGTGCCGCCAAGTATGCGACCACCCAGGGCCAGCGCTTCGACGCCGGCACCGCCTATGGCGCAACGCAGGGATTCGCGCCGGGTCAGGACAGTGCGGGTCAGGACGGCGCTGGTCAGGCGTCCGCGCAGGACGCCACCGGCCACAGTGCGGCTGCGCAGGGCGCGGCCGATCAGCCGACCGAGCCGATCGTTCCGACATCGCAGGGCGGAGCTGCTCCCCAGACCGATGCTGCTCCCCGGGCCGACGAGGCATCCGATGACGGCGACACCCGCCCCGACATCCCCCAGGTGCCCGACAACGGGCCGGACGCGTCCGGCAAGACCACCAACTAGTTCCTGCTGGTCCCCGTCCTGGCCCCGAACCCCCCGTTAGGTGGGCAACTGTGCGGCGTCATTGCCGCACAACTGTCCACTTAGCGTGCAGATCGTGGCGAAACCCGGGCGGATGCGGCCCGATCGGGCCTTAAGTGGATGGTTTCGACGCGTCTAATCACCACAACCATCCACTGAGTGACGAACTGCGCCGGACCAGGCGCCACGAACATGTCGTCCGACGCCATGACGCGTCCCGCCCGAAACCTCGTTGGGTGGGCAACTGTGCGGCGTCATTGCCGCACAACTGTCCAGTTAGTGGTGGAAGTGCCGGCCCCGGATGGGCACCCGGCGTCCACCCCACGTGATCGGACGCAAAGATAGGGGCGGATAAAGCACCGTAGACCGTGCTTTATCCGCCCCTATCTTCTGGATCTGCGCTGACCCGGGCCCGGAAGGCGCGCGGTGCCAACATCCACCGCAACGATCAGGGGCGCCCCGAATACCGGGTGAATAGCCGCACCACCAGGCGCAGGATCAGCACCAGCCCGACGCAACCGATGGCGGCACCGGCCAGGTCGTAGCCGGTGAGGGTTGACGTGATGGCCGGCCCACCGGGAATCACGATGAACACCACCGCGAGCACCACGGCCACGGCCGCGAACAGTGACGACATCGCGTCGTCAAGGCGGGAACGCAGCCACTCCCGGTCGGAGTCATCCGACAACATCCGGGTGTTCAGCGTGTACTGGCCACGCGCCAGCAGGTCGGTGATCTGCTCGGTGCGCGCGGGCAGGCGACGCGCCAGCAGCGCCGAGGTCATCGTGGTGGTGGCCGCGATCATGGCCAGCTGCTTGGGGGCGGCCAACTTGGTGATGATCGACGGCATGGCGTCCTCGGCGCCGGCCAGCAGGCCGTAGTCGGCCGACAGGGCGGTGAGGGTTCCCTCCAGCGAGGTGAGGGTGCGGAAGGCGCCTGCCACGTCACCGGGAATGGTGATGCGGTAGTCGCGCATCACCGTGAAGAACTCGTTGAGGGTGGCGGCGGATTCGTCGCCGGTGTGCGTCAGCAGCGTCAACGCGCGCCCGAGGTCGCGCTGCAGCGCCATCCGGTCGACCTCGTCGCCCACGTCGAAGGCGGCGGTCACGGCGGTGGTGGCGGCCGAGTTGTCGTCGGCCACGAAGGCCACCAGTAGGGCGGCGATCAACTGGCGGGTCTCGGCGTCGATCACGCCCACCGAACCGAAGTCGAGCAGGCCGATGCGCCCGTCGTCGAGCAGCAGGATGTTGCCGGGATGCAGGTCGGCGTGGAAGATGCCGTGCACCAGGATGCCCTGCAGCGTGGCGGTCATCAGCGTGCGCGCCAGCTCGTGGCGGGTGTCGTCGTCGAGCGTGTCCACCTTCGAGACCAGCGACGAGCCGTTCACCGGGCTCATCACGAGCACCTTCTCGCGCGTCAGCTCCTCGTCCACCACCGGCGTGGTGATCGCCGGGTTGTCGGCCAGCGTGGCGGCGATCGCCTTCGTGTTGCGTGCCTCGCGACGGTAGTCGAGCTCCTCCTTGAGGGCCTTGGTCATGCCGCGTCCCAGGGCGTCGACGCCCATTGCGCGCGCCCAGGCGAAGCGCTGCTCGGCAAGCCGGGTGAAGCGCAGCAGGATGTCGGAATCGACCACCACCTGCTCGGTGGCGCCGGGACGCTGCACCTTGATCACCACTGCCGTGCCGTCCTTCAGGGTGGCGCGGTGCACCTGGGCGATCGACGCGGCGGCGAAGGGCGTGTCGTCGAAGCTGCCGAGCACCTCCTCCGGGTCGCGGCCCCACTGGCTGCGCAGCATGGTGCGGATGTTCTGCTCGGGGGCGGGGGCCGCGGTGTCCCACAACGACGAGAGGGCGGTCATCACGGTGTTCGGCAGCACGTCGGGACGGGTCGACAGCACCTGGCCGAGCTTGATGAAGGTGACGCCCGAGCGGTTGAGCATCTTCACCAGGGCCTCGCCGAAACCGGGCGAATCGGGGCCCTTGCGCAGCGCCTTCCACAGCCCGGAACTCATGGCGATCCAGCCGAGCTGCAGGTAGCGGCGGTGACGGCGCAGCGCCATCCGGATGTCGCGCGCCGACTGGATCGGCGACGGCATCGACCCGCTGGGCAGCACCATCTCGAGCACCACCAGTCCGGTGAGGGCCGCGGCGAACACCCACACGAAGCACAGCACCATCACCAGCAGGAAGATGGGCCAGCTCACCTGCAGGGTGCCGTCGGGCGTCACGATGCGGGTCTGCTCCATCACCCAGGTGCCGGCCGGCAGCGTCAGCAGGAACACCAACAGCGACGCCACGAAGCGGCGCACGAAGCTCACTCCGGTGATGATGCGCTTGGCCACCTCCGCCATCGCCACCGCCAGCAGCGCGAGGACGAGCAGTTCCAGGATGGGTGCGGGCATATCGGACACATTGCCATCAAAACAGGGTTACGGGCGGTAAAACCGCTGGTGGGGTCGGTGTTCGCCCCGTCCCGGCGCGCGGTGGGCTGCCGGGAAACCGTGCCCGGTTGACGCAGGGGCCTTGCAGGAGGAGCGGATCGTGAAGACCCGCCCCTCCCTTGGCCGATCGACGCTGATCGACTTTCCAGGTCATCGCCCCAGAACCATCGTCCCGGCGCGAAAGTCGAGCCAAACCTTCATGCCGGGGGTTCAGGGATCGTCGAGGATGTGTCCGCGGGCGATTGCGTGCACAGGTTGGTGATCCTGGGAACACCCTAGCGAGGGGCATTTCTCGTGGAGAAGCACCCCCCTGCTTATGGGTTCCGGCAAGGTAGCCCAGATGCGCAAAGAACCTCCGCAGCAAGTGGCACCGCCCCACAACGGGTGACGGTGCTCGCCGGCCCCGGCTGTCGCGTTGCCCGCCCGGCCGATGTGGTCGCTCCACGGACTTGCGCCGCAGCGCGGGGGCCGCGTCTTTTCTAGGATGGGTGCATGCCCACTGAATCTGCACCCATCGGAGCGCCACAGCCCGGAATCCTGGCCTTCGGCACCACCCATCACGCCTATCTCGAGTTCGACCTCACCGTGGACGCCTCAACTGAGGTGCTCAGGGGAGTCGTCGGCGCGCTTGATGAGAGCCTGGTGACCGGCGCCGGCAGCATGGCCGTGGTCGGCTTCCGACCCGAGATGTGGGCCAAGCTGGTGCCCGAGCACGTGCTGCCCGGCCTGGCGGGCTTCAACCGCCCGCTGCGCGGTCTCGATGACTTCACGATGCCCGCCACTCAGCATGATGTGGCGATCTGGGTGCAGGGCGGCGCGCAGGACGCGGTGTTCGACCTGAGCCGCACGCTCATCAACGCCGTGTCGACGTGGGCCACGCTGGCCGACGAAACCGAGGGTTGGGTCTATCACCACCACCGCGACCTCACCGGCTTCGTCGACGGCACCGAGAACCCGCACCTGTCGCAGCTGCCGGGCGTCGTGCAGGTGCCCGACGGCCCCGCCGCAGGTGGCAGTGTGCTGCTGCTGCAGCGCTGGCCCCATGACGTGCAGGCCTGGGAGTCCCTTCCGGTGGCCGACCAGGAAAGGGTCATCGGACGCACCAAGGAGACCGACGCCGAATTTGACCCGAAGCCCCCGAGCTCGCACATTGCCCGCACCGATCAGGATGACCTGGGTGACATCCTGCGTCGCAACACCGCCTTCGGTACCGCCAGCGCCCACGGCACGATGTTCGTCGGCATCGGTGCCGGCTCGGACGTGATGCAGAAGATGCTCGACCAGATGGCCGGCGTCGACGGCCTGCGCGACGCGCTCACCTTCTACAGCCATCCTGAGACCGGCGGCTACTACTACCTGCCCTCGGTGGAGCAGCTGGACCCCTACCGTCCAGATTTATCCGAGGAGTGAAACTGCGGCGATTCTTCGGCCCCACCACCTGATCGCGACAGGCTGTCGGCAAGAATGGGGGCAATGGCAACGAGCCATCGAAGCACCGAGTCGCAAGGAGACCCATGCCTATCGATCCGAAAGCCAGCCCCACCCAGGAGAACGGTGCCCCGGCGGCGAGCGAGGAGCACTCGCTCACTGTCGGTGCGGACGGCCCCATTGCACTGCATGATGTGCATCTGGTTGAGACCCTGGCCCATTTCAACCGTGAACGCGTGCCCGAGCGCAGCCCCCATGCAAAGGGCTCCGGCGCCTTCGGCACCTTCACCGTCACCGGCGACGTCACCGCCTATACGAAGGCCGACTTCCTGCAGCCGGGCCGCAGCACCCCGATGCTGGCCCGGTTCAGCACCGTGGCCGGCGAGCAGGGATCGCCCGACACCTGGCGCGATGTGCGCGGCTTCGCGTTGAAGTTCTACACCCAGCAGGGAAACTTCGACATGGTCGGCAACAACACGCCGGTGTTCTTCATGCGCGATCCGATGAAGTTCCCGCATTTCATTCGGTCGCAGAAGCGGCTTCCTGATTCTGGCCTGCGCAGCCCCAATATGCAGTGGGACTTCTGGACGCTGTCGCCCGAATCTGCCCACCAGGTGGCATATCTGATGGGGCCGCGTGGCCTTCCGGCCACCTGGCGTGAAATGAACGGCTATTCGTCGCATACCTATTCATGGATCAATGCTGGCGGCGAATTGTTCTGGGTGAAGTACCACTTCATCAGCGCGCAGGGCGTGCGGAACATGACGGCTGCGGAGGCTGCTGAGATCGCCGGCGATAATGCCGACTTCCATCGTCAGGACCTGTTCGACGCCATCGCCGATGGTGATTTCCCCAGCTGGGACGTCAAGGTGCAGGTGATGCCCTACGACGATGCCCGCGAGTACCGGTTCAATCCGTTCGACCTCACGAAGGTGTGGCCGCACGGCGACTACCCGCTGATCGATGTGGGTCGGTTCACGCTCGACCGCAATCCCGACAACTTCTTCGCCGAGATCGAGCAGGCCGCCTTCTCACCGTCGAACTACGTGCCGGGCACCGGCATCTCGCCCGACAAGATGCTCATGGGCCGCGTGTTCGCCTACAACGATGCGGCGCGCAACCGCATCGGGGCGAACTTCGAGCAGCTGCCGGTGAACCGCCCGGTCATCCCGACCAACGCGTACACCTTCGACGGCCACATGCGCTTCGACCATTCGGGGGCAGCGCCGGTCTATGCGCCCAACTCGGCGGGACGTCCGTGGGCCGAGGGTGGCGGCCGGGCCGAGGACTCGTGGGAGTCCGATGGCGACCTGGTGCGTGCCTCGGCCACGCTGCATTCGTCGGACGACGACTTCGGCCAGGCCCATGCGCTGGTGCGCGATGTGTTCAGCGAGGAGGACCGGGCCCAATTGGTGAATACGATCGTCGACCAGATCGTGAATACCGATGTGGTGGAGCCGGTGCGCAGCCGCATCGTCGAATACTGGACGAAGATCGACGCCGAAGTGGGTGCCGATATCGCCGGACGCATCTGAGCACGCCCAAGGGCATGTGCCCGCGATGGCCTGAGCTGATGTGACACAACAGTCCCGCCGGCCGATCCACGTGATCGGTGGGCGGGACTGCTTTATTGCCCGAGTGGTGGTGGGTGCCACCAGTTTCACGCCGGCGAGGGCTATGGGCGCACGAACAATCCCTTCGCGGCGTCGGCGGTGGTGCGCTCGTGCAGCTTGTAGTGCTGCTTCTTGCCAGTGGCGGTCATCGGCAATGCGTCAACGAAGGCATACAGGCGCGGACGCTTGTAGTTGGCCAGGGTGGCGGCGTCACGGCACAGCCGGTCGAGGTGGCGCGCGGCCTGCTGGTGGTCGGTGAAGGCACCGGGCTCGGGCACCACATAGGCCACCACGACCTGGCCCCATTCCTTGTCGGGCAGGCCCGTGACCAGGCTGTCGACCACCTGATCGTCGGCGTCCAGGATCTCCTCCACCTGCACGGGATGCACGTTCTCGCCGCCCGAGATCACCATGTCGTCCTTGCGTCCGACGATGGTCAGTGTCTCGGTCTCGTCCCAGGTGGCCAGGTCGCCGGGATAGATCCAGCCGTCGCGGAACTTCTCAGCCGCTTCGGCGTCGTGACCGAGGTACGTGTAACCGGCCTTCGGAGTGCGCATCACCACCTCACCCACCTCCTTGTTGTCCTTGGCGGCCAACTCATCGGGGGCGGCGGTGCGGTCGTCGAACAGCCTGACCACCGCCACATCGTCGTCGAGGCAGGCATGCCCGGCGGTGCCGGAGCCCTCCGGCAGGTCGTAGGGACGCAGGTAGGTGTTCCAGAAGCCCTCGGTGGTGCCGTACCCGTTGGCGATGCGGGGGCTGAGCACGCGCTGGTAGCGCAGGGCGGCGGCCCTCTCCAGTGGGGCGCCCATGGTGACGATGCCCGACAGCGAGCTGAGGTCGCGCGGCCTGCGTTCCTGGGCGTCGGCCAGTCGCTCGAGGTTCGTGGGGGCGCCGACCACATAGGCGAGTCCGCGCTCGGCGATGGTGTCGAGCACCGCGTCCGCGTCGAACTTCGGCATGATCACCACCTCGCCGCCCAGGTAGAACATCGTGTTGGGTCCGGCGCAGTAGTTGCCGCCGCGGTGGAACCACGGTGACATATTGAGCGTCGATTCGTGGGCATTCAGCGGGAAGTGCATGATCACGTCGTGGGCGGTGAGCACTTCGTTGAGGCTGGTCAGCGGCACCGGCTTCGGCATGCCGGTGGTGCCCGAGGTGAACAACAGGCTGGTCCAGTCCCAGGTGGACGCGTCGTCGGGGGCGTGGAAGCTGGGCGCCTCGTCAGCGAGCAGTTCGTCGAAGCGGATCGCGCCGGGCAGCAGCTCACCGGAGCCGACGCCGGCCAACGTCTGCGGGTTGAAGTCGGCCAGTTCCAGCGCGTGGGCCACCTGATCGGCCAGCCTCACGTCGTAGACGAACACCTTGGGCCGGGTCTGGTCGAACACGTGGGCGAGCTCGCCGGCCGCCAACCGGAAGTTGGACGGCGAGCTCACCGCGCGCAGGCCCTGGGCGGCAATGTAGAGCATCGCGAACTCGGGGCAGTTGTACAGCTGGTAGGCCACCAGGTCGCCCTTGCCGACGCCGCGCGCCGCGAGCCCCGCGACCAGCCGGCCGGTGTCGCGTCCCAGCTCGGCGTAGGTCCAGTGGCGCCCGCTGGGCAGGTCGGTCATGGCAGGGCGATCGGCATAGCGGTGGATATTGCGCTCGAATCCGGACGCCCAGGTGAAGTGGTGCTCGAACACCTCGCGGAACATGGTGGGTTGCAGTGCGTCGAGGCTTTCGTTCATGGGGATCTCCTTGGCCAGCCGCTGCCGGGAGGCGTCCCGGCGCTCATCGCCCGCCCGGCCCGCTGGGTCGCGGCGGGCCGGGCGGGCAGCATGGCCTGGTTTGCGTCGTGTTGTCGTCATCATCGGGGTGGTCGCCACAGGTGGCGGTCCCGACATCCAAGTTACGCGAACGTAGGTTTCGACGAGCAGCTGTCCATCGTCCGCGAAGGGCGCACGGTGGGGTTGCACTCGTGGCATGGACCTCCGCCGCGGAACCTCCTGCGACGCTCACACAGCGGTGATCCGCCAGCTCTGCTGGCGGCGAAATCCCGGTAAAGTTCTGCCGGTGGGCTGCTGATCCGCCCGCCGTCGGGCCGGGGGCGCGCACCGGAGGGATGAACGCTGGCAAGCGCATTCACCACCACGGGCCCCCGCAGGATCACCGGTTGTGAGAATGACGGGTACGACGAACCCCCGGCTGTTGAACAAGGAGCGAAAATGCGCGTGACCACCGAGAGCCTCAGCGACACCGCGACCCTCACCAGTTACCTCCTCGACGACGCCCCCACCACCCATGCGGTGGACCCGACGATGCCGCCACGCCCCGCGGTGCTCGTGCTGCCCGGCGGCGCCTATCTCGAGATCGCCGAACGAGAGGCCGAGCCGGTGGCCACCGCCTACCTGGCGGAGGGCTTCAATGCGTTCGTGCTGCGCTATGCGGTGGGTGCCGACGTCCCCTTCGAGGCGAGCCTTGCCGACGCCACCGCCGCCCTGCTGCGCATCCGCTCGGGTGCCGAGGAGTTCGGCATCAACCCGCACCGCATCGCCTGTGCGGGCTTCTCGGCCGGCGGCCACCTGGCGCTCGCGCTGGGCACGATTGCCGAGGAGGCCCCCGATGCGCTGGTGCTCGGCTACCCGGTGACGATGGCGCAGATGGGGCGTCCGCTGGGCCAGCGCATCCCCGACCTGGTGGGCGCCATCACGCCCGACACCCCGCCGATCTTCGTCTTCGCCACCTGCGGCGACCCGATGGTGCCGGTGCGCAACACCCTCGACCTCATCGCCGAGCTCGACTCACACCTGGTGCCCTTCGAGTCGCACGTCTACCTGTTGGGCGGCCACGGGCTGTCGCTGGCCAGGCCTGCCAGCTCGGGCGGACAGGCCCACAATGTGGAGCCCGGCGCCGCCGAATGGTTCGCCGATTCGGTGCGCTTCCTGCACACGGTGTTCGTGGACGTCGAACTGGCCGGCAGCCAGCCCGGCTACGACACCCTGCTGCTGCGACGCCGCCTCGGGGTGCACATGCCGTTGCGCAACCTGGTGGCCGACGAGCGAGCCGTGCACGTGATGGCCGCCGCCGCCCCGGCCCTGACCCTGGCCGTGCAGGACGGCGAACTGTCCCTGCTGGTCAGCCCCGCACAGGTGGCCCAGCAGTCCCCCGACCTCATCGACCGCGAGACGCTCGACAGGTTGCAGGTGTCCCTCGACGAGCTGAACTGAGCGGTTCGACCCGCGCGCTCTGCCCAGGACGACGATAGGGGCGGATGAGGCACCGTCTTCGGTGCCTCATCCGCCCCTATCCCTGCTCTGCGCGTGGGCTATTCGTCCAGCTGCTCGAACTTGCGGCTCCAGGCATTGCGGATCGGGTTGGCGTCGGCCACCAGCTTGGTGAAGCGGTTGTCGGCGATTGCCACCACCTGGGCCACCGCGATGCGGCGCTCCAGCTCGGGCGAGTGCTCGACGCGACGCCAGGCGTCCTTCACGAGCTGTTCGCGGCTGGCCAGGTTCTCCACCGCGATCACCATCGGCATGTCGAAACGGTCGCGGTAGGCGTGCGACGCGGCGCGCACCTCCTGGCGCTGCACATCGTCCATGCGGTCAAGCGCCACCGAGCCGGTGTCGATCTGGGCCTGCAGGTCGCCGTTCTCGTCGCTCACCAGGTCGGCAATGTCGAAGTAGCCGCGCACCAGGTCCTTCTGGCATGACGGCTCGGCGGTCAGCACCGAGTCCTCGAAGGCCTGGCGCAGTTCGGTGGTGGAGTTGAACGGACGCAGCTCCCAGGCGCTCTCCACCGGCCAGGTGGTGCCGCTGAACAGCTCACCGAAGGTGTCGACGAATTCGTCCTTGCCCATCCGGTTCACCTGGTCGAGGCTCACATTGCGGCCCTTCTTCGAGCGGGCGACGTCGGGGCTGCGATGCGGGCCGATGTGGAAGAAGGCGATGTTGAGCACGATCGCCACGATCGAGCCGAAGGTGACGCCGGAGCCGAAGAAGATCGACAGCCAGCTGGGCACCATGCCGGCCAGGTCGGGCTTGAGGGTCACCAGCAGGGCCAGTCCGATCGAGGTGGACACGATCACCGCATTGCGGTTGTCGTGCATGTCGGCCTTGCCGAGGGTCTGGATGCCGACCACGGCCACCGAGGCGAACATGGCCAGCGACGCGCCGCCGATCACCGGGGTGGGGATCGCGTCGACGATGGCGCCTGCCTTGGGCAGGATGCCGAGCACGATCATGATGGCGCCGGCCATCGTGACCACCCAGCGCGACTTCACGCGGGTGAGCCGCACCAGGCCGACGTTCTGGGCGAAGCAGGTGTAGGGGAACGAGTTGAGCACGCCGCCCAGGGTGGTGGCCAGGCCGTCGGCCCGCAGTGCATTGGCCACGTGCTTCGAGGTGATGCGCTTGCCCACCACCTCACCGGTGGCGAAGACGTCGCCGGTGGTCTCCACGGCGGTGATCGCCATCACGATGAGCATCGAGATGATGGCGCCCACCGAGAACTTCGGCATGCCGAAGAAGAAGGGGGTGGTGACGCCGAACGCGGCGGCCTGGCCGACGCCCGAGAAGTCGGCGTCGCCCAGGAAGACGGCCACGATGGTGCCGGCGACCAGGCCGATGAGCACCGAGATGGTGGCCATGAAGCCCTTGAACAACCACTGCACCAGCACGATCACGGCCAGCGTGCCCAGTGCGTAGATGAGCCCTCGCATGGTGCCCGAGACCGGGCTGCCGCCGGCCTTGGCGGCTGCGGTGCCCCACGAGACGATGTCGTTGGCGGCCACCGACAGCAGCGTGGTGCCCATGATGGTCAGCAGGGTGCCGGTGACCACGGGCGGGAAGAAGCGCAGCAACTTCGCGAAGAAGGGTGCCACGAAGAAGGTGGCTAATCCGGCCACGATGATCGATCCGTACATGGTGGCCAGGCCGCCGACCCCACCGCCACCCGCCAACCCGATCGCGATCAATGGACTCACGGCGGTGAAGGTGACGCCCTGCAGCAGGGGCATACGCACCCCGATCTTCGGTCCCAGTCCTGCCGACTGGATGATGGAGGCGATGCCGCAGGTGAACAGGTCGGCGTTGATGAGGTGAATCGTGGTGGCCGAATCAAGCCCCAGGCCCTGGGCGATCACCAGCGGAACGATCACCGCCCCGGCATAGAAGGCCAGCACATGCTGCAGGCCGAGAATCGTGAGTTTGGGTATGGGTGGCACCCGGTCAACCGGATCTTTCACGGTTGGCGCGGTGGCGGTCAATGACATGGACAGGGCTCCTGGATCGAATGGACGAGTCATTGTCTCGCCACCGCGCGCCGGGTGCACGCCCGCTTGCCAAACGGGCACCCCCGACGGCCGATGGCGGGCCATGTAAGGGTGGCGCAGCAGATCAAGCAGTGGGCGGTGACGGGGGTGGCACAGTTGTTCACCCGGGTGTTCACCCAGGTGTCCGCAGGCTTGCCCACGCAGCGTCCGGCCGGGTGGACGGCCTTGTCAGCGCCCTGATCCGGCATCTTTCGGGGTGCCCGGGTGCCGCGGACGGGTTCCCGCGCTGATCACAGGTGCATCAGGATGGATGTAGCTGCCCGGCGCAGGATGGCCGTCAGCGCAAAGTCGACGAGTATAAACCCACAAAAATGGATTAAGCTGTGTGTCATGTGTCCTTGCTCCCAGAACCTCCACGGTGACCTCGTGTCCCGCGTGGGTGCTGTGCGCGTCGGGCATGCCGTGACGGAGCTCGTCGCCGAGGGCCCGGTCCCGCGATGCGGGCGAGCGTCATGAGGAAGTTCAAGGCCAGGTTCGTGTGGGCCGGCGTGGCAGTGGCTGCCGTCGTCGGGGTCTCCGCCGCCTGGGTTGCCGGATCCGTGGGGCCCGGCACGGCGCAATCGCGTCCGGTGGCGGCCGGCATGACCGCCGAGCAGCTGCTCACCCTTGAGCCCGCGAGCAACGCATCGGGCGGCGACCAGAGCGTCGACGCCAGTGGCAACGGCCAGGCGCCGGTTCCGAGGGCTGGTCAGGACACGCCGTCCTCACCGGCCGAGGGCCAGGTGTCGGCGCAGGTGCGCCATTACTTCGACGTGGATCCGGGCACGGCTCTGCCGCCGGACGCCACCATCTCGCCCGACCCCTCGTCGTGGCGCAAGATCGACGACAAGACCGCCGTGATGCGCGTTGACGTGCTCACGCCGGGCGCTGCCGCCACCCCCTACGCCGCCGTGATGGCCGAGCAGGGTGGCGAGTGGAAGGTGATGGGCACGCTCAACGTCGATGAGACGCCGACGCCCACTCCCACGCCCGAGGAGAACGCCGAGCCCTCCGCGCCGGCATCCTCACCCGCCAAGGGTGCCCCGGCCTCTGCGGCCGTCCCCTCGCCCACGCCCTGACGCTGCTGCTGGGTGCCGCGGCTAGTGTGGCTGTCCAGGCGTCCATCAGGAAGTGACCGTGAGTATGTCCACTCCATCAGCAGGTTCGAACGGGCGTCCCACCGCCCGGCAATCTGCGGGCAAGCAGCCCGTGGCCCGGCAATCCGTGGCGGACCCATCGAAGGCGTGGTGGCGCGACGCGGTGATCTACCAGGTCTATCCGCGTTCCTTCGCCGATTCGGATGGCGACGGCATGGGCGACCTGGGTGGTGTGCGCGAACACCTGGGCGACCTGGAGGCGCTGGGCGTCGACGCGGTGTGGCTGAGTCCGTTCTTCCCCTCGCCGCAGGCCGACGCCGGCTATGACGTGGCCGATTACCGTGACGTCGATCCGCTGTTCGGCACCCTTGATGACTTCGACGCGCTGCTGGCCGGCGCGCACCAACGCGGACTGCGGGTGGTGATCGACCTGGTGCCCAACCACACCAGCAGCAAGCACGTGTGGTTCACCGCGGCCCTCGCCGCGGCGCCCGGCAGCCGCGAGCGCAACCGCTATGTCTTCCGTGACGGACGCGGCGAGCACGGCGAGTTGTCGCCCAACAACTGGCCCTCGCAGTTCGGCGGGCCGGCCTGGACGCGCGTCGACGACGGCACGGCGAATCCCCAGTGGTACCTGCACCTGTTCGACGCCGGCCAGCCCGACCTCAACTGGGACAACCCCGAGGTGATCGACGAGTTCCAGGACATCCTGCGCTTCTGGTTGAACCGTGGCGTCGACGGCTTCCGCGTCGACGTGGCACACGGCCTGGTGAAGCAGCAGGGCCTGCCCGATGTGGCCTCCGGCGAGCATGACGCCCTGTCGCGCCTTGATGATCCGCGCTGGGACCAGCCCGGCGTGCACGACATCTACCGCGGCTGGCACCGGGTGCTCGAGGGCTTCGGCGGCGACCGCATGCTCGTGGCCGAGGCCTGGGTGGCCGACGCCACGCGACGCGCGCTGTACGTGCGTCCCGACGAGATGCAGCAGGCATTCAGCTTCGGCTACCTGATGGCCGGTTGGGACGCGGGGGCGGTGCGCCACGCGATCGACGACGCCTTGGGCGCCAATGATGCGGTCGGCGCCACGACCACGTGGGTGCTGTCGAACCACGATGTGGTGCGCCACGCATCCCGGTTGGGATATCCCGTGCCGGCGTCCGACCAGGGGGCCCCGGCCCCCAGCTGGACCAATGGGATCGGCCCCGACGACCCGAAGCCCGACGACGAACTGGGCCTGTCGCGCGCCCGGGCCGCCACGCTGGGCATGCTTGCGCTGCCCGGCAGCGCCTATCTCTACCAGGGCGAGGAGCTCGGCCTGCCGGAGGTCACCGACCTTGCGCCCGAGGTGCGCCAGGACCCGGAGTTCCTGCGCACCGCCGGTGCCGTGATCGGACGTGATGGTGCCCGCGTGCCGTTGCCGTGGGACTCGGGGGCGCCCGCCTTCGGGTTCAGCCCCTCGGGCAGGAGTTGGCTGCCCCAACCGGCCAGCTTCGCCGATTACGCGGCCAACGAGCAGCGCGGACATCCCGGATCGACGCTGGAGATGTACCGCGCGGCGATCGACCTGCGGCGCACCCATCGGCTGGGTACCGGCAGGATGCACTGGAACGAGGCGGACCCGGGCGTGCTCGACTTCACCAATGGCGAGGTGCGCGTGGTGGTGAACATGTCGCGCTCACCCCAGCCGCTGGGAGACCACGTGCTGGGTGACCAGGCGTCGGGGGATCAGGCGACGCGCGACCGGGCCCTGCTGCTCGAGAGCAGCCCCGGATCGGTGATCGACGGCCAGCTGCAGCCCGATCGCTGCGTGTGGCTGCTGGTTGGGTGAGCGGGCGGCGTGGTGCGCGGCCCGGATACCCGCTCATCCCCAGTCCATCACGTCATATGAGTCATCTGCATCGTGGATGGCACACCCTAACGCGTGTCTTGTCCGGTGCACCGCCGTCCCCGGTCGGGTCCCGGGATCAAGGCATTTCAGGGTTTCCTGCGACCCTCGCCACAGGCGCGGCTTCCCCGGCCGTCCCTAGAGTGGTGGGGTGCGCACCGCACGCAAGGGGCCACGCCACGGGCGGAGGCCACGCCGCGGTGCGCAGTGCCAGCGAAGGGCATCAGGCAATCCGAGACATGGGGGAACGCGATGACGCAGGGGACGCCGCGGGATCACGATCCGCGTCATCGTCGCCGCGATGACGAGACCGACGTGGAGCGCACCATGCAGCTCCCGCCGGTGGGTGGACGGGATCCGTCGAACGACGATGCCGAGCCGACGGTGTACATCCCCGCGCCGAACGAACCGACGGTGAGCCTGCCTTCGGATGAGCCGACGCGTCCGTTTTCGGGGCCGGTGAATGGTTATCCGGCTGATCCGACGGTGAGCCTGCCTTCGGATGAGCCGACGCGTCCGTTTTCGGGGCCGGTGAATGGTTATCCGGCTGATCCGACGGTGAGCCTGCCTTCGGATGAGCCGACGCGTCCGTTCTCCGGGCCGGTCAATGGCCAACCGGCCGATCCGACCGTCCCGCTCAGCGCCGCCGGCTACCCGGGTGACCCCTACCGCAGTGGCTATCGCGATGACCCCTATTCCGAGGGTTACCGGGCGTCGTCCTCGCAGGGCGGCCCGGAACCCACCAAGGTGCTGCCCGGCGTCGAGGCCGGTGCGGGTTACGGCGGCGCACAGTATTCCGACCGGGGGAACTACTCCGGCCGGGGCGGCTATCCGTCGGGCCCCGACTATCCCGGCCCACCGAACTATCCGGGCACCGGCTACCAGGAGCCCACCGGCCCCGAGCCGCAGGGCAACGGCGGGTCCAACAAGACCGGACGCCGCATCGTGTGGGTGCTGCTCGTGATCCTCGCATTGGTCGTCGGCACCGTCGTGGGGGCGGTGGGCCTGGGCGGATCGTCGTCGCCCTCGCCCACGGTGACCGCCACCACCACGACGACCAACACCGTCACGGCACCCCCGGTGACCACCACCACGACCGCGCCCGGCCCGACGGTCACCGTCACGGGCGGCAATCCGATCGGCAGCGCCTGGTCGCAGGCCACCAGCCAGGTGGGGTCCACGAAGGTGGGCGGCATCTGCTTGGACGAGGGCTCCACGGGCACCGCCAGCGACGGCACGGCAGTGACCTGCCGCAAGGCCGACGGTGAGTTCCTGCCCCATTGGCAGGCCCAGTGAGCGCGCCGGGGATGATGTGGCGCGTCCGCGTGGTTGATGCTGGTGGAGGCGCGCACCCCCGTGACGTCCCTGCCAGTCGACGCGAGCACCTGCCGACGCGCGCACTCGTCGCGTCCGGCACGCCGCCAGTTCCCCGACCAACTAGACCCTGACAAGCCCAGATACGCCCTCACGAGCCAGAAACCCCAAGAAGAAGGAATGCGAACCATGATCCTGAACGAGACATTTGACCTGTCCAATGGCGAGAAGATCCCCAAGCTCGGATTGGGCACATGGTTCATCGACGATGACCGGGCCGCCCAGGCGGTGCGTGATGCCGTGCAGATCGGCTACCGCAATATCGATACCGCCCAGGCCTACGGCAACGAGCAGGGCGTCGGCGAGGGCGTGCGCACCGCCGATGTCGCCCGTGACCAACTGTTCGTCTCCACCAAGCTGGCCGCCGAGATCAAGGACTTCGACCAGGCGGTTGCCGCGATCGACGGCTCGCTGGCCAAGCTCGGCCTGGACTACGTCGACCTCATGATGATCCACAGCCCGCAGCCCTGGAACGACTTCCGCGGCGGCAACTACGACGAGGGCAACCGGGAGGCATGGCGTGCGCTGGAGAAGGCCCACCACGAGGGCAAGGTTCGCTCGATCGGCATCTCGAACTTCCTGAAGGAGGACGTCGACAACATCCTGGGTTCGGCCCAGGTGGCGCCGCAGGTGAACCAGCTGTTGGTGCACATCGGCAATACGCCCCAGGAACTCATCGACTACTGCACGTCGAAGGACATCCTCGTGGAGGCCTATTCGCCCATGGCCCACGGCGAGATGATGGGCAACGAGCGCGTGCGCGACATCGCCGAGGACAACCACGTCACCGTGCCGCAGCTGTCGATCCGCTACGCCCTGCAGCTGGGCACCGTGCCGCTGCCGAAGACCGCCAACCCCGACCACATGCGCGCCAACGCGCAGGTCGACTTCGTGATCTCGGACGACGACATGGCCACGCTGCGCGGGCTCGACCAGACGGACTACGGCAAGTACACCAAGTTCCCCGTGTACAGCGGCAAGTAAGCGTCGCGCCCGGGCGCCGGCTGGGGAACCCCCAAGCTGGTCAGTTGTGCGGCGTCATAGCCGCACAACTGACCACCCAACAGCTTTCCTGGGGAGGCCGAGGCGCCGGGTGCCCGGAGAGTCCCCGCGGCTGATCTGCCGACGGGCGTCGTCCATCCGTTGACGCTGCCCCAACGCCGCTATAGCGTCCCAGTAGATGTGTCGCCGCGACGTGGGGGCGCCATGGGAGCACGCGTGGCCGGAAGCCCGGCCCGTCGCGCTAGCTGGGCGACCCCACGTGGCGGGTGACATACGACCTGTGCCTGTTCACCTCCACCCCGAAAGGCCCGGCAATGACTTCCGACACTCCCTCTCGCGACAACCCCGCCCCGCACGAACCGCAGTCGTACGAATGGGATCCTCGCGCCCCCGAGGTGCTGGACAACCAGATCGCCGCCTACGACGCGCTGCGCGCCCGGTGCCCCGTGGCCCACAGCGAGCAGATGGGCTGGTCGTTGTTGCGCCACGACGATGTGTTGCGCGCCGCCACCCAGACCCGCACCTTCTCCGCGGTCGTCTCGAAGCACGTCGCGGTGCCCAACGGCATGGACCCGCCTGAACACACCGTGTACCGCACGATCGTCGACCGCTACTTCACCCAGGAGGTCGTGGATGCGTTCGAGCCGGCCTGCCGGGCGATCGCCGCGGACCTGATCGCCGCGCTGCCCCGCGACAAGCCGGCCGACATCGTCAACGACCTGGCCGAGCCCTTCGCCCTGCAGGTGCAGTCGGCCTACCTGGGATGGCCGGAGCGCCTGCGCGAACCGTTGCGTGAGTGGACGCTGAGCAACCGCCGGGCCACCGCGTCCGGCGACCGGGCCGCCACCGCCGCCGTGGCCGAGCAGTTCGATGGCTACATCACCGGCCTGCTCGACAAGCGACGCGCCATGGGCGACGCCGCCCCGGACGACCTGACCACCCGCCTGATGAAGGAGCAGGTCGACGGCCGAGTGCTGAATGACGGCGAGTTGGTGTCGATCCTGCGCAACTGGACGGTGGGCGAGCTGAGCACCATCTCGGCCGCCGCGGGCATCGTCGTCGACCACCTTGCCGAACATCCCGATGTGCAGAGCCTGATGCGTGCCAAGGCCGGCTCGCCTGCCACGCTCGACGATGCGGTGGACGAGATCCTGCGCATTCATCCGCCACTCATCTCGAACCGTCGCGTGGTGGCCGAGCCCACCGAGATCGGCGGACGCCAGTTTGAGCCGGGGGAGCGCTTGACGATCCTGTGGGCATCGGCCAACCGCGACGAGGACGTGTTCGGCGATCCCAATGAGTTCCGCCTTGATCGTCCGCGCGAGGACAACCTGCTCTACGGGGCCGGGATCCACGTCTGCCCGGGTGCGCCGTTGGCGCGCCTCGAGCTGCGCATGCTCACCCAGGAATTGCTGGCGGCAACCGGCACGATCACGCCCGACCGTGCGGCCACGTCGCAGTACGCCAGCTATCCGGCCAGTGGCTTCGCCGAACTGTCGGTGATCCTGGGTTCGGTGACCGAGGGCTGACGCATGTGGGGCGGGTTGCGCGCCCGGGTGGCGCGCGACCCGCCCACTGCGCGGCCGCGTGCCGAGCGCCCATGGTGGGCGCCGCCCGATGTGGCGGCGGCTAGTGGCCCTGGTTCAGCCAGAGCTGGAGCCCGATGAGGGCGATGCCCGGAATCAGCGTCAGCAACATGAGGAAGAAGAAGGGACGCGTCGGCCCGTTCCACGCCCGCTTGTTGAGCACCGCCCGAATTCGGAAGGACAATCCGAAGAGCACGGCAAACCCGAGGCCAATAACGAACAGCACGGTGCCGACCCCGAGGATCGGTTGTGCCGTGAGGTTTGCCACGATGTCATTCATGCGGCGATTATGCCATGCGATGGATGCGCCCGGAATGCCCGGGTGGTGGCCTTCCCGCCGTGGCACGCGGGCGGCAATGCCGTCACTCAGGGTGGCATGGGGGGCGCCCGGGGCGGTGGTGTAACGCGTAGCCACGAGCCTGTTGGTGCTGCATGTGCCAGGCGCGGACGGGGAACCAGCCCCGGCGCCGGGCGCACATTGTCGGTCCGGGGGTGAATTGCGTGCAACCAATGAGCGCCTTCATCAAGGTGATCGGGTTCTCGTCGGCTGGTATTGCCCGAGCGCCATTCTGGGCCCCGATTATTCTTGTTACCGGAAATTGAACGGCCGGCGATCGAGTGTTCATCTGGATGAGGGGATTCGAGCATGGATGGTGCATTACCTGCCCGGGCGCGGGGGCTGCGGCACGCTCGTCCACACGCGGGTGAGGGGGCCACGACCTTCGAGCTGTTCTTCGACCTCGTGTACGTGTTCGCCGTCACCCAGGTCACCGACCTCATCTCCCACGAGCACGGTGCCGAGGGGGTGCCGCACGGCCTGATCCTGTTCGGGATGCTGTGGTGGACCTGGTGCACGTTCGTCTGGCTGGGGAACCAGCTGCGCGCCGATGTCGGACTCGGCGCGGTCGGGTTCGGCCTCGCACTCGTCGGCGTCTTCGTCATAGCCCTGGCGATTCCGTCGGCATGGGACAGCGCCGGCGAGGGGCTGCCCGGGCCCGTCGTCCTGGTGAGTGCGTATCTGTTCGTGCGGCTGGTTCATCTCGTCGTCTACACGATCGCCGCCCGGGATGACGCCGGACTGCGCCGGCAGATCGCCATTTCCCGGTTGCCACTGCTCGTGCAGGCCGTGCTGCTGGTGATCGGCGTCGTGGTGGGCGGGCAGGCGCAGACCGCATTGTTCGCCATCGCAATGCTGGGGGAGTGGCTGTCGGTCTACCTCACGTCGCGGCACGGGAGTTGGCGCATCTACAGCGCCTCCCATTGGACGGAGCGCTTCGAGCTGTTCGTGCTGATCGTCCTGGGCGAATCGCTGGTGGCCGTCGGGGTCGGGGCCGGGGAGCATCCGCTCACGATCCCGCTGCTGCTGGCGGCCGGGCTGGGTGTCGTGCTCGCGATCTGCCTGTGGTGGCTCTACTTCGATCTCGTGGCGGCGGCCACGGGGCGACGCGTTGCCGAGTTGGCGGGCACCGAACGTATCCGCATCGCCTTTGAGGCCTACGTCTATGGCCACTTTCCCCTGGTTGCGGGGTCCTCCTCGCGGCGGTCGGCGTGGAGGGTGCCCTGCGCCTGGCCGGCACGGACGAGTCCCTCGGTGCGTTCTACGGCCTGTGCCTCGTGGGTGGCGTGGCGCTCCACCTCATCGGGCACCTAATCTTTGACCTCCGCGTGCAGCGCGCCAGGAACGTCGCGCGTGCCTGTGCCCTGGTCATCCTGGTGGGGCTCGCGCCCGCGATCATCAGGCTGCCCGCCCTCGGGGGACTGGCGGCGGTGACGATGGTGCTCGTCGTACTCGTGGTCTTCGAGCGCCTGTACTTCGCCGAGCTGCGGCGCCAGTCGCGCGACGCATAGGTGGACCGGCGGATGGGGAGGACCTTTGCAGGTTAGACGACGTAAAGGTCCTCCCCATCCCGGGCCTGCCCGGCGTGCGGTGCCATGGCCGGGGACTCGAGGATAGGTGCGGATTAGGCACCAAAGACGGTGCTTTATCCGCACCTATCCTGCGGGATCAGCGCGTCCCGGTTGGTTTCGACGCGTCCCACCACCACAACCATGAACTGGGCGGGGGCGCACAGAGTGAGCGGGGGATCCGGGGAAGCCATGTGCACCGGCCCTCGCACAACGGGCCCCGTGCACCTCAAGAATTGTGGACGCGAGTGGACTCAAACCGAACACCTGGCAGAGGTTCGAGCGGCTTGGTTCCGCGTGGAAGCAGGCGAAACTCGGTCTCGGCGATGAGCCGGAAGCTGCCGTCGAGGACGACCTCGGCGTCGTGGCGAACCCTAGGAGACGAGCTAGAACACCGCTGACGGAGAGCCAAGTGGACGCTATCCGAACTGCCCGAGCGAACGGCGAGAGCGTGGTGTCGATCTCCCGGCGGTTCGGCGTGCACCGGATGACCGTGTGGACGCACACGAAGGACTTGCTGTGATCACGCTGGGAGGACTTGCCGCTCCCCCTCAGTGGCCGGGCCTGATCCGGTTCTGCGCGAGCCGATCAATCACCTGACTCGGCAGACAGCCGTTCTCGGTCATGACAGACCGGACGTGCTGCTTCTGGGCATGCTCGGAGGCAATACCGATGGCGGTCGTAAGCAGGTCCGCCCAGACGACGGCAACGTCACTGGCTATCTCCCCCACGACCCTGGTCGATGTCAGGTAGACGTTGGGGTTCGCCGCTTGAGCATGCTGCGGGTCCACCGACAGTTTGTCCGACACGATGATCGCTGGACTACCCGCCGGCGGGTGATCCATCCCTCTGTCCGCCGCCAGCTGGTCGAGCTGAGTGTTGGCCTGGCGAACGTCCTTCAGCGGAAGCAGGCCGCCGTTGTGCTCCTCCGACTTCGCCTCGATGGTCATCCACATAGCGGTGCCCCATACCCAGGCGGAGTCGCAGCGGCCCTGGCCCTTCGGCTTAGAAGCCTCCGCCCCGAGGAACGACCCGAGAGTCGTCAAACCGCGTTCATACCTGATGGCTTCATCCTGGTCGAGTGATTCCTGCATCTCGGTGAGGGCTGTGTTGATCCGCTTCGGCTTGATCTGTCCACGCAGGCGGGCGACCACCTGGTTCACAGCCACGATGTCCTCGAGGACAAGCGGAACCTCCTCGGCGCCAGGCAGTTCTCGCATCTCCTTGAGCCAGGTGCCGCGATTGGCCGCGAGAGCGGCCTCTCGAACGAGCTGTCGGGCACGTGATCGCTGGGTTTCATCCTGGGCTCCAAGGTGCAGCCACACACCTGCGATGTACAGCAGCAGACCGCGGTAGCCGCGCGTTGCCTCAGGGCCGACATGGGGCACCGCTTCCTGCATCTTCTCGCTGGCACCTATCCAGTCGCCCCCGAATGCCAGCTGCCAGGCCTCAACCTCAAGCGCCGCGGCCTTGCCGAGAGCATCTGTTCCAGGAGCCTCGACTTTGACGGCGTCCTGCCGGAACTCGGCCACCATGGGCTCACCCTGCTTACGCCAGTCGGCACCGTGTTCGAGGAACACTCCGACGTTCTCGATTATCTCGTCGGGATCGGTGCCCCTGCTGTTCTGCCAACCGAACTCAACCTCGGCCTGTAGCTCCGGTTCGAGTGCCTTGAGGTTCTCGGGCCTAGAGAAGTACTTCATGATGTCCGAACCGAGCACGACGACCACGGCGTAGTCGTTCGGGCCACGGGTGCAGCGCCCGGCGCCCTGCACGATGCGGGTACGGAGGCGCTCTGCGAGGGCTGCGTTGGCCTCTGCCCGCTCACTCAGGAATCGCTCCTGTAGCCCGACTGCGTCCGGTCTCCCGTCAAGGACAACAATCCGGCAGGCTTTGCCGGGCAGATCGAGTCCGTCATAACGATTGGCCAGCCCGAGTACTCCACTCGAAGCCTTCGCGAATGACTCCAAGCCGTTCCGTTCTAGATCGTCCCGTCCCATGACCGGCACGTCGTTGCCGGCCAGTGCCTTCGCTGTCGCCTCGGTGTTGGCGATGGTCTCCTGGCTGAGCACGAGCGCCTTGTCGGTGAGGCCGACTATCTGCTTCGTCAGCTCCACTGCGTCTCCGTCCTTGACCAAGTCAGGGAAGACGAACAGCCTCCGGCCAGAGCGAGGAGGTGTCTTGGTCGGAAGCGGCATTCGCACGATCTCACGCCGACCGAAGGCGCGCTCCAGTTCCCCGCCAGAGCCTAGAGTCGCCGACAGGTAGATGCGCTGCTTGGCGCGAGCGAAGACACGGTTCTCGTACGTCGGCGGGATCATCGGGCGGATCTGGATACCGCCGTAGGACAGGTAGACACAGCAGGCTGCCAGGCCCGGCCGGATCATAGCGAGCTTGTACGAGTGAGGCTTGGGCAGACCTGCCAAAACGGCGTCGAGCTTCGTCAGCGCCGTCTGGTCGACCGCAGGCAGGATTAGGCGCACTTGGTGGTGAGCGCCGGGATCGGGGTCGCCTTCAAGTCGCTGGATGAGGAGTCCAGACAGGAACGGCTTCAGCCCTTCCAGGACCTCGAGGTATGCGTCCTCATCGTCGTGGCGACGGATGCTGATGCCATACTCATTGCCCACGAACTGCTCGCCAGCGTGAGCATCGTCGAAGATCAGGAGCCTGGGCTCGGGCAGCTTGGGACTGCTGTTGAAGACCGCACTGTAAGTCGTGATCCCAATTGCCTCGCCACCCTCGACCGATGCCTCATCCGCCGGATCCCAGTACTTGGCACTTCCGATCAGGAGCGCGGCCGCAATGCCCTCGCGCTCAGCGGTCGCCGCCACCTGACGCGCGAGCTGCTTGGTCGGTGTGGCGTAGATAACAGGACCTTCGGCCTTACGTCGCACCCACTCCCCGACGAGCAGACCTGGCAGGGTCTTGCCGGTTCCCGTCGGTAGCTCCAGCGCGAGGTCCGGGGTGTCCACGTGGTTCTCGGCGTAGGCACGGATGACGTCGCCCTGATGCAGCCAGAGAGAGTCGACAGCGTCCGTGGTGCGTGGCAGAGTCCCGCTGAGGTACAGCTCCTCCGGCGACGGAAACTGTTGGACCGCCCGCTTCGTCTTGCCCAGAAATGCCATGTGCGTCAATGCCTGCCTGTTGTTGCGCCGAGTGCTTGCTGCTCTACTCCAACTCCCGCCGGTTCGGAACTAGGGAGGTCATCACGGCCTTGAACTGCTTGCAGCGTTAACGGTACTTGAGGCGGAGCAGTTCGGGGACGACGACATACTCATGGAGGTTCTCGGCCTCGGTGGCGAGGTTGTCCGGCAGTGTTATGTCTTACGCACAGAAGACCCCACCTGCCCGGTAGGCGCTTGTCTGGCCCTGCTCGGATTGGCCGCGCTGAGCGGGTCCTGACTCAGCGCCGCCCAAACCAGTGTCGCAGGATGCGACTGGATGAGGCGGCATCGACGTCGACAACCGCGGCACCGGCCTGCCCCGCCGAGTTACCCACAGGTGCGGCACTTGAGCCGAACAGCAGCTGACGAATCGCTTCCACGTCCTCGTCGCGCCAGGCCGCGAAGAGTTCCAGCGCGGAGATCACCGGCTCGGTCTGCGCCAACAAAAACTCCGGCCTCGCGTATGGCGTCGGCCTCCGATCAAGAGGCACCTTGCGGAGATCATGACTGATCACAAGCGCGCCTCCGTCGATCGGAGAAGCGCCCGGCAAGCTCGGCCACTCACGTAGGTGCCGGATCAAGTCTTGGTAGGCACGTTCGGGAGCGCTCCCGTTCGCTGACTTCACCTCGACCAATCGCGACAAGCCTCCGTAGGTACAGAGCAGGTCGGCGTTCTTGGTGTCTCCGAGCTTCTCGTCAAGGTCAACAACCTCGATTCCAGCGGTCTCGAAGACGGCGCGAACGGCGCTGACCAGTTGCTGGCCAGTACCGTAAAGAAGTCCCTCGCGGGTCGCCACGGCGGCATCCTGTGCGTCCTCGATCTGGCGCTCAAGTTCGATGCGGCGCGCGGCGTAGTCCAGCTCCAGATCGGCCAGCGCGGCATGGGCGTCCCGTTCACGCCGAGTCATCAGATCCCTGTCTGAGGTCAACGGACGCCGCGCACGGCGCATCGCCCCAGGAACGAACGCCGGGAGCGCTTGTTCCAGTAGCCACGGAAGCAACAGCGTCCAGGAAGTCTCGACCGGAACGACGTAGCGTCGCTCCACACCATCCGGCGATATCCAGACCGCCACAACTGGTTCGCCCAGCTCCGTCTCCAAGATAGGCAGCAGCGTTCCTTCGGGAGGGTGGTCCTCGCGGCCGTACACGGACTCCAACACTGCACCGCTGAGCGACAGGCTGCGCCACGTAGGTGCCTGCGTGGCGCTGAGTAGTCGGAGCGCGAGCTGGCCGTCCGCATCATCGAGGTCGGAGGCGGCCCGAACCCGCGCGCCCTTGCCGATTGTGCGACCGTCGATGCTCGTGTAGGTCTGCCCAATCGAGACCGAGCTGACAGGTGGATCGAAGACGTTGTGCACGTTGCGAGACGCGCCTTCGGTCTCACCGATCGGGCTGATCACTAGAGCTGTCTCGCCCCGCCGCTCAGCACCTTGACGGAAGCGGTTGAACTCGTCGGCGCCTTGACCAGAGAAAATGCTCGGCTGCAACGCAGCCGCGCAGTCTGCGGCGTCGAAACCCACCCAACGTGGCTCGAATCCAAGCGCACCCCAGTCAATGTCTGGCCTGGCGATGGACGGCCGTTGTTTGTCACGCAGGTATGGTGCCGCATCGTCGCCATACTGCTGTTGTCGCGCCTCTATGTCGTCCCAATGCTCAGGTGGTTCGGATCCGACGTGGACCGGCATCGGCAGTTGCGTCATTCGTTCACCTCCGCCGGCCTCTGGGCGAAGTGGACGGTCAGCGCACGCATCTTCCGCATGTATGTCGGAGCAATCGTCAGGTGAACTCGAGCGGTGTCCTCGTCAATCTGGCGGCCAGTGGGGTGGCCAACCTCGTTGCGGGTCAGGCGGATCAGGTCAGCGATGGCATCCAGCGTGAGAGAGTCGGCGAGCCCATCCGGCAGATCCTGGCGGATCGGCTCGATGCGCTTTCGGAACTCCGTCCACAAGGCGAAGTAGTTGCTTCGCGGCCGCGCTAACTCCTTGGCCATAGCCGGCGCGCCCGAGACAGTAGAGGCGGCGTAGGACGCAGCCATGACCAGGAAGGCACGTTCTGCGGCGACTCCAAGCATGACGGAGGTGGCGAGGTAGCATCGCCCGTTGAACGACTGCAACGCCTCTGTCAGGTAAAGTTCCACGAGTTCGTCCAAGTCGGGGATGTCTCGTCGAACCCGATCCATGTAGCCGTCGGGGTCGCGTGGCTCCCAGGAGCCGCCCTCAGCCACCCTTCGGCCATCTGTCGATAGGTGCCACTGCCAGTTGTCAGTGCCTGATCCCTGGCCGGCGGTGTCGAGGTAGACCAGTCCCTCACCGACCAGACCCCAGAAGGCCTCCCACACTTCCGTCTCGGAACAGCCAACTTCCCGGTGAAGGGTTGCCACGAGGTATGGGCGGCCAAAGCGCGAGGCACCTCCAGTGCCGAGGCGGTCAAGAACAGCGCGCCGCACGTCCACAGTCATGGGTCTATTCGAGCACGTGACACTGACACTCAGCCGATGCGGCACCGCATGCCGGGGCAGACGGTGCAGCCGCAGCCCACGGAGTCCGGTCGTTTGTCGGTCCCGCTTGCAACAATGGTCCCGTGAAGTTCCGTCGCCGCAACCTCGAAGCCCTCGGGTCACTCATCGTGGGCAACGTGGGTCGTGACGACGCCGAAAACGAGGACGAAGCCAAGTACTTCCCGTATCGCTCCAGCATGTACATCACCGAGTTCTTTCAAGAGTTGGAGACCGAGTTCCACCACGACGGCTCGACCCGCCATCGCTGGGTTGCGGACGTGTTGGAACAGATGCTGGCCGAACCCCATGACGGCCCCACACGTCCCCCGGATGTCTTCTGCCGTCTCATTGACCAACTCATGAGTCCAGCCGATCGGCTCAACGAAGGCCCCGACCGTCCTCGTGCGCTGGCACAACTCAACGAGGTACTCGGTCGCGAAGGTTTCGAGGCGTTCTACGGCGAAGACAACCACTGCTACCTCCGCCACGTCGGCACACAGACCGTCACTGTCCTTGCCGCCAATCCGCACCGCCCCTTCAGCAAGGCTGAACTGGAGCGGCGGCAGCTCTTGACGGCCTACCTCGACCAGTGCAGCGAGGATGATCTCATCGAGGAAGTGCTCCTCCCGCTGTTCAGACAGTTGGGCTACCACCGCATCACGGCAGCCGGGCACAAGGACAAGGCGCTGGAGTACGGCAAGGACATCTGGATGCGCTACACCTTGCCGACCCAGCACATCCTCTACTTCGGCATCCAGGCTAAGAAGGGCAAGCTCGACGCCTCAGGCGTCACCAAGACCGGCAACGCCAACATGGCCGAGATCCACAACCAAGCGCTCATGATGCTGGCACACGAGATCTTCGATCCTGAGACCAACCGCCGGGTCTTGGTTGACCACGCCTTCATCGTGGCGGGCGGGGAGATCACCAAGGCGGCTCGCAACTGGCTCGGCAACGCTCTCGATGCCAGCAAGCGGAGCCAGATCATGTTCATGGACCGCGACGACATCTTGAACCTCTACGTCGTCACCAACCTGCCGCTGCCCGGGGGAGCCTTGCCGCCGTCGCCCCCGAACCCGTGGGCGACACGCGACGAGGCACCGTTCTAGGGTCTAGCTGTACTTCCCCGTGACGTTGTGAACGCGGGCTGAGGGAGTCTGGCCGCCGATCCCGGTGTGGGGTCTGTGGTGATTGTAGTGATGGAGCCAGGTCTCGTAGGCTGCGGCGCGCTCGGCTTCGCTGGCGTAGGGCTTCGCGTAGGCCCACTCGACGGCGAGGGTCCGGTTGAACCGCTCGACCTTGCCGTTGGTCTGCGGCCGGTATGGCCGGGTCCACTTGTGCTTCACCTCGTCGCCGAGCGCGTCAGCGAAGGCGCCTGACCGGTAGCAGGAACCGTTGTCGGTCATCACCGCGGTGACTGTGACGCCCAGGCCTGCGAAGAACGCGTTCGCGCGGGTCCAGAACCCCGCTGCGGTCTCTTTGCGCTCGTCGTCAAGGATCTCTGAGTACGCGATCCGGGAGTGGTCGTCCACGGCGTGGTGCAGATACCGGTAGCCGCGAGAGCCGGCTGCCCCGGCACGGGCTGCCTTGTCGCGGGCCACTCCCGCGTGACGGTCCTGCATGGATCCGCGACCGTGGGCACGCCACCCGCCGCCGTCGGGGATCCGGCCTTGTTTCTTGATATCTACGTGCACGAGCTGGCCCGGCGCGGCGACCTCGTACCGTTTCGGCTTCGGGCGGCGAACCGGCAGCCCGGTGGCCTGGTCGATGTTGATCAGCTTCGGCATCTTGTATCGGGCGAGCACCCGACCGACCGTGGAACGGTGCAACCGCAGGTGATACGCGATCCGGTGCGGACCCCACCGGCGAGTGAACCGCAACGCGACGATCCGATGCTCCGTCTTACGCGAAAGCCGGTTCGGTGACGAGGTGGGCCTCGAACTACGGTCGATCAACGGCAGCCCTGCCCGGTACCTGTCGGCCCACCGCTTCACCGTCGCGGGCGAGCACTGGAACCGTTCCGCCGCCCGCCGCAACGACCAGCCCTGTTCCACGACGAGAACAGCAAGACGACGACGCCCTTCCGGTGTCAAGGGTGCGTTAGCGTGAGTCACGAAGACCTCCGTGGTCAGGAGAGTGAGTGTGGTAACCCACATCCTGCCCGGAGGTCTTCGCTACCTCACCCGTTCACAACCTCCCGGGGAAGTACAGCTAGCACTCCTGTTGCGTCGGGTCAGACCGAGGCCGCGCCGCCACCGGCTCGCGTGCCGCCCCGCGCTTGGCAACGCCGTCAGCAGGTCGCGTGCCGCCGAGCGCGAGGCCGCCCCGTGCATGGCCGCGCCGTCAGCTGGTCGCGTGCCGCCCCGTGCGTGCCAGCACCTGCACCTGACGGGACGCATCTGTGCCCACCTCGACCGGTGGGCCGAAGATTCCCGGCATGTAGGCGTGCTCACAGAGCTCTCAAGCGGGGGATCAGGCCCGGATGGGCAGCACCCGGTCGATGCCGTCGCGCTTGAACCCGGGCACATCAGGACGGGGATCGCTGCCTTCGACGGCGGTGCTGCTGTGGTCCGTGCCGCCCGTCCTGCTGCGGTCCGCCACCTCTGCGCTGGGGTGGTCACCTCCGGATCCGCCTGCCTCCCCACCGCCGACGCGCTCCACGTTGGAGGCCAGGGGGATCTGGTGGGACGCGCTCTCCAGGATGTGCATCAGGTACCCGGCGGTGTTGGGCAGGGCGATCACATCGCCCACGGCCACACCCTGCGGGAACGCGAGGCGCCGACGCAGGATCAGCTCGGCCTCGATGCAGTAGGCGCCCACCAGGAACCCCTCGAACCGTTCGCTCGCCCTGCTCTGCCCGGCACCGGCGACCGACGGATCCGTGGCATCGTCGCGTGTGCCGGTGCGCACCAGGATCGGGTCCACCAGGAAGTCGTCGGAGGTGGAGCGGCACTGGGTGCGGTTCATCTCCAGCCCCACCAGGGGCACGCCGTCGCTGGCACTGGTGCGCTGGATGACCCTCGCCAGCGTCATGCCGCAACCGTCCATCATGGAGCGGCCCGGCTCGCAGCGCAGCTGCACCCCGCGCTCTCGCAGGGCCTGCCCGGCAGTGGCACCCGGGCGGATCTCGTGGCCCAGGAACCGCTCCAGCCAGGGCCCGCGGATCACCTGCTGGTGGTAGGGGTACACCTGCCGCAGCGGTTCCCGGCGCCAGGTCAGCGGGGCGGTGGGGGCGTCCTCGCCGGCGTCGGGGGCAGCCGCGGGCCGGTCGTCGTCGGCCGCGCGAGCACCCCCGCCGAGGCCCGACTCCGGGGCCTGCCGCTCGTGGGCCTGCCAGAAGGCGTCCCACTGCTCGGCATCGTCCAAGTAGCTCATCGGGATGCCGCCGCCGATGTCCACGAACGCGCCATCCTGGGCCAGGCCGCGCTCGCGCAGCGCGTCGATCAGCTCCAGCGCCTCCCCGAGGGCGGTGGCGCGCGCGGTCGGGTCATAGCCGTGCAGGTGGAAGTGCACACCGTCCACCCGCAGCAGGTCGCCCAGGCCGCCGGAGTCGATCAGCTCGAGCCAGGCGCGGGCCGACTCCCCGAAGCGGGTGGGCGGGATCAGGTCGCTGGGCTTGGGCGCGAGGCGCAGCGCCACGGGGAACGGCTCGGGGGCACCAGAGGCCCCGTCCGCGGGGCGACCTGGTTCCGCGCTCCGGGCGCCGGTGACCTGCTCGGCGACCCTCCGGGAGGCGGCCACCTCGTCGAGGTTGTCCAGCACCAGCAGTGAGCGGGACTCCAGGGCCAGGCGCAGCACCGGATCGGGCTTGATGGCCGCGGTGACCACCACGTCATGCGGCGGCACACCGGCCTCGAGCACCTGGCCCAGCTCGCGCTCGCTGCCCACGTCGACCCCCAGCCCGGCGCGATGCGCGGCACGCACCATGCCGAGGGTCTTGTTGGCCTTGCGTGCCACGAAGATCCGCAGGTCCACCCCGGAGCCCTCGGCCACCTCCGTGAGCTCTGCGGCGTTGCGCGGCAGCGCGGAAAAGTCGTGCACGTTCAGCGGGCTTCCGTAGCGCTCCAGCAGCGAGCTGCAGGTCGCAGGGTCCGCCAGCAGCTCCTGCATCCACGGCTCCAGACGAGCCGACAGCGGCGGGGTTCCCTGGCATGCCTCGCGCAGGGTGGGTTCCTCGGTCACGGCAGGTCCTCTCACTCGGGGGCGACAGCGGGGGCGGGGGCGGCAGGAACAGCTGCGTCAGCGGGAGCGGCATCGTCAACGCCCGCAACCCGGTCCGCGATCCGTCGGGCCCAGCATCGGCCCTCGTGGTGCAGGTGGCGGTTCAGCGAGTCGTGGCCGATGACATGGTCCTCTGTGGGCCGCCCGATCAGCGCGAGCCCGGCCACGGTCCGACCGTCGGGGGCGACCAGTGGCGCGTCATCGCGGCCGACGGGGGAGCCGGCCTCGTCGATCATCGCCCCCCGCCTGCCGGGCCGCACCTGCACCAGGCCGCGGTGCAGCAGCGACCCCGCCAGCTCGTCGGTGAGGTTCAGCAGACCGGGCGGGGTGAGCACCGCGTCGATCACCACGTCGACATCGCCGCCCGACGGTGCGTCGTCGTGCCGGCCGGTGGCAGTGGCGTCAACATGCCGGCCGGTGGCAGTGGCGTCGGAGCTCTCGGTCACGGGCGCGACATGGATGCTGTTGCCGTCGATGCCCGTCCCACCATCCATCCAGGACAGGTCCACCGCGCCGGAGTCGATCATCGCCAGCAGCTTGCGGGCGTTGACCAGCGGAGGGCCGAAGGCGAACCGCTCCAGCACCTGCGCGGCCTGCCGGAAGCGCGCCCACTCCTCCTCGGGGGCGTCGCTGCCGCGCAGGGCGGCGGAGACCAGGGAGTAGAGGGTCTGCCACACGCGACCCAGCGCCCAGGCCGGACCGGGCGAGCGGTGGCCCTGGGCCGTCTCGATACTGCGACGCAGCGCCGCCTCGGCGCGCCCCGCGCCGCGGGGCAGATCGGGTTCCGCACCGGTGCTCAGCGTGTGTTCGACGGCCGCGCGAGAACCAGCGACGGTGTCGCGCGCATCCCGTCCCGAGGTACTGGCGTGCTTCTTGGGCGCGGGTGTCCCCTCGAGCATGGCGGTGGCGGCATCGACCACGATCGCCAGCACCGCGTCCGGGCCCATGCCCTGGCCGGAGGTGAATCGGGCGCGGGCCTGCTCGACGGCGCGCTCGCCGGCCCCGGTCAGGGGTGATCCCGGGTCCGGCTTCGCATCCAGCAGCAGACCCTGCCGGGTGATCGGCCGAATCACGGTCGGCTCGTGCGGCCCGCGATGGTGCACCAGGCGGGCAGGGACATCCGCCTCGGTGCCGCCGCTCGCGTCGACCTCGGTGCTCTCGGTGAAGGTGCCGCCGCGGCCCTCGGTGAGGGTCAGGCAGGCGTCGATGAAGGTCAGCGCCCCGCCGCGCACCGCGACCCGGGAACCGGGTGGGACCTGCTCGGCGCTGAGCATCCGCTCAGCGGGCAGCACCGCCGGGACCAGGGGGAGGGGTGAACTCCAGTGGTGCACCAGGGCGCCCCGGTGGCCAGCGGCGTGACCGGTGGCGATCAGCACCTCGTCCACCGGGCCGACGTCCGCGGGAGCAGCGTCGGTGGTCAGATGCCAGGCGCTGCCCTCGCGCCGCAGGTCCGTCACCCGGGCCCGGGCGTGCTCCACGCGGGCATGCCGGGAGAGACCATGGATCATCTGCTGCCAGCGCTGGGCGAGGTACTCGCCGACCACCGCGCGCGGCGGGTACGGCTCGTCGGCCAGCTGCGGGTACGGGTCCTGCACCCAACTGGGGTACGCGGGGAAGTCGCCGGTGGCGGGCTCATCCAGGATCGCCGCGGTCACGTTCAGCCGCAGGTGGTGCGGCTGGCCGGAGTGGTAGGCGGCGCCCGTACCCGGCACGGCGACAGGATCGATCACCGTCACGATCAGGCCGGATGCTGCTGACGATTCGGAGGCCGCAGCTCCCGCGTCGTCGGCGGTGGCCGTGGCGGAGCCCGCAGCATCCAGCAGCGCGGTCAGTTCCTCCAGCGCGTACAGCGCCTTCGGTCCGGCACCGACGACGGCGAGCCGCAGCGGCGCATCGGCGGCCGGGCGAAGCGGTGTCTCAGCGGCTGCCATGGGCGGTGCAGTGCGGTCGTCGCGAATCGGGCGGGCAGCACCGTCGCTGCGGGCCGGATGGGCCGTGCCGGCCCGGACGGAGGGCTGCTCAGCCACGGCGGGCGGTCCTGCGCAGCTGCTCGATCCCCTCCGCGATCGCGTCCGTGTCGGCGTCGAGGTTCTCCCGCACCCACTGGTCGTCGTACACGGTCTCCAGGTAGGGAACGCCGCCGTCGTGCACCACGAACACCACGCGGGTGCCGGGCTCGAGGCTGGGGATCAGCCCGCCCAGGGCATGCACGATGCCGCCGGTGGAGCCCCCGGCCAGGATGCCCTCGCTGCGTGCCAGGTGCCGGGCGCCCACCACGCAGTCCAGGCCCTCCACGCGGATCACCTGATCGGGTTGAACCTGGCGGGACAGCTCGGTGACCACGCCCGCACCCATGCCGGGCAGGGGGCGGGGCGCGGCGGTGCCACCGAACAGAACCGAGCCCACCGCGTCGACCGCGATCGCGCGGGTGCTCATGTCGTGGTCGCGGATGTACGCGGAGCAGCCGCCGATGGTTCCGGTCGTGGACACCGCCGCCATCAGCACGTCCACCTGGTGCCCGGTGGCCTCGGCGATCTCCCGCATGGTGCCGTCGTAGTGGGCACGGGGATTGGCGGGATTGCCGTACTGGTACAGGTTCACCGCATCGGGGATCTCCTCCAGCAGCTCCTTGACCCGGTTGAAGCGGGCGGTGAGCAGGTCGCCGGTAGCTGGATCGGGCTCGGACACCAGGTCGATCTCCCCGCCGAGCGCCTGGATGGTGCGCACGGTGGTGGCGTTGGTACGGGCGTCGACCACGCACACGAACCGCACGTCGTGGGCGTTGCAGGCACGGGCCAGGGCCACGCCAAGGTTGCCGGAGGAGGACTCCACCACGGTGCCGCCGGGGGCCAGTCGCCCGGTCTGCAGGGCGTCGCGCACCATGCCCATCGCCGGCCGGTCCTTGGTGGAGCCGCCCGGGTTCACCGACTCCAGCTTCGCCAGGATCTCCACCCCGGAGTCGGGGAACAGGGAGTCCAGACGGATCAGGGGAGTGTTCCCGATGGCCTCGCTGATCCCGGCCACGATCGCGGGCACGGGGGACGCGAACCCCGCCGCGGAGACGCCCGGGCCCTCCGGGCCGTTGTCGAGGCCGACGGGGATGTCGGGTCCGCTGGTGGCCGCCTCGGTGGGGGTGGCGGGCGGCCGGTCATCCGCGGGCGTGCTGCTGGTGTGCTCCCGCTGCGGGGAGCCGGAGGTGTGGGTCACCTGGCCACGCTACAACATGCAGGCCCCATGAACGGACGGCCTGCTGTGACCGAATGGTCGAGGGGGCGTGGCACCCGCATCCGGTCCCGAAGGGTGCTGGTGGCCGCCGGAGTGCGCGACGAGCTGCCTGGCATCCCGGGACCGGTCGGTCGGGTTCCTGGGTGCCCGTCGCAGGTGCGGAGCCTACGGTCGACGCATCACCGGGCGCGGCCGCCCGACGTCGGCGCGCCCGCTCATCCAGGTGTGGCCCAGGGGCCCGCACCCCGTTCGACCACCCGCTCGACCCGATGGAGGAACCGTGAGCACCGACCAGGACTTCACCCAGCAGGACGTCGTCGAGAAGCTGCGCGGCACCAGCATCGTCATGCTGACCACCGCCCGCGCCGACGGCAAGCTGCTGTCCCACCCCATGACCGTCCAGGACGTCACCGACGATGCTGATGTGTGGCTGTTCGTGGGCCTGCAGGGCGATCAGGCCGACGCCCTGCGTCAGGGCCCCGAGGTGAACCTCAACGTCTCCGAGGCCGGATCCTGGTTGTCCGTGGCGGGCAGGGCCAAGTTCGTCGAGGACCGCGCCAAGATCGCCGAGCTGTGGGACGACTCCGCCAAGAGCTACTTCCCCGACGGCGTGGACGATCCGAACCTGGCCCTGGTGCTGGTCACCAGTGAGTCCGCACAGTACTGGGGCCTGCCCGGTGGCAAGGTCGCAGGTGTGGCCCAGATCCTCAAGGCCAAGGTCACCGGCGGCGACACCCCCGGCGGGACGGGGACCACGGAGCTGTGATGCTCGGGTAACCGCCCCCCCGCGACGGGGCCACAGAGGCCAGGGCGCCTGCGACGTGTTGCAGGTGCCCTGGCCTTCGTGCTGTCCAGTCACAAGAAGGACGATTCCGTTCCACGATCGCGAGGTCCTGGAACGTAATCGTCCTTTGCTGGTGCAGTGCAGCTGGTGCGCGGGCCAGGAGCCCCGGTGAGCTCCGGAGCCCCCATGTCACACCATGAACCGCCATTAGCGATTCTTTGGGACCTGTGGTGCACGGGGGCAGTCCGCGGCACGCCGCCCGGACTGCCCCCGCACTTCCAGGAGCCCCTCCCATGTCCTCCCTCACGCGTCGCTCAGCACTCGCGCTCGGTCTCGGCACCCCGGCCCTGATGGCGCTGGCCGGCTGCGGTTCCGGCACCGGCGGCGACAACGCTGCGGCCGGTGAACCGCAGCAGGGCGGCACCCTGACATACCTGGAGCCGCAGACCTGGAGCACGCTGTACCCGCCGGCGGCCGGTTTCTACCCCAACGGCGGCGTGGTCAACAACATCACCGACCGCCTGCTGTACCAGGACCCCGAGACCCTCGAGCTGCACCCGTGGATCGCCACGGCCCTGCCTGAGGTCAACGAGGACGCCACCGAGTACACCTTTACGCTGCGTGAGGGCGTCACCTACTCCGATGGCACCCCCCTCGACGCCGAGAACGTGGTGAAGAACTTCGACCTGTACGGCGCGGGCGACCCCGATCGGGCACTGACCGTCTCCGAGGCGATCAACAACTACGACCGCGGCGAGGTGGTGGACCCCACCACGGTCCGCTTCCACTTCTCCGCACCCTCGCCCGGGTTCGCCCAGGCCGTCTCCACCATCAACTCCGGCCTGCTCTCCAACGCCACCCTGGACCGCACCGGCGAGGAGTTCGGCCCTGGCAACGCCGCCGACATCATCGGCTCCGGCCCCTTCGTGATCGACGCGGAGGAGATCGGCACCCGCCTCACCCTCACGGTGCGCGAGGACTACGCCTAACCGCCGGCCACCGCCCAGCGCGAGGGCCGGGCCCTGCTGGACGGCATCGACTACGTGGTCGCCGCCGAGGACAGCGTGCGGGTGGGCACCGTCACCTCCGGGCAGGCCCACATCGCCCGACAGATCGAGGCGCCCGACGACCCCCAGTTCGCGGCCGACGGGCTGAGCCTGCACGCCGCTTCCACCAACGGCGTCAACAACGGCCTGAGCTTCCGCTTCCGCGACCCGGCCCCGGATGACCTGCGCACCCGCCAGGCGCTGATCGCCGCGATCGACCGCCAGGCCATCGTGGACACCCTGTTCACGGACAACTATCCCCTGGCCACCGGGGCGCTCGCCGCCACCGCCCTGGGCTATGTGGACACCTCCGAGCACTACGTCCACGACCCCGAGAAGGCGGCCTCGCTGCTGGAGGAGGCCGGTTGGAGCGCCGGGGCCGACGGCACCCGCACCAAGGACGGCAAGCCCCTGACCCTCACGTTCAACGAGGCCCTCCCGCAGCCCCGCTCCCGGGAGGTGGTCACCCTGATCCAGGGGCAGCCCACCGAGCTCGGCATTGACGTGCAGCTGCTGCCCGGCGACCAGGCCGCGCAGGACGCCGCCCGGGGCGAGCCCGGCACCGTGCAGGTGTACCACTCGATGGTGGGCCGCTCGGACTACGACGTGCTGAAGTCCCAGTACTCCTCAGACAACCGCAACACCCTGCTCAACGGGTACCCCGACGGCAGTGTCGGCGACCCGGAGCTGGACGAGCTGCTGGCCCGGATCGCCTCCGTGCCGGAGGCCGAGGGGCGGGCCGAGGCCTCCGCCGCGGCCCAGCGGCACCTGGCCGAGCAGGCGCTGATCCTGCCGCTCTTCGAGGAGCCGCAGGTGTACGGGCTCACCGCGGCCGTCCAGGGCTTCGCCACCGAGTCCGTGGGTCGACCCCGCTTCTACGACACCTGGCTCACCGACTGACCCGGACCACGCCCTGCCCCGGACCACGCCCTGACCTACCTCACGACCTGCGAGATCACACCATGACCTACCTCCTGCGCCGCACCGGCGGCGCCTGGTTGTGACAGCTTGGTTTGGCCCCGTTGTGACGGCCTGAATCGGCCCCACGTGCAGCCTGCCGGGGTGTTGACGGTCTGAATTGGCCCCGCCCCTCCACGCTGGTCCCCATCCACTGGTGTGAGGCGAGGAGGCCGAGATGGGGTCACGAGTGCAACTGTTTGCCGACATCCGCCACGACGCGCGAGTCGATGGCCTGTCCATCCGCGAACTCGCGCGCAAGCACGGGGTGCACCGCCGCACCATTCGCCAGGCCCTCGCGGCAGCCGAACCCCCGCCCCGCAAGACCCCGGTACGGTCCGCACCACGTCTGGACCCGTACAAGCCGGCGATCGACCAGATGCTGCTCTACGACCTGACCGCCCCGCGCAAGCAGCGCCACACCGCCACGAGGATCCTGGCCAGGTTGCGTGACGAGCACGGTGCCACGGACCTGTCCTACTCGACGGTGCGGGACTATGTCAGGACCCGGCGGGCGCAGATCGAGCTGGAGGCCGGGCGGCGGGTGGAGGCGATGGTGCCGCAGGACCACGCCCCCGGCGCGGAGGCCGAGGTCGACTTCGGCGAGGTGTATGTGATCCTCGACGGCGTCAAGACCAAGCGCCACATGTTCGTCTACCGCCTGTCGCACTCGGGCAAGGCGATCCACCGCGTCTACCCGACCGGAGGGCAGGAAGCCTTCCTCGAGGGCCACATCGAGGCCTTCCACGCCCTGGGCGGCATCCCGACCCGCCACATCCGCTACGACAACCTCACGTCCGCGGTCGTGCAGGTAATCCATGGCGGTGACCGGCTCCGCGAGGAGAACGAACGCTGGGTTCTGTTCAAGTCCCACTACGGCTTCGACGCGTTCTACTGCCAGCCCGGCATCGACGGCGCCCATGAGAAGGGCGGTGTCGAGGGCGAGGTCGGCTGGTTCCGCCGCAACCACCTCACCCCGATGCCCGAGGTCGCCAGCCTGGACGAACTCAACGACCAGATCCGTGTCTGGGAAGTCGACGACAACACCCGCCGGATCGCCGGCCATGCGAACACGATCGGGCAGGACTACCGCGCCGAACTCGACCACCTGGCGCCGCTGCCGGCCGATGACTTCGACCCCGGCCTGATCCTCCACCCGCGCGTCGACCGCTCCGCCCTGATCACCGTGCGCATGGTCAAGTACTCCGTTCCGGCGCACCTGATCGGGCAGCGCGTCCGGGTCAGTCTGCGGGCCTCGTGCGTGGTCGTGTTCGAGGGCCGCACCGTGGTCGCCACCCATCCCCGCCTCGGCACGCGTGGGGTGACCCGGGTCGAGCTGGACCACTACCTCGAGGTTCTGCGCCACAAGCCCGGCGCGTTCCCCGGCTCGACCGCCTTGGCCCAAGCCAGAGCCGCGGGGGCGTTCACCGCCGCCCACGACGCGTTCTGGGCTGCCGCCCGCAAGACCAGCGGCGACGTCGCGGGCACCCAGGAGTTGATCGACGTGCTCCTGCTCCACCGCTCCCTGCCGGCCGAGGCGGTGATCGCCGGGATCACCAGCGCCCTGTCCGTCGGGGCCGTCTCGGCCGACGTCGTCGCCGTCGAGGCCCGACGCCACAGCGTCAGCCACACCGCGCCCGCGCCGCAGCGCGGCGGCACCGTGGTGAACCTGCCACCGCGCCGCCACACCGACTCGAACTCGCTGATCGCCGCGCTACCGGCCGACACCTGGCCCCTGCCCAGCGTCACCGCCTACGACGAGCTGTTGCGACGTCGCCAACCCGACCCCGCTTCGGCCACCGCCGAAGCCCATCACCACACTCCGACAGGAACCCCATGACCACCACCAACACCAGCAGCTCCCGTCCGGGCGGTCTTCGTCGTCGTCACGGCCTCACCGAACAAGCCGCCCAGGCCGCGATCGACCAGGCCTGCCGCCGCCTACGACTGCCCACCATCCGGTCCGTCGTCGATGAGGCGATCACCACCGCCACCAAGGAACAACTCACCTACCAGGGCTTCCTCGCCGAGCTGCTCCTGGCCGAGGTCGACGACCGTGACCGGCGCTCTACCCTGCGCCGTATCAAGAGCGCCGGATTCCCGCGCGAGAAGTGGCTGGCCGACTTCGACTTCACCGCGAACCCGAACATCAACCCCGCCACCATCAACGAGCTCGCCACCGGGGACTGGATCCGCCGCGGCGACCCGCTGTGCCTGATCGGGGACTCCGGCACCGGCAAGTCCCACCTGCTCATCGCACTCGGGACCGCCGCCGCCGAGCAGGGCTACCGCGTCCGCTACACCCTCGCCACCCGCCTGGTGAACGAGCTCGTCGAGGCCGCTGACGAGAAGCAACTCACCAAGACCATCAACCGCTACGGAAGAGTGGATCTCCTGGTCATTGACGAACTGGGATACATGGAGCTCGACCGGCGCGGGGCCGAGCTGTTGTTCCAGGTCCTCACCGAGCGGGAGGAGAAGAACGCCATCGCGATCGCCTCCAACCAGTCCTTCTCCGCCTGGACCGACACCTTCACCGATCCACGACTGTGCGCAGCGATCGTCGACCGCCTCACCTACAACGCCACCATCATCGAGACCGGCACCCACTCCTATCGCCTCGCCCACACGCGAGCTCGCCAGACTCTGTGACTCGACGGGTCATGGCGTGGCCATCGAGAGAAGTGCACGGCAGAGAGGCGGCCGAACCGAGTGCCGGTCGACTTCTGGTGGGTTTCTGTGCCACTGCGGGTACTGCACAGGTCCGGGGCATCGATGGTCCGGACGGGGGAGGTGGGTGACAGCCGGTGTTCGCGGTGGATCTTGATCATTTCTTCACACTGTCTTGCTCGTGCTCGACATGCCGCCTGGAGGCTTGGCGGCATGACGACGAATGAATCCTCATCCCTGGCTCGTGGGTCCCTCGCATTCCTGGGAATTGCCAGCGTGGCCGCGGTCGGGCTGGCCCTGGCCGTGCCCGACCTGACTGCTGGCTCGGGCATGGCTGGCATGGCGATGACCCACTACATGGAACTCCTCGCGGTGCGGCAACCGTGGAACCTGCTGTTGTTCATGGCCCTCCCGGTCATCCTGGCCGAGACCTTGGCGATCACGGAACTGGTCATGCTGCTGGGGCGCCGCAATGACCGGCCCGCAGCCCCGTGGGTGGCGAGGCTCAGTCGGGCTGCTGGCCTGCTCGCCGGTCCCGTGTGGGTCTTCATCGGGACGCACCTGATGGTCCACGCGGTGGTGCCCTTGACCATGAATGGGGGATGGCGCGGCCCGGCTGATGTCATCGCGGTCCTCAGCTACCTGGTCGGTGGCCTGCCCATGCTCGTGATCAGTCTCCTCGAGGCGGGGGTCCTGGGCCGCAGTAGTGAGAACCGTCTGCGGATGCACGTGGCGATGGTGGCGGCCTTCCTCGTGGTGGCCCACGTGGCGATGATCTTCGGGATGGTCGATCCGGCAGTCCTGGGAGGTGACACGTCGTCGAGCGTCATGACCCATGACATGGGTGGCATGTCCGGCATGAACCACGACATGGGCAGCATGAACCACAACATGTCCCCGTCCTCGCAACCGACGAGGTGACGCCTGCTGGGTCTCGTGGTGAGGTGGAGCCATGAGCGATGTGGCGCGCACTTCGGTGCTGGTGGTCGACGACGAACCGGTGCTGGCCGGCACGGTGAAGAACTACCTGGAACGGGCCGGCATGGCCGCAGACACCTGTGCAGACGGGAACGAGGCGGTGTCGCGGATCCGGGAGGAGCAGCCAGATGTCGTCATCCTCGACCTCGGCCTTCCGGGCCTCGACGGAGTGGAGGTCTGTCGCAAGGTGCGCACCTTCAGCGACTGCTACGTCCTGATGCTGACCGCGCGAGCTGACGAGGTGGACATGCTCATCGGGTTGTCCGTGGGCGCGGATGACTACCTCACCAAGCCCTTCAGCCCGCGCGAACTCGTCGCACGTGTCCAGGTGATGCTGCGTCGCCCGAGATCCACGGCTTCGGCATCCGTCGCCCGCAGGATCGGGGAACTGGTGGTGCATCCCGACTCGCGCGAGGCTTCCATGGATGGTGTGGCGGTGGACCTGACACGCACCGAGTTCGACCTGCTGAAGGCCCTGTCCGCGCATCCCGGACGTGTGTTGAGTCGGCGTCAGCTCACGGACATGGTCTGGGGCGAGGACTGGGTCGGCAACGACCATCTGGTCGATGTCCACGTGGCACACCTTCGCAAGAAGCTGGGTGAGGAGGCCGCCGATCCCCGCTACGTGCTGACTGTGCGGGGCGTGGGCTACCGGATGGGCCGAGGCTGATGGGAGGACGGCCATCAGAGCTGTGGCCCGGGTTGTCGTGGGGTCGACGGCTGGTGTGGACCCAGTTCGCCGTCCTGGTCACCATGAGCGTCACGCTGGTCCTCACCGCCCTGGAGATGGGCCCGCCGTTGTTCAAGAAGCACATGGCCGAGGCCGGGCACACCCAGCCCAAGGTGCTGGACCATGCCGAGCGTGCCTTCCATGACGCCGGTGCGGCCTCCCTGGGATTGGGACTTGCCGCCGCGATGATGATCGCGGCGGTGACGTCATGGGTGCTGAACCGCAGCCTCATCCGAGGGCTGGATGCCCTGGCCGAGGGGGCTGAGAGGGTCGCGCACGGCAACTACGACGATCCCGTGCGCATGCCGCCGCTGGGGCGCGAACTCGAATCCGTGGCCCATGAGTTCAACCGGATGGCGGCCCAGATCGCGGCCACGGAGGCCACCCGACGACGCATGTGGACCGATCTTGGCCATGAGCTGCGCACGCCCCTGTCCGTGACGCGGGTGACGCTCGAGAGCCTCGAGGACGGAGTCGCCGTGTATGGGCCGGAGGTCCTTGAGGTCCTCCAACGCCAGAACGAGCGCATCACGGCGCTGGCGGCCGACATCTCCGAGGTCTCCAGGGCAGAGGAGGGGCGGATCCCCTTGGAACTACGGCTGACCCGCATCGATGACCTGGTGAAATCGGCGGTCACCTCGTGTGCGAAAGCCTGTGCCGAGGCAGGTATCCAGCTGGTGACCCGTGGCAACTGCCCCGTGGAGGTGGATGTCGACCCTGCACGCATCGGCCAGGTCCTGGACAACCTGCTGCGCAACGCCGTCCAGCACACGCCACGCGGGGGTGAGGTATGTGTGACGAGCTGGTCTGACACGGACTCGGTGTCCATCCAGGTCAGCGACACCGGCGCAGGCATACCCGCCGGTGAGGTGCCCCACGTCTTCGAACGCTTCTTCCACCAAGGATCACGCAGGGTCCGTGACGTCGACGGCGGAACCGGAGTCGGCCTGACCATCGCCAGGGCCGTCGCCCGGGCACATGGGGGCGACGTGCTGGCGGCCAGTCCGGGGGTGGGCTGCGGTGCGTCGTTCAGCCTGGTGCTGCCACGAAGTCTTGATCGAATCTCCACACTTCCCTGACCCGGTCACAATGCGGGGCGGGAAGAGTCGGGGGCATGAACACGATCACTCGCCGACAGGCCTTGCTCGCCGGCCTCGGCCTGGCATCCACCAGCGCCCTGGCTGCATGCGGCGCCAAGCAGCCCTCCCCGGCCAGCACCACCCCGGCCACATGGGCCATCCCGACCCAGACACCACTCGCCACCCCGGCCGGGGCGACGACCGTCACCCACACCCTGACCCCGCGCCCTGTCACCTTGGACCTGGGCGGTGTCCTGGCCAAGACCTGGGCCTACACCGACGAACTCGACGGGAACGTCCTGCGCGGCAAGGCGGGCGACCTGTTCCGGGTCACGGTCGACAACCAGCTCCCCACAGCCACCTCGGTGCACTGGCACGGCATTGCCCTGCGCAACGCCTCCGACGGTGTGCCTGGTGTCACTCAGGACCCCATCGCCGCCAAGAGTGCCTTCACCTACGAGTTCGTCGCACCCCATGCCGGAACCTACTTCTTCCATCCCCACAGCGGAGTCCAGATCGACCGGGGCCTGTACGCTCCCCTCGTGCTGGACGACCCACGCGATCCGGGCGACCACGACGCGGAATGGGTCCTGGTCCTGGATGACTGGACCGATGGGGTGGGCAAGTCACCGGATGCGATCTTCGCCGACTTCAAGGCCAACAGCGGCCCCCTGTCCCAAGGAATGAACCACGACATGGGAGGCATGGACCACGGCAGTTCCCCCTTGGGCGATGCCGGAGACGTGAGCTACCCGCACTACGTCGTCAACGGCCGGATCCCGGCCGCACCGCGCACCCTCACGGCACGCCCCGGAGACAAGATCCGGCTACGGCTGATCAACGCCGGAGCCGACACGATCTTCAAGGTCGGCCTGTCCGGGCACCGACTCACCATCACCCACGCCGACGGATTCGCCGTGCAGCCAGTCGAGGCGACGGCCATCTACCTCGCCATGGGAGAAAGGATCGACGCCACCGTCACCGTCGGCGACGGCGTCTTCGTGCTGCAGGCCGCCCCCGAGGGCAAGACCGGTACTCCCGCCCGCGCCATCGTCAAGACCGGCGCCGGCAGCATTCCGCCGGCCACCACCCGAATCCCCGAACTCGGAGGAAAGGCTGTCCTTGGCACCGCCCTGCGCGCCGCCGACGCAGCCAAGCTGCCCGACAAGGAACCGGAGCAGACCCTCGAGGTCCAGCTCAACGGCCAGATGAAGCCCTACGCCTGGGGCATCAACGGCAAGAAGTTCGGTGAGGACACACCCCTGTCGATCAGCCTGGGACAGCGGGTCCGGATGCGGATGACGAACATGACGATGATGGCCCACCCGATGCACATCCACGGCCACACCTGGTCCCTGCCGGGCAGCAACGGACTACGCAAGGACACCGTGCTGCTGCTGCCCATGCAGACCATCGAGGCCGACCTGCAGGCCGACAACCCCGGAGCCTGGATGCTGCACTGCCACAACATCTACCACGCCGAGATCGGCATGATGACCAGCCTGCGCTACTGACCCCAGCCCACGCCGATGCGGTTCCCGCGTCGCCCCGGGAACCGCACCGCCGCATGCCCGCACATGCCTCCGACGTCTTGGTCAAACCTTCATCATTTGCCCCGGTCCAGCTTCATGGACGCTCGACAGTCTGGATGGTGACGGCAGCCAGCCACACACGACGAAGGAGACCACCATGTACACAAACCCCACCCAGCTCAACCGCAGTGACAGCGACGCTCCCCGCCCCGCCGCCGACCCGGTACTCGAGCCCGTGCAGCACCGGCACGACCCGAAGATGACAGGCCACGGCAAGAGCCACCACTGGATGCACCTGCTGATGTGTGCCCCGATGCTGCTCATCGTGGCCGGATACCTGTGGACAGGTCGTGCCAGCCTCGCCGCAGGCGGCGTCATGGCCGCCGTCATCCCCGCCCTCGGCTGCGTAGTGATGATGTGGCTCATGATGCGGATGATGAACCACGGGGCCGATCACCACTGAGCCAAGAACCTCGCACCACGCGCCCACCAGCACCACAGAGCACCACCACTCAACGGACGAGGAAGACCATGACCAGCCCTACCCCACCCGACGAGCCCATCACGGCTGAAGGGGACTCCTTCACCTGCCCCATGCACCCCGAGGTCACCAGTGACCACCCTGGCCGCTGCCCCAAGTGCGGCATGTTCCTCCAACCGGACGGACAGCCCCCCGCGCCAGCAGCACACCAGCACACCCACCCCGGGCAGACTGCTGCCCACCAAGAGCACGGCGGGCAAAGCGCCCCGCCACCACAGGCCGACACCGGCCCACGCGATGGCGAATGGACCTGCCCCATGCACCCCGAGATCCGGCAGGATGGGCCGGGCGAGTGCCCGATCTGTGGCATGGCGCTCGAACCGGTCTCGGTGGGCGTCCACGACGGACCCAACCCAGAGCTGGCAGACATGCGCCGCCGTCTCCGCGTGGCAGCCGTGCTCAGCCTGCCCCTGGTGGTGCTGGCGATGGTCCCGGCCCTGGCCGTCGGGGCGTGGGTGCCCTGGGTCGAACTCGCGCTGTCCACCCCCGTGGTGTGGTGGGCCGGGTGGCCATTCTTCGCACGTGGCGCCCGATCAGTGGCCAGCCGGCACCTCAACATGTTCACCCTCGTCAGCCTCGGTGTGGGTGCCGCGTGGTTCTACAGTGTGGTCGCCGTCCTGGCCCCGGGGATCTTCCCGGCCATCATGCGTGATGACGGTGGCCGGGTCGGCGTCTACTTCGAGGCCACCGCCGTGATCATCACCCTGGTGCTGCTGGGGCAGGTACTCGAACTGCGGGCACGCGACCAGACCTCGGGTGCCATCCGCGCCCTGCTGGACCTGTCGCCAGCCACCGCGCACCGCATCAACCCCGACGGAGAAGAAGAGGAAGTGCCATCCGCGGACCTGCAGGTCGGCGACCATTGCCGGGTCCGCCCCGGTGAGAAGATCCCAGCAGACGGCATCGTGGTCGACGGCCACGCCTACGTCGACGAATCCATGATCACCGGCGAGCCGGTACCTGTTGACAAGAACCCCGGCGACCGTGTGATCGGCGGCACCATCACCAGCGGCGGCAGCCTGGTCATCGAGGCCACCGGCCTGGGCGCCGACTCGACCCTGGCCCGCATCGTCGACCTCGTGTCCCAGGCGCAACGTTCCCAAGCCCCCATCCAAGGGCTCGTCGACAAGATCTCCGCTGTGTTCGTGCCGGTCGTGATCGGCATCGCACTGATCACCTTCGCCGTCTGGGCCACGGTCGGGCCACAGCCCCGGCTACCGTTCGCGATCGTTGCTGCAGTGTCCGTGCTCATCATCGCCTGCCCTTGCGCGCTTGGCCTTGCCACACCCATGTCCATCATGGTCGGGGTTGGTCGCGGAGCCCGCGATGGCGTCCTGGTCAAGAACGCCGAAGCACTCGAACGACTGCAGAAGATCGACACCCTGGTGGTCGACAAGACCGGGACCCTGACCCAGGGCCATCCCAGCCTCGTCGACCAGAAGGTCGTCGCCGGCCACCACGCCGAGATCGTGCTGGCCATGGCGGCCGCTGTCGAGTCCGGGTCCGAACATCCCTTGGCCCGCGCGATCGTCGACGCGGCGCGAGAACGCGACGTCACCGTACCGACCGCCACTGCATTCACCGCCCACCCGGGTGGCGGCGTCGAAGCATTGGTCGACGGTCACCAGGTCATGGTCGGCAGCCCTGCCTTCCTCACGACCCAGCATGCCGACACGACCCCCCTGACCGACGACATCGACGCCTTCCGTCGCCAAGGAGCCACTGCCGTCATCGTGACTGTCGATGGTCAGCCTGCAAGCATCCTGGCCATCGCCGACCCACTCAAGCCCACCACCGCCCAGGCCATCGACGACCTACGTCACCGTGGCATGCGGATCGTGATGCTGACCGGGGACAACGCCACCACCGCCCACGCCATCGCCGACGAGCTCCACATCGACGAGGTGATCGCGGACGTGCTTCCGGATCAGAAGCATGGGCACGTCCAGCGGTTCCAGGAGCAAGGTCACACGGTCGCGATGGCCGGTGACGGCGTCAACGACGCCCCTGCCCTGGCCGGGGCGGACGTTGGCGTCGCCATGGGCACCGGGACCGACGTCGCCATCGAGAGCGCAGACGTGACCCTCCTCGGCGGCGACCTCGCAGCCCTGGTCAAGGCCCGCGACCTGTCCGTCGACACTATGCGCAACATCAAGCAGAACCTGCTGTTCGCATTCATCTACAACGTCATCGGCATTCCGATCGCCGCGGGAGTGCTCTACCCCGCCTTCGGCTGGCTGTTGTCCCCGATGATCGCCGCAGCCGCCATGGCCCTCAGTTCGGTGAGCGTCATCACCAACTCCCTGCGCCTGCGCCGACACCACTGACATGAACCGCCCCCCATAAGCTGCCCGGAGTTCACTCTGGGTTGGCTTCTCGCACCCAACCGGGGCCCAGCCAGACCGACAACCCGGGGCCAAATGAAGTTGACATAGCCAGACGCGCCGGCCCGCCGCGCGACGTGCGCTACACCCTCATCTGGGAAGAGCCCGTAATCTCTCCGGACGCTGAGCCGGAGCAGCAGCGTCCCGGGTCATCCGGGGCCGTCGCTTGTGGCGGCGAGGAGCGCAGTGATGGCGTCGCTGATCGGCGTGTGGATGTCGTGTCTGCGCGCGAGACGCGAGATGACGCCGTTGCGGATATCCCATTCGAGCGGCCGGCCGGCTTCTCGGTCGGTGAGGATCGACGTGCTCATATCAGCCGGGAAGGCCTGGAAGCGGGCCAGGATGGCAGCGGGCACGTCATCGCTCAGTGCTGCTCCTTCCGCATGCGAGACGGCCAGGCACTCTTTCAGATAGTCGAGAGTGAGGTCCGCGAAGTCAGGGCGGGTGAACACGCCGGCGCGCCGGCCGGTGAGTGCCATGAGCCCGGCGGCGGCGTTCTGGAGGAGTTTGCGCCAGGCGAGAGTGGTGAAGTCGCCCGCGAGTTCGACCTGGCAGCGCGTGTCGCGCAGGACATCCGCGATGCGCTCCGCCTCCGGTGATGCGGGAAGCGTCAGCCGGGGCTCGCCCCGCAGGAGGATGGTGCCGTCTTCCTGCGACTGCGCCGGGAACCAGACGACCGCGGGGACGACCTCTACTCCCTCAGGAACATGGGGTCGAACGGCAGCGATCTGCTCGACGCCGTTCTGCAACACGCAGACCACGGTCCCGGGGGCGCACAAAGCACGCAGCCAGGGGGCTGCCGCCGCGGTCTGGGTGGCCTTGACCGCCAAGAAGAGCACATCCGCCTTCTCGGGCTGCGCAGCAGGATCGGTGCGCACGGGGCCGGGAACGACGATCCGGCGGTCGCCGTCGATCAGGGTGAGCTCTGTTCGCGGCGTGCGACCGTAGAGCGTCGGTGTGTTGCCTGCCTCATGTAGGAGTGCGGACACCGTCGTCCCGATGGCTCCCGGACCCACCACGCCAACCCGTATGCGCCCTCCAGCGGAGCCGCGCCGTTGCTCTGTCGCCATGCTGCAATGTTACGCTATTACCCGTGACAATACCATCAAGTAACTCCGTTTCGGCAGCAGTGGATCCGCTGCGCCGCTGGCTCGGAACGGTTCAGGCGCGGAGCGCGGGCCTGGTGGCAAGCGAGGCAAAGGTTGTCGACCTCGTGCTGGAGGACCCGTTGTTCGTGGGAAGGAGCACGACGGCGCAAGTCGCCGAGCGAGCAGGGGTCTCGGCACCAAGCGTGATCCGTGCCGCCCGCGCAATCGGTTTCTCGGGCTTCGCCGAACTGAAGCTGGAAATCGCCCGCGCTCGCGGAACAGCGGAGTTCTTCGCCCCGCCACACACGCTCACGAGCACCGATTCGACGCGCACGATCATCGACACGACAGCGCGCACAGGGATCGACGCGCTCACCGCCCTCAGCGGCGCGATCGACCCGGACGCTCTCGACCAGGCGGTCTCTGCGATCCGTGGCGCGGGGCAACTCCTCGCCTATGGTGCGGGCCCATCGGCGACGGTCGCGGCCGATGTCGTGTTCAGGCTGCGTTCGCTGGGCGTGCGGACATCGGGGGTCGTCGATCACGAGTCCGCGATGATCGCGGCACGCCTGCTCGACCCCGGCGACGTCGTCGTCGCCGTCAGCTCGACCGGTCGCACCGACATGACCGTCGCGATCGCCGACGCCGCCGCGACCGCCGACGCGACCGTCATCGCCATCACCAACCAGTACGGCACACCACTCACCGATGTCTCCGCCGTCGCACTCGTCGTGGGCGGCGCGCCGCTGACGACGCAGATGGCCGCTGCCGGGAGCCGGCTGGCACAGCTTGTCGTCGTCGACGCACTCGCAGCTGCATTGGCACTGCGCGATCCCGACCGTGTCTCGCGCGCGGAACGGGCCGGGATCGACCTGCCCGACATCACCTGATGCCACCAGTCACCGTTGCGATCGTCCTCGTCGCCGCAGTCGCCCACGCTGGCTGGAACCTCGTATCGAAGTATAAGAAAGGCGACACGCTGCTGTTCGTGGGCGCCTACACGACCGCTTCCGCGATCCTGTGTCTCCCTCTCGCGATCGGTGCCGCCGTCTCCGGTTCGCAACCGATCACCTGGGCCCTGGTCGCCGCTGCGGCCGTGTCCGCCGCCCTGCACCTGACGTACTCGCTCACCCTGCAGGCGGGCTACGACCGAGCAGACCTCGGAGTCGTCTATCCGATCGCTCGCGGCGTCGGGCCGCTGCTCACCATCGTGATCGCTATCTTCCTGCTCGGAGAACGCCCCACGGCGCTGGCGATCATCGGAGCGCTCGTTATCCTCGCAGGCATCCTCGTCGTCACGGGCAACCCCTTCCAGAGAACGGGCAGCCGCCCCCTCCGCGGCATCGCATGGGGTACTACCACCGGAGCCACGATCGCCGCCTACACGCTGTGGGACGCGTTCGCGATCGGCTCCATCGGGCTCGCACCCGTCAGTTACTACGCCGGCACGCTCGTCGTCCAGGTCGTATTCCTGGCTCCAGCCATCATCAGACGCCGCGCAGCGTTCGCGAACACCCTCCGCGTAAATCGCGCACCTACCGCCGCGGTCGCAGTGCTGTCCCCGCTCGCGTACATCCTTGTGCTGACCGCAATGCAAACCTCACCCGTGGCACTCGTCGCGCCACTGCGGGAGGCATCCATCGTGATCGGCGCGCTCCTCGCCTGGCGTCTCTTCGGCGAAGGACACCTCGCCCGGCGTCTGATCGGCGCCGTGATCGTACTTGCCGGCATTGCCGCCATCAGCCTGTAGTCGCAATGCCAGACCAGGTACGACTCAGCGACTTTCTCCGCGTTTGATCGCCTTTTCGCCGCTCTCAGCACCCGGTGCTGCGGCCTGAGCTCCAACGTCGCATCTCCAGCCTATGAGCGTGATTCGCGCGCGCTGCCGGATGTCGCCGTTCTGGTTCAGAGTTTGGTAGCCCACGGCGATCGATCCGCGAAGGCATCGCCCTGGCCAAAGCCCGCGGCGTCTACGACCGGGGACCCAAACTGTCGGCCGACCAGATCGACACCGCCCGCCGGCGCATCGCCAACGGGGTGACCAAATCCAGGGTCGCCCGGGATCTCGGAGTGTCGCGGCAGACCCTCTACACCGCCCTGTCCGGCCAAGGCCGCTACCAACACTGAAGCTCTTTCCCGGACCAACAGCAGACCGACCACCGACTGGGCCTACCCTGGTTTTTCGGACACCTGATGTGGCGGGGCCTGGTGGCCCGAGAGTGTGGCGGATGCTGGTCCGTAGTCGAACCAGGATCCGCCACCACCTCAGCGGGACCACATCTGACCGGGCTCCAGGGGCCCCGACCGGGCCCGGAGTCGCTACTTCAGCTCTGCCGCCCGTTGCGAGGCGGTGGAGGCCGAGTCGGTGGGGATGCCGGGAGTCGTGGGGCGTGCGGAGCAGTTCACCTGCGCCCCGGGGTTCGTGATCGCTCTCGTGCAGATCTGCGAGGGCGTACCGGGCGGTCCGTGGCCGGATGTGGGAGTGATCGTTTCAGTAGCGGGCCCGGCTGCTGGGGTCGTGAACCGCAGGGAGCCGGGACGGTTGCCGAACTGGACACCGATTCGGTGGGCATGCCCATGGTGTCGATGGCTACCGCTCTTTTGGATCCCCTAGAAGTCCAAGGCGGAGGGGGTTTGTAGACCGTACTTCTCACACAAGAACCGGGTCTGACAGTAACGCTTGGCATCAGCCGCTACGTTGCCTAGCACTGCGGAGTTCGTTCCTGCTCCGAGAAGCACGCCAACTACTGGAACAGCTTTTCCGACACTCTGGACGCCGACCTTCCCACCATTCGTTCCAGTGAGATTCATGAGCTTCTCAAGATTCTTGATGATCTGGTGATCGTTGCGGAGTTTATCGGACCAGTGCACGCGCCCTTTGATTGCACCGGCGGCTTTACCAACCTGCGCCATCGGCTGCGTCTTGGCCGCTTGGGCCATGAAAGTTCGGTTCACGAGACGCTGGATGAACCTCTGCTCGTCCGGATCCTTCGCGTCGAAACCGTAGGAGTACGCCACCCGGGCAGCTATGGCAGTACTCAGCACTTGGATGACGATGATGTCCGCACTGATTGAGGCGACAGTTCCTGCAATGGGCACCATTGCGAGAGCACCCATGGCACCACCTTCGAGCGCACCGACCGTGCGCCACGTCAAGGTACTGCGATCGAGCAGTCTGTCGCAGAACTTGAGATCGGCATCATGCAGCTCGGTGAAGGCATCGATGCACAGCCCCTGCTTTTGCGCGTGGGTCACGACCCAGCTCGGATCATTGAGATCGAGGGCCCATGAATTAACCAGATCGAGCAGGTGAACCACCGATTTAGCCACCGGCTCCATGACTTTCTCTCCAGCCGCGTCACTGACGTGACGGATCGGCTGTTTCACCATCTCAGGGATGGCGCCGGTGGCCTTCTTGGCGGCTCCTTCGACAGCTGCACCGCCGTGCTGAAGCGCCGCGGCGGCTCGGTTCGTCAGGGTCTGGGGATCACTCTTCTTCTCCCAGAACTCGTTCAGCGACTTCCATACTCGAGCGTCATACTTATCCATCGGCTGGCCGCCTGCGTCGATGTCGTGTACGGGATTGGGCATGGGTGAGGATCCCTTCGGTCGGACTTCTCTGAACATCATGCACTGTCTGGCCGACAGATCGAGTTGGGGTATGTCGTTGGGGTATGTCGAGTGCCCTGAACTCGTCCGAGGCTCAGAAGCCCTGGTGATCGGTGTCAGTGCGCCAGGTAACGGGGAAGCCGGCGCCGGTCTCATGGGATCCCGCCTTCTCGAGTTCCGAGTTGCCGGCATCCTTCCCACCCGCGACGAGTCCGAGCAACTGGGCAGGGCCACCAGGCCCCGCCACATCAGGTGTCCGAAAAACCAGGGTAGGCCCACTAGGTCGACGCGATCCTGGAGGCGACCCCGGTCGCCGACCTGTGGGGTGTGGGCCGGCGCCTGGACTCCCGGCTGGCCTCGATGGGTATCCGCACTGCCCGCCAGCTACGCGATGCCGACCCTGCGGTGATGCGCCGACGGTTCAACGTGAACCTGGCCCGCACGATCCTGGAGTTGCGCGGCACCGACTGCATCGACGTCGATGACAGGGACGCCGTGCGGACGGGGCAGATCATGTTCTCCCGGTCGTTCTCCACACCGGTGACCGACCGGACCCAGATGCATCAGGTTCTGGCGATCTATGCCCAGCAGGCCGCCACGCGGCTGCGTCACCAGCACTCGGTGGCTGCCGGCCTGTGGGTCTTCGCCTCCACGAGCTGGTACGTCGAACCCGTCCACCAGATCAGTGTGGCCGGGCGGCTCCCCCACCCCGCCGATGATCCGGTGACCATCGTCAAGGCGGCCTGCGATCTGCTGCTGGATCGCATCGAGCCCGGCCGCCGGTACGTCCGGGCCGGGATCTCGCTGCTGGACCTGGCCCCGGCAGGCGCCCAGCCGATGCTCGACCCCTTCTCCCCCGACCCTCGCCTGGCCCGCCTGGGCGCCTTGGTCGATCGGGTCAACGCCGCCTGCGGGCGCGGGGCCCTGGGCCTGGGATGGGCCGGGATCACAGCTCCCCCGGACTGGCAGATGCGCCGCGAGATGCTGTCCAACCGGGGCACCACCCACTGGGCCGAACTAGGGCGTGTCTCCCATATGCATCGTGAGGTTCGCGGCAGTCTGGTGGGGTGAGGTCGACGGGTTCTCGATATCGGGTGTTCACGGATGCGCAGTGGAAGCGGATCGCTCCGCTGTTGCCGTCCAATGCCGGGCGGCATCGTCCTCGCCCGCGCCCTCGACGATCACGAGCTCTTCCAGGTCGCGCTGCGCCGCGAACGGGACGACCTCGTCGCAGCGCTGGCCAAGCACGAGGCGAAATAGGCTTTGGACATCAACCCCTCCGCTGACCCCAACCAGAAGGATCCCCGCCATGATCATCGCCGGACTCGTACTCGCGGGCATCGCCGCGCTCATCCACGTCTACATCTTCTACATGGAGTCGATCGCGTGGACGTCCGCCGCGGCTAGGAAGACCTTCGGCGCCACCGAGGACGAGGCCGCCGCGCCGGCGACCAAGGCGCTGGCGTTCAACCAGGGGTTCTACAACCTCTTCCTCGCGGTCGCGGTCATCCTCGGCATCATCTTCTTCGCGATCGGGCAGGACTCGATCGCGCTGACCCTCATCTTCACCGGGGCTGGCTCGATGGTGGGCGCCGCGCTCGTGCTGATCCTGTCCAGCCCCGACAAGGCCGCCGCCGCGCTGAAGCAGGGCGTCGTGCCCGCCCTCGGCGTCGTCATGCTGGCCATCGGCGTAGCGATCTAGGTGTAGTTGGTCATGACGTTGTCGACGCCGGTGTGGAGGCGTGAGGCCGGGGGCTGGTCGCCGCAGGCGGTGTGGGGCCGATGGTAGTTGTAGTGGTGGTTCCAGACGCCGAGCGCCTCGACTCGCTCCTTCTCGGAGGCGTAGTCGCGGGCATAGAGGCACTCGTCGGTGAGGATCCGCTGGTAGCGCTCGACCTTCCCGTTGTGTCGGGGCGTGTAGGGCCGGGTCCGCTGGTGGCGGGAGACGAACGCCCTGGTCGACTGGGCGAACGACGCGGCGCGATAGTTGCTGCCGTTGTCCGTGACCAGACGCGTGATCCTGCTGATGCCGTGCGCGGCGAAGAACACCCTTGCGCGATGGAAGAACCCAGTTGTGGTGGCTGCTTTCTCATCGGGCAGGACTTCAGTGTAGGCCAAGCGGGAGAAGCCGTCGATCATGGAGTGGAGGTAGGCGTAGCCGACCTTCTGCTTGTGAGCGCGTTTGCCGGCCAGGGCCTGCTCGCTGCCGCGGCCATGGACTCTCCAGCCGCCGCCGTCTGGGATCTTCCCGACCTTCTTCACGTCCATGTGGACCATGTGCCCGGGATAGCGGGCGATGATCTTCCCCGGCCGGCGGAGATCCTTGCCGTCCGGGGTGATGTCGCGGATCCGGTTCAGACCCAGGCGGTCCAGCCAGCGCGTCACCGTGCGCACGCAGCAGCGGAACCCGTGGCCGTCGGCGAGTTCCCGTGCGATCCGGCGGGCGGACCACTTCTTCTCCCGCCTCCAGTCCTCGATCAGTTCCACGACCTGCGCGGGCAATCGCGTAGGCCGGTGCGCGGGAGCGCTCGAGCGGTCTACCAGTCCTGTCTGGCCGTGCTTGCGATAGCGGGCGACCCACTTCGACAGGGTCGAGCGGGCGATGTGGAACTCCTGCGCGACGTGCGCGATCGGGCGTCCTCTCTCGAGGACCTGTGCGACAGCACGCTGTCTTCCGAGCACGGTCAACGGGGCATTACGGTGGGTCATGGAACGGGTCTCCTCCCAGCAGATGCATGGCTTCAGCACCACCCATCGTGCCGGTCAGGGGCCCGTTCCTTCTATCCCCACCCCAGCGACCACAACGTCATGACCCACAACAGCTAGATGCCCTGTTCGCCGACGACAGGCACGTCGAGGTCGAAGCGACGTGGGGCATCTACCAAGACATGATCACCGCCTACCGGGACAAGGACCGCGGCCTGGGCAGATTCTTCCTCGCGCACACGATCGACAAGATCAGCGCCAGCGTCCCGGAGCAGCTCGTCGAGATCCGCAAACTCGCCCGCACCCTCACACAGCGCGCTTCGGACGTGCTCGGCTACTTCGACCGCCCCGGCACCAGCAACGGCCCCACCGAAGCGATCAACGGCCGACTCGAACACCTCCGCGGCACGGCCCTCGGCTTCCGCAACCTCAGCCACTACATCGCTCGGTCGCTGCTCGAAGCCGGCGGATTCAGACCCGCGCTACACCCTCGTTCGTGAAGAGCCCGTCATCGTAGCCTCACTCTCGGGTCGAGGAATGCGGTGGCGATATCGGCGAGAACGGCGCCGATCGCCGTCATGAGTGCCCCGAAGGCAGCGACGGCGACCACGCCGTGAACATCATTCTTGCTGAGGGTCAATGTGAAGTACTCGCCCATGCCGTGCCAGCCGAAGATGCTCTCGGTGAGGACCGCTCCGGTGAAAATACCGGGGATGGAGAAGGCGACGGAGGTGGCGGTGGGGATGAGCGAGGCCCTCAGAGCGTGCCGCCGGACGGCCTGGGCGCGGGTGAGCCCGGTGGCCCGGGCGGTGCGCACGAAGTCGGCATTGATGGTGTCCAGGAGCAGGGACCGCTGGGTCAGGTGGTAGCCGACGTAGCCGAGCACGGTGAGACAGATCGTCGGCAGCAGGAGGTGGGCGAGGGTGTCGCCCAGGGTGGCCCAGAAGCCGGTGACGTCGGGGGAGCTGGAGCCGGTGACGAAGAAGATGCGCCGGCCGACGGCGTCATTGAGGCGGATCGCCCCGAACACTAGGAACAGGGCCGCCACTACGGTCGGAACGTTGTAGAGGATGACGGAGACACTCTGCAGGATGCGATCGGCAGGTCGGTACTGGTGAAGCGCGCTCACCACGCCCAGGCCCACCCCGATGACCACCGACAGGACGGTGGCCAGTAGGACCAGTTCGGCGCTGGTGAAGACCCGGTACCCGACCTCCGCGTTGACCGATCCACCGGTGGGGGAGCGTCCCCAGTCGAAGTGCAGCACGATGTCGCTGAGCCAGTGCCACCAGCGTTCCAGGACGGGAACCCTCGGGTCGAGGTTGTAGGGAGCCAGGGCCTGGTCGATATGGATCTCGCTGGGGACGGGGCGGGTGTCCCGGTAGTTGGATCGGGGATCGAGGAATGCCACCGCGAGGAAATACGTGGCATTGGTGGCGACGACGATCATCGCCGCCCAGCCGGCGATTCGTCTGAGGATGAGTCTGACCACAGGTTCGGCTCCTGAAGGGCATGCAGAACGCCGCCCTCAGGAGCAGATCGTGGTGGTCACTGCGCACATGCGGGCCGCTGCAGAAAAGGTGAGAAGCTGCGTGGAGGCGCAGAGACGCCTCCCGCTGTGAAGCTTCGGAGAATTGACTTACCGGTGATGCACCGTCACAGGCGCAGGATCACAGGCTGCAGGGACAACACATTCGCAGAGCAGAAGCAGAGCTGCCCAGCGAGATACGTGCGTCAGTCATGACCAGGAGCATATGACCGTGTGAGAGATTGCGCAAACATCGCGGTTCTCAGAGGCGGTACCTCGCGCTCACGAGGCGCGGGTATGGTGCTTTCCCGCGGATCAGCCGGCCTGCTCCAGATCGACGTAGCAGGTTGCGCCGGGGTGGGCCTCCAGAGTCACCGGATGGCCCACGACCCCCTCGACGACGCCGCGGTGCAGCGGACAGAGCAGGGCCGCATGCTCCTGGACGACGTCGATGAAGGGGCAGTGGCGCAGTGCGATCCGTGCCTCGCCGTCCGGGCCCTCATCCTGGTCGTCGTCCACCAGGGTCGTGCAAGGGGCGAAGCCGATCTGTTCAAGGATCTCGGTGACGTCGACACCTGCGTACCGACGTCCCCACTCCACCCCGGCCTGGTGGGCCAGGGCGACGGCGTCGTCCTGCCGCGACAGGTGGTCGACGAGCACCCCGGCGAGCATCTGGTAGGCCCTCGGCCCCTCCTTCGGGTCGGGGGTCAGGGTGAACATGGTGCGCGGGCGCCCGCGGGTGGCGCGCTTCTCGCGACCCGACCGGGCGCGTCCGTCCTCGACCAGATGGTCCAGGTGGAAGCGCGCCGTCGAGACGTGGATGCCCAGATCGGCGCCCACCTCGGCGGCCGAGGCCGTGCCGCCACGGCGCCTGAGGGCCTCGACGACCCGGTCGGCCGGAGAATCGGCCCCGGGATCGGTGAGTGTGTGCTGATTCTCGGTCATGAGATCACCTCGATGAGTCCCCTCGCCCCGCGCTCCATCTCGACGAAGGAGTGGTTGACGAAGGTGTAGCGGCCCGGTTCCTCGAAGACCATCTCCACGAATCCTCCCTGGGCGCTGGCCAGATCCAGGGCCTGGGCCCCGCCGCCCTCGGCGTTGTCGGGGCGCAGCAGGTAGGCGCCCTCCTTGAAGACCGTGTCGAACTGGGTACCCACCACATGGAATGAGATACCACGACTCGGGCCTGCGGCCAGAACCCAGATCCTCACCCGCTCCCCGACCTTCGCGGTCAGTGGGGCGAAGACGTACTGGTTGGCGTGGCCGTTGAACATCGTGAGATCGGGGGTCTCGGCCGCGATCTTGTCGGCGTCGACCTCCTTGCCGTTGGCTGAATCGAGGTAGGTCTCCGACTGCACCAGCAGGTACTCGCGGTCGGCGCGGGCCAGGTCGTGGGGAGGCACGACGACCGCCCCGTACATGCCAGCGGCGATGTGCGAGCTCATCGGCATCGTCGAGCAGTGGTACAGCCAGACGCCCGACCGGTGCAGAGTGAAGCGGTAGTCCAGGGACGCTCCCGGCGAGATGGTGCGCATCACGGCATTGGGGGAGACGGTCCCGGCGTGGAAGTCGATCGAGTGGCCCATCGAGCCGCGGTTGACCAGGTGGACGTCCATGGTGTCGCCGATCCGGGCGTGGATCGCCGGTCCCATCACCCGCCCGTTGTAGGTCATGGCGCGGATCGTGGCGCCAGGGGCCACCTCCTGGGTGGACTCGGTGACCGTGAGGGTCATTGTGTGATCACGCCCGGCCAGCAGGGCCGGGAGCCTGGCGTCACGGGTGCGGAAACCCGCACCGGGCGCCTTGGTGAGGTCGATCTTCCGGCGGGTGGACGTTGCCGCCGAGGATCCGCCCTGGGAGGCGGAGGCGCCGCCGACCGTCACCTCGAGCTCCATGCCCATCGAGCGGTGGCCCACGATGGTGCACCACCCCTGGGTGGGGGCGCTGATGACTCCGGCGTCCACGGTCTGGCTCTGCCCGGGGGCCAGCCGCCTCGAGGCCGCACCGGAGGGGAAGTAGAGGTCGTGGGTCTGCTCCGGATCGGCATTGTGGAGCTGGACCACCAGGCGGTTCCCGGCGGGCACCTCGACCGCCGACGGGTGGTAGTGCATGTCCTTCATCGAGATCTTGACGGTGGTGGTGCGGCCGGTCGCGGTGACATGGCCGGAAGACCCGGAGCCGGAGGTGTCCCCGTCAAGGCGCCAGCCCACGGCCACCGCTCCCAGGGCGGCGCCCAGGCCGATCGCCGCCTCGGCGAAGGAGCGCCGGGAGGTCGGGGCGGTGGGAGCCGGGGCCGGATGGTTGGTGGGAGTGCGCATTTTGCTAGCTGGAGCGGCCTTCCCGGGCTCCGGAGCCCCAGAACGGCCCTCGGGCGAGTGATCCGCGCGGTCGGCCGCCGGCACCGGGGCCTTCTGCTCGGCCGCGGCCCGTTTCGCCCGCAGCATCCCGACCCCGGTCTTCACCATGGCGACCATCGCCGGCAGGAATCCCGCCATCCCGAGAATGGCCAGTCCCAGTCCGATCCGGGAGGTCCACGTCCCGGCGGCCAGCGCCCAGATCACCAGTCCGGCGTTGGTGGCGGTGCCCCGCAGCGCCCCCAGGGTGTGCATCCTCGCGTTGGTGGCGCGCACGATCGCCGGCCCGCCGCCCATCACCATCGGCATGAGGTAGCTCATGGCCCCCAGCAGCAACTGCAGCAGGAAGCCGACGACCACTGGCACGGTGAGGGCGGTGATGTCCTCCTGGAGCAGGTGGTCGCGCTTGATGAGGATGGTGGCGGCCAGCCATCCCAGCCAGATGGCGAACCAGATGACCGCCGCACCCATCGAGTATCCGGGGAAGTCCCGCGGGGGCTTCTTCATGGCGCAGCGCACCAGGTCGACCCCGACGACGCACAGCCCGGCCAGTTCGGCGAGCACCCCGGCGGCCTCGAGCCACCACCATCCGGCCAGCGATCCGACCGTCATCACGAGAACGGCGGCGCACATGATCCACAGAGCCCGCCTCCCGTTGCGGTCCTGAGTGGGCTGCATCTTCGTGCGCAGCACCGTGGGCCACAGGGTCACCAGGGTGCCGACCGCCGTCAGCCCCACGAATCCCATGATGTTGAGCCCCTGGTGGGCCATCAGCAGTCGGGTGCGCCAGGGCTCCTCGGGAGAGAAGGCCATCACCGCCCCGGCGATCGCGCCCAGTGGCAGCAGGCAGGCCGCGGCGCTGTAGAACCGCACGGTGGCGTCGAATCGTCCCGGCAGGGCGCGGCGCACCTGCAGGCCCAGGTCGAGGGCGTACCAGCACATCGCCAGACCGACGACGGTGGCGCCGGCCACCACCACCCACGGCCAGCTCGGCACCATGCCGACGCAGCAGGCCAGCACGCCGAGGTTGAGGATGCGGATCCGCCACACCTGGCGCTTGCGGTCCGGCTCCGCGAGCTTCTCGTGGAGGATCGACTCGGTGAAGTACTGCCCCCACACCAGGATCGAGGTGGTCGCCACGCCGAGGGTCACCATGTGCACCAGCAGCCACCGCTGCTGGGGGATCCAGTGCCCGCCGATCACCACGGCGAGCAGGGCCACCAGCCACACCGACACCGGGGCGGAGGCCTTGCGGTGCCAGGCGCTGCGGCGGGTCCGGTCGGAGCCCTTCGGGGCGGGTCTCCCTGGATCCTCTTGCGGGCGCGAGGTGATCTCAGGCACGGGACCTCCTGTCGTGTGGATGGGCTGAATGAGCACCATCTCGTGAATGGGCATGGGTGACGACGACGGCGATCAGGCTCAGCAGGGCGATCACATTGATCGTCCCACCGATCTGGACGGCCAGGGGCAGGCCCAGCCCGTCGCCGATCCCCAACCGGACCACGAGCGAGGCCTCCAGCAGCACCGCCGGCACCCAGAACCAGTTCGACCAGTCGAGGCGGATCCGCAGCACGGCGGGAAGAATGATCGGCGCATGCCCCAGGATCATGCCCATCACGAATCCCAGGAAGACGGCGTGGACGGCGGCGTCATATCCCGTACCGGTGCCCAGCGGCCCGGAGAAGATCCACACGACGCCGGCGATCGCCAGCCACACATAGCCGGCCATCAGCATCCCGCCGATGTAGGCGGCCTGCCCGCCGCGCCGCATGCCGACCCGGGCGACGTCCTTGTCGATGAGCCACACCGACATCACCACCAGCACGACGCCGAGCAGCGGCCAGCCGACCTTCGGCGAGGCGGTCTGGATCACCAGGGCGGCCAGCAGGCACAGTGCGGCGGCGGGCAGGAAGCGGTTCCGAGTCATCGTCAGCCGAGACAGCTCGAGGCGCTCCCCGAGGATGGTCAGCACCAGATAGCACGACAGCCATCCGATCACCGACCTCACCTCGACCCCGGCGAGCAGCAGCCCGGCGGCGCCGACCGCGCATGCCGATCCGGCGGCCTGGATGACGGTGGCGTCGTCCTCGCTGCGCCGCCACAAGGGGATGTAGATGGCGAGCATGCCGATCTGGCCGTGCAGCAGCAGTGCCAGCCCGATCTGCACCGGTGCGGGGGAGGCCAGCAGAATCGACCCGATGCCCGAGGCCAGCGGGGCCAGATAGCCCCACGTACGGTCCAGGGCGACGGCCCGCTCCAGGCAGATGACGGTGCCGATGAAGCCCAGCGTCATGAAGGGGCCGTGCCACTGCGAGAGCCGGGCGGTGAGCACCGGCGACCAGACCCCCAGTAGGATGAGAGCGCCGTCGAGGCCAGCGAGCAGGGAGAACCCCGCGCCGACCATCAACCAGGCCCGGTGCCGGCTGAGGACGCCGGGGCGGGCCTTCGCCTCGAGATGAGCGGCCTGAACGCGGGCGCGGGGATCCCGCGATTTTTGATCAGGCACTCCTTGAAAATATCACGCGGGTCGCCCGCGGCTTCAGGCGGTATGCCCGTCCAGCTCCTCCAGGACCTGCTTCAGAACGACCGCCTGGTTGTGCTCGTGATCCTTCGCGCCGTAGAGCAGTGTCACCAGCGGGTGGCCGGCCATGTCCCGGGCGAAGGTCTCGGCGGCGCCGGAGGCGTCCAGTTCTGCCCGGTAGCGGGCCGTGAACTCGTCGAAACGCACCGGGTCGTGGCCGAACCATTTGCGCAGCTCGTTGCTCGGGGCGACCTCCTTGCGGTGCTCGTCCAGGCCGGCCCGCTCCTTGCTGACGCCGCGCGGCCAGATCCTGTCCACCAGGACGCGGTAGCCGGAGTCGGCACTGCCCTCGCGGATGTCGTCGCGGATGTTGGCGATGTGGAAGGTCGTCATGACGACCCCTTCTGATGCAGCCTCATGAGGATGCCTTCTGACGAAGTGTCACCACGGTGTCGATCCAGTGGCCGTCCTCGAGTGCGGTGACGGTGGCATCGGCCCAGGACAGGATGCCCGCCACGTCCACCTCCTCGACGCGGGCCGGTGCGGCCGCCGTCGCGTAGGGGCGCAGGTACATGGCCCCGCGCCCGATGAGCCGGATCGCGCCGGTCGTGTTGCCGCGCATCTGGTGGGTGACGCCGACGGCCAGCTGGGCCAGACCGTGCCACAGGTCCCGCTCCGCCTCGGGGCAGTTCTTCCACCTGGCCTCGAGTACCTCGTGGGCGTGGAAGGGCCGGCCCCGGTCGAGCAGCTCCTGGGCCATCTCCAGGGTCTCGGGGCCCGGCAGCTCCAGATCGTCCGGAGTCACCGGGACACCCTCCTGGCCACGGGGCAGGGGCCGGCCGAGGCCGTCACGCGGCCTGCTGTTGCGGGGACGCCCCTGGGCGTCCCGATCTCGATCCGCCATGCTCTGAAGTCTGCCACGGCTGATCCTGCTTGCCGGCCTGGTCCTGGCGGGACTCCTCGCGGGTGCGGGCTCGGCGTCCCAGCAGTCTCAGGGCATTGACGATGACCACGAGCACAGACGCCTCGTGGACGAGCATCCCCAGCGCCATCGTCACCCCGCCGAGCAGCACCCCGGCCAGCAGCAGGGTCACCGTCGCGACGGCGATGACGATGTTCTGGCGGATCACCGCGCGGGTGCGGCGGGCCAGCCTCAGGGACTCCGGCAGCCGGGTGAGGTCGTCGGCCATCAGCGCGATATCGGAGGTCTCCACCGCCAGAGCGCTGCCGGCCGCCCCCATCGCCACCCCGACGTCGGCGGCCGCCAGGGCCGGGGCGTCGTTGATGCCGTCTCCCACCATGGCCACGACCGCTCCGCCGGCGCGCAGCTCCTGGACTGCAGCCAGTTTGTCCTCGGGCAGCAGGCCGCCACGGGCGTCGTCGATGCCGAGCTGATCGGCCACCGCGCTTGCGACCTCCTGGCGGTCGCCGCTCAGCATCACCAGACGGGTGACGCCGGTCCGGCGCAGCCGGGCCAGTGCGGCGGGGGCGTCGGCCCGGATCGTGTCGGCGATCGCGAGCACGCCGAGCAGGACGCCGTCGCGGACGACGGTGACCGGCGTGGCCCCGCCGCCGGCCAGCCGGGCGGACGTCCGGGCCGCCCATGCGGTGTCGGACTCCTTGTCGTAGCCCAGTTCCTGGCCGGCCAGTTCCACTGTGCCCACGACCACCCGATGGCGGGTCTGCGGGTGCTCGGCGTCCAGCACGTCGGCGATCAGGCCGCGTCCCGGGATCGCGTCGGCCTCGCCGGGAACTTCCCCGGGGGCGACGCCGTGGCTCCGGGCGGCGTCGAGGATCGGGCCGGCCAGCGGGTGCCCGGAGCCGATCTCGGCCAGCGCCGCCCACCGGAGCACCTCCTCCTCGCCTGCGGCCCCGTACGCCACGACGTCGGTGAGTTCGGGATGCCCGGTGGTCAGCGTCCCGGTCTTGTCGAAGACGACGGTGTCGACCTTCGCCGCGGTCTCCAGATGCTCCCCGCCGCGGATGAGGATGCCGTCGCGGGCCCCGCGTCCGATACCGGCGACCACGGCCACCGGCACCGAGATCACGAGGGCGCCAGGGCAGCCGATGACCAGCAGGGTGAGGGCCAGCGTGAGGCTGCCGCTGATGAGCCCGACGACGATCGCAAGCACGATGATGGCCGGGGTGTACCAGCGTCCGAACCTATCCATCATCGTCTGCACCCGTCCGCGGGCGTCCTGGGCCTCCTCGACCCTGGCCACGATGCGGGCCAGCAGGGTCTGGGAGCCCACCTTCTCGGCGCGCACCTGCACCATCCCCGAGGTGAGCGTGGTGCCGGATCGCACCTGGTCGCCCGGCGTCTTCTCGGCGGGCATGGATTCCCCGGTCACCGCCGACTCGTCGGCGGCACCGGATCCCGAGATCACCGTCCCGTCGACCGAGACGGAGCTGCCGGCGGCGACCAGTACGACGTCGTCGGGCCTCAGCGTGCGGGTGGGCACGGTCTCGGTGCGTCCGTCGCGCACCAGGACGGCGTCCTGGGGGGCCGAGCGCACCAGATCGGTGAGGGCCGATCGGGTGCGCGTCATGGCCCCCTGCTCCAGGACGTGGCCGAATGCGAAGAGAAAGGTGACGGCGGCCGCCTCCCAGTAGTTGCCGATCGCCAGGGCCCCGATCGAGGCGATGGTGACCAGCAGGTCGATCCCGATCGTCCTGGAGCGCAGCGCCCGCAGGGCGGCCGCCGCGATCGGGATGGTCGAGATGATGGCGGCGGCAGCCATGGCGATGTTGCCGGGCAGTGCCCAATCGGTGCCGAGGCGGCCCATCACCAGGGCGGCCGCGATGAGGATCCCGGCGGCGGCAAGTCGCGGCCCCGGGCGTTTGAGAGCAGACATCATCCTTCTCCTTCGCATTCGGTTGGCGGTCGGCTCAGAAGGCCGAGGCGGTGGCGGGGTAGCCCAGCTTGCCGACGGCGGCGATCAGATCGTCGACGCTGGTGCGGGCCTCGTCGTGGTCGGCCTCGATGCGTCCGGAGGCGAAGTGCACGGTGACGTCGCCGACGCCGGGCAGCTTCTCCAGGGCCCCGGTGATCTTGGCGACGCAGGAGGGGCAGGAGAACCCCTCGGCGCGCAGCACGGTGTGGGTGGTGGTGATCTCGTTGGTGCTCATGATCTGTCCTTTCGTCATGCCGCCTGTTCCGGCGACACCTCGAATACTGGTTCGAGGCGGCGCCACACTCCTTGACGTAGGTCAAGATCACATGAACTCCCTTGTCAACATGGATTATCGGGCGGTTGGGCGGGGCCATCTCCGGCTGATCGCCGCAGCTCTGGCCGATCGGCACTAGCCTCGGACGGGTGAAGAACCTGCCTCTGACCGACGTCACCGAGCATGTGAGCTGTGTGCGTCTGGTCCCGCTGTTCGGCGGTCTCAGCGCGCCTGATCAGGACGCCGTCGGGTCCCTGGCCAGGCCGACGTCGCTGGAGCGGGGGGAGGCCTTCGGGCCGGCGACCGGGCGCCTGGCCGTGGTGCACCGGGGGCAGGTGAAGGTGTCGCGGCTCTCGGCGAGCGGCCACGAGCGGGTGCTGCGGCTGGCTGGGCCCGGCGACTTCGTGGGGGAGGGGTCCTTCCTCACCGGGGAGGCACCGAGCTATCTCATCGAGGCCGCCGCCCCCACCCGGATGTGCGTCTTCTCGCGGGCCGATCTGGCGCCCTTGATCGCCTCCCATCCGTCGGTGGCGATGGCCATGCTGCGCTCACTGGCTCAGCGGCTGGACGACGCCGAGCACCGGCTGAGCCTGGCCTCCACCAGCCGGCCGGCACGGATCGCCGGCTATCTGCTGGATCAGCCGGGGAGCGCCGAGGAGTCGGGTTACCGGGTGAGGCTGCCGATGGCCAAGAAGGACACGGCGTCGCTGCTCGGGATGACCCCGGAGTCGTTCAGCAGGGGCCTGGACGCCCTGCGATCGAAGGGCCTGATCGCCACCTCGGGCGCGGAGATCACGCTGCGCGACGTCGACGCCCTGGAGGAGCTGGCGGCCGGCTGAGGGCGTGCGGGATCCTGCCCGATCGCGACACGCCGGGCTCTCCTACACGGAATAGTGGAGGGCGGTGGGACGTTCCACCCCACAGAGAGCGAAAGAGACGTCGAGATAGAAGGAGTAGGTCATATGACCGAGCAGTCCATCACCGTTCCGAAGCACGCTGGAGACACCCGGACCGCCGCGGAGAACGCTGAGAAGGGCTTCCGCGCGTCCCAGGAGCTGAGCGACAACATCCAGAAGGTCCTGGTCGATCTCATCGCCCTGAGCCTGGTCGGCAAGCAGGCCCACTGGAACATCGTGGGGCCGAACTTCCGCGACCTTCACCTGAACCTCGATGAGGTCGTCGATATCGCCCGTGACGGGTCCGACGAGTTCGCCGAGCGTCTGCGCGCTCTGCACGCCACCCCGGACGGCCGTCCCTCGGTGGTCGCCGCCCGCACCTCGATCGGCCAGTTCCCGCAGGGCGAGGTGTCGACCCACGACGCCATCGACCTCATCGTGGCCGCCATCGAGGCCACTGTCGCCACAATGCGCGAGGTGCATGACGCCGTCGACGCGGAGGATCCGACCACCTCGGACATGCTGCACGAGTACACCCAGAAGCTGGAGCAGCAGGCCTGGTTCATCAGCTCCGAGACCCGCGCCCCCGAGAAGGCCTGAGCCTGGTAGTCGTAGCGAGTCACAATGCGGCGGTGCCGCCGACCCATTACGGTCGGCGGCACCGCCGCATTGTGACTGTCAGGAGACGTTGTTCGCCAGGGTGGCCAGGTCGGACTGAATGCGTTGGATCAGGTCACGTGAATCTCACCGGTACGGGTCTCGGGGTCACGGCGGGCCTCCCCGGCCAGTCGGGTCGCTCGTTCGCGGAGTTCGGGCGGGTACTTGCTGTATTCAGGCATGATCAGGGATTGCTTACAGAATGTCTGGATACCTCTCAATCAGGCCCGGGACGGTTCAGTCTGAGGATCGGGGGCGGCGACGTCGACGGCGATGAGGAAGCCTTCCGGTTCGCAGCCGGGGACTGGTGGAGTCGTCGTAGTTCTGTCTGGGGTGTCATGGCCATGGGAGGATACCGGAGTCGTACTCGTAGGCGATGAGGTCCCCGATGGCCTGCCTGAGCCAGTCGTAACTGTTCAGCTGGTGGGTTCGGGGGTCTGGCGGGGTGTGCGGCGTGTCGCGTCGCTGGTCCGGGGGCTGGAGGTGGAGTATTCGGGGCATGCCGCGGTCGCGTAAACCCACCTATGACGAGCTGGTCGGGCTGGTGGCCGCCCAGGCGGCCCAGATCGCTGAGTTGGAACGCCAACTCGGGTCGACCTCGCGCAACTCGTCGAAGCCACCCTCGGCAGACGGGTTGGCCAAGCCGGCCCCGAAATCCTTGCGGCGCCCCTCAGAACGGCACCCGGGCGGCCAGCCCGGCCATCCGGGTGCGGCCCTGCGCCAGGTCGATCATCCCGATCACATCGTGACCCACGCCCCGGACCGGTGCCCGGCCTGCGGCGGGGTCCTGGACGAGTGCTGCGACGTGGGTGTGGTGGCCCGGCAGGTGGTCGACCTGCCCCAGGTGCGCGCGGTGGTGACCGAGCACCAGATCCTCACCCGCCGGTGCGCCTGCGGGCACCTGACGGCGGGGACGGCTCCGGCCGGGGTGGCCGCGCCGGTCTCCTACGGGCCGGCGGCCCGTGCGGCGATGGTCTACCTGGCCGCCGGCCAGTACATACCGATCAGGCGGGTCGCGGTGACCATGGCCGACCTGCTGGGGATGCCCGTGTCGACCGGGGCGGTGGCCGCCGCCGTCGAACAGGCGGGCGGTGAGCCCCTGGACGCCTTCACCGGCCAGGTGGCGGGCCGGATCGCCGCATCCCCTGTCGTCCACGCCGATGAGACCGGGCTGCGGGTCGCTGGGAAGCTGCACTGGGTCCACTCGGCCTCCACCGGTCAGTACTCGCATATCAGTGTGCACCGGCGGCGGGGCCGGGCGGGGATGGATGCCGCCGGCATCCTGCCCGGCTGCACCGGTGTGCTGGTCCATGACGCGTGGGCCCCCTACGACACCTACGAGCACGTGGACCACCAACTGTGCTGCGCCCACCTGATCCGCGAACTGGTCGCGGTGGCCGACCACCACGACGCCCACGACCCGCCCGGGGCGTTCTGCTGGGCCCGCCAGGTCCTCGACGCCCTCCTGCCGCTGATCCGCGATCCCCACGCCGCCGCAGGACAGGCCGACCCCGGACTGCTGGAGGCCGGGCGGCGTCTCATCGTCGACGCAGCACGACTGGGTGCGGATTCGGGAGTGCCCGGGAAGGTCGGGGCGAAGCACCGCGCCCTGGCCCGGCGGATCAGTGCCCGGATCGACGACTACCTGCGCTTCGCCACCACACCGGGCCTGGCACCCGACAACAACGCCGCTGAACGCGAGATCCGCATGGTCAAGGTGCATCAGAAGGTCTCGGGATGCCACCGCACTCTGACCGGCGCCGAGGGCTTCCTCCGGCTGCGCTCCTACCTGTCCACCGCCACCAAGCAGGCCTGCAACACCTACCAGGTCCTCGTCGACCTGTTCAACGGACAGGCCTGGACCCCAGCCACCACCTGAACAGTTACTCATCAACAAGGTCGACCGCCCGGCTCGCAACCGCCTCGACGACGCGATCATCCACGCGACGCTTCGGGATGCGAACATCAGCTTGGTCTCCGTGACGGAGAACATCGACGAGACGCCCTCAGGGATGCTCATGCACGGCATCCTCGCCTCCATGGCCGAGTTCTACTCCCTGAACCTCGCTCAAGAAGTCCTCAAAGGAATGACCCAGAAAGCCAGCATGGGCGGCACTCCTGCCAAAGCACCCCTCGGGTACCTGAACGTGCGCACCACTGATGCCAAGGGGCGTGAGGTCCGAGATGTCACCGTCGATCCCGAACGCGCCGACCTGGTCACCTTCGCCTTCACCGCCTACGCCACCGGCAACTGGACTCTCTCCTCCCTCGCGAAAGAGCTGGAAGCCCGTGGGCTCACCACCCGCCCCACCCCGTCCTTCCCCGCGAAACCGGTGACCACGAAAGCGCTGCACAAGGTCCTCACGAACCCCTACTACCAGGGCAGCGTCACTTTCCGCGGCATCACCTACGACGGCGCTCACGACCCTCTCGTCGACACCGAAACCTGGCTGCGAGTCCAGACGGAGTTGGCGGCGAAGAACCAGCGCGGAGAGAAGCCCCGCACCCACGACCACTACCTCAAGGGAACGCTCTACTGCTCGTGCGGGGCGAAGATGATGATCGAATGCCCCACCGGCAAGTCCGGCATCACCTACGAGTACTTCACCTGCTCCGGGCGCCGCAAGAAGAACGGTTGCACGCGGTCCGCCATCCTCACCGACCGCATCGAGGACCGGATCGACTCCACCTACGGCGCCAACGGCCTCACCCCCGACGAGGCCGATCGTGTCCGCGAAGTCCTCGGAGCCGTCTTCGACCAGCTCGAAGCCACCACCGACGACGAACGTGCACTCCTGACCGCCCAGAAGGAGAAGCTCGACGCCGAGCGACTCAAGCTCGTCCAAGCCCACTACGCCGACGCCATCCCGCTCGACCTCCTCAAGTCCGAGCAGGAACGCATCCGCACCACTCACGACGCTATCGAACACCGGCTGGAGAACCTCGCCACCAGCTACGAGGACGCCCGTGAGGGCCTCGACCAGCTCGCCGACATCCTCACCGATCTCGGCGACGTCTACGCGCGATGCGAACCTGCTGAACGCCGCATCCTCAACCGAGCCCTCTTCGACAAGATCATCCTCGACGACGAGCAGACCATCCGCTACCAGCCCGACCAGGCCGTCCAGGCAGCGTTGGACTGCGTCATCCCTGGTCACGCACCGATCGCCGAGGCCGAAGCATCCGACCCCGAAGACACTTCGAACCCTGCCCGCTGGTCTGCGGGGCAGGGTTCGAAAATGTCACTTTTGGTGGAGCATAGGGGATTCGAACCCCTGACCTATGGCTTGCAAAGCCATCGCTCTACCAACTGAGCTAATGCCCCGAGACGGGTTGCGCACCCCGGCGTCCGGAGACCCCAACGGCGGCGCCCCAACAGTTTAGCGGTCGAGGGGCGCCCTGCCGAGTCGGCACGCATGACGACGCCGCCCCACGCCCCCGGGCAGGCCCGAACCAGGCTCCCCGTCGGGCTTGGACGCCCAGGCTCCACCGATCCACCCGTCGCTTTGCGACACCCCCGAGGCCACACCCGCATGGCCACCCGGCCACCCCGTCGTCACGCCGATCCGTCGCCGCAATCCGCCTATTAATACGGTATCGGCGGCAGCCACAGGCGCCCCGACTAACCTTGACCCGTGCAAACGGAGCGCCATCGAATCGACTATGCGCTGCAACGCCGGGCAACCCTGGAGGCGATGCGGCGGCCTGATCGCGTCATGATGGAGGCCGACCCCTGCGACGCCGATCCGCGTCTGATCAGCTCGGCCCTCCACCACGGCACCCCCGCGGGACGCGAATGCCCGGTGTGCGCATCCGACCGCATGGCGGTGTTGCGCTATGTGTTCGGCGACCAGCTCGGGCAGTATTCAGGACGTATCCGTCAGCCGGCTGAGCTGGAAGAGATGGAACACCAATTCGGTGAGTTCACCGTGCGAGTGGTCGAAGTGTGCCCCGACTGCGGCTGGAACTTCATGATCGCCAGCTATGTGCTGGGAGACGGACGCAAACGCCGCGCCCCACGGCACAAGCAGACAGTTGAGGACATCTATGGCTGACCGGAAGAAGTCGCGCAAACCGCGCCGGGCCCTGGCGCCCAGCGCCAGCCAGCGACACGGCCCGCACCGCACCAAGAAGAAGGCCAGCCGGGCCAGGCGCGTGGTCACCGCCATCGCGATCACCCTCGCCACCCTGATGATCGTCGGCGTGCTCGGCTCGCTGATCTTCTACGCGCGCGTCAAGCTGCCCGACCCCAACGCCGATTTCAACAGCCAGACCAGCACCGTGCTGTTCCGCGACGGCTCCACCAAGCTCGGCGAGCTCGCGATCCAGAACCGCACCATGGTCGACTACTCGGCGATGTCCGACAACGTGAAGGCCGCCGTCGTCGCCGCCGAGGACCGCAGCTTCTGGTCCAACAAGGGCGTCTCACCCAAGGGCATCGTGCGTTCGCTGTTCCAGATCGCCCGCGGCAAGGACCTGCAATCGGGCTCCACGATCACCCAGCAGTACATCAAGATCCGCTACCTCACCAGCAAGCAGACGATGAGCCGCAAGCTCACCGAGCTCGCCCTGGCCGTCAAGATGAACCGTGAGGTGAGCAAGGACGAGATCCTTGCCGGCTACCTCAACACCGTCTACTTCGGACGCAACGCCTACGGCGTCGAGAAGGCGGCCACCACCTACTTCGGCACCAATGCCGCCGGCCTGAACGTGCCGCAGTCGGCGATGCTGAGCGCCCTGGTCAACAGCCCCTCCACCCTCGACCCGGCCAATGGCGACGACGCCAAGCGCGACCTCACCGAGCGCTACGACTACGTGCTCGACGGCATGCTCGAGGCCGGCAAGATCAGCCAGGCCGACCACGATGCGAACTACGACAAGCTGCCCGACACACTGCCGGTGACCCAGTCCGACCTCTACGGCGGCACCAACGGCTTCCTGCTGACGATGGCCGAGCAGGAGCTGCGCAAGGCCGGCTTCAGTGAGGAACAGATCGACGGCGGCGGCCTGACCATCACCACCACCTTCGACCAGAAGATGCAGGACGCGGCGGTGAAGACCGCCACCGACAATGTGTCCACCGCGATCCGCAAGGCCAAGACCAACCAGGACGCCAGCACCCTGCACGCGGCCGTCGCCTCGATCGGCGTCGGCACCGGTGAGGTGTACGCCCTGTACGGCGGACCCGACTTCCTGAAGTCGCAGATCAACTGGGCCACCACCGCGCGCCCGGCGGCGTCCACCTTCAAGGCGTGGGCGCTCGTCGCGGGCCTGCGCAATGGCTTCACGCTGAACTCCACGCTCACCGGCAGCACCTTCACGCCCAATGGCGACAATGTGGTGGTGCGCAACGACGGCGGCGTCAACTACGGCTCGGTGACGCTGCAGAAGGCCACCAGCTATTCGATGAACACCGCGTTCACCGACCTGGAACAGCGCATGCCCAACGGCCCCGCCGACACCGTGAAGGCAGCCAACGACGCGGGCGTGCCCACCGGCGACGGCTGGGACCTCAACAACCGCATCGCCCTGGGCACCGGGCAGGTGAGTCCGGTGGACAACGCCACTGGCTTCGCCACCCTGGCCAATGACGGCCAGCGCAACACCACCCACGTGGTGAAGGAGGTCAAGGACGCCAGCGGCAAGGTGGTGTACACCGGCGACACTTCGGCCACGCAGACCATCGACGCCTCGCTGGTGCACAACGCGCAGACCGCCCTGGAATCGGTGGTCACCAGCGGCACCGGCACCGAGGCCCGCCAGCTGGGCCGTCAGGTGATCGCCAAGACTGGCACCAAGGACGTGGACGACCAGACTGTGTCGGCCTGGTTCGTCGGCGCCACCAAGCAGATCTCCACCGCCGTGATGTTCGTCGCCGGCGATGGCAACGCCAACCTCGACCCCTATGCCGCCTCGGGTGCATTCGAGTCGGACTCCTATCCCGCCTACCTGTGGGAGGACTACATGGAGCAGGCGAGCCAGGGCATGGACCGGCTGAACTTCAACACGAACGCCCCCACCCAGGCCGCCTCCGTGCGTCCCAGCGTCCGACGGACGCCGACCCCCAGCGTGACCGCGTCGGCGACCCCGGAGGCCCCGGCCGTGAACGAGCCCGCCGTGGACGTGCCCACCGCGCCGCCGGCGTCGCGTGAGCCCACGCCGGCGGGCACTGCGGGGCCGTGAGCCCGGTGAGTGGATCCGTGGAGGAACCCGCCCCGGAGGGCGGACCTGGGAAGACTGTCCCGAAGGGCGGATCTGGGGACGCCGCGCCGCAGGAATCCGCGCCGGCCCGCAGCAACCTGCCGACGATCTCGGTGCGCCTCTCCCACCGCATCGGCGGCCCGCTCGGACGCCACGCGCGCCCGGGGGGACTGTGGTTCGATCCGGCACCATGGGCGCTGCTGTTGTCAACCATCAACTGGGTGCTGCTGTTGTGGCGTCAGGCACCCTGCCAGCAGTACACCTTCGGCAAGCCGGTGAACCCCTTCCTGCGGCTGTGCTATTCCGACATCCCGGTGTTCTTCCAGAACAACGGCATCGGCTCGGGCGCCGGCATCTACTCCGACGCCGCCAGCCCGCTGCCGGTGTTGGTGGGTTACTTGGCGTCACTGGACCGGTTCATCATCAGGCTGCTCGGTGCGGGCGTCGGCCCGGACGCCTCGGGCCAGGCCCAGCTGGATTCCAGCTACATGTTCTTCGTGCTGGCCGCCATCGGCCTGTTCTGCGCCTTTCTGGCGCTGGTGCTCGCCCACCTGCAGATGGGCCGCGACTCGTTCAGCGACGCCACCCGCGGGGTGCGCGTCCGCAGCTTCGACGCGCTGCTGATCGCCATCGCGCCGGTGGTGTTCACCGGCGGCCTGATCAGTTGGCAGCTGCTGCCCGTCGCCCTCACCTCGCTGGCAGTGTGGGCCTGGGCACGCAAGCTGCCCGTCGTGTCGGGCGTGCTGTTCGGCCTGGCCGTGGGCGCGGACGCCTATCCCGTGCTCGTGGTGCTGGCGGTCGTCGTGCTGTGCATCCGCGCTGCCCGGATGCGCGAGGCCCTGCGGATGCTGGTGCCGGGGATCGTCGCATGGGTGGCGCTCAACCTGCCGGTGGTCATCACGGCCCCGCATGGCTGGACCGCCTACTGGTCCACCGTGCTCGGTGGCGGTTCGGGCGTCGGCTCGTTCTGGTACGCGCTGCAGTTGCTGGGCGTCTCGGGCACGCTGCTCGGCGTGGTGGCCAGCGTCTTCGTGGTGATCGCGGTGCTGGCCGTGGTCTGGCTCGTGTTCACCGCGCCGCGGCGTCCCCGGCTCGGTCAGGTGGCCTTCCTGCTGGTGGCGGCCGTGGCCGTGTTCGGCCCGCACTATTCGCCCCAATATGCGCTGTGGCTCCTGCCGTTGCTCGTGCTGGCGCGCCCAAAGGTGCTCGACTGGGCCGTGTGGAACGTCGCCGAGGTGCTCTACTGGCTGGCGATCTGGGGCTACCTCGAGGGCATCCTGGGCGCCGGTTCTGGTGCCGACGCGCTGTACTGGCTGGCCGTGCTGCTGCGCATCGGCGTGGTGCTGTGGGTTGCCAGCCGCGTGATCGGCGACATGTTCAGCCCCTGGAACGATCCGGTCCGGCGTCCCTTCGTGGACGATCCGGTGGGTGGCGTGCTCGACCATGCCGTGGACGCCCCGTGGCTCGCCGAGGCCGAGTCCGACCGCAAGAAGCAGGCAGTTGACCAATCCGGGCCGGTAGATGAGCAGGGCGCGTCCGAGCAGGTGCCCGCGACTGCCACCGTGCCTGCTCCGGCCACCACCTCCGATGCCGATGTGCACGATTCCGGGACCCGCGACGAGGAGTCCGGCCAGTGAGCGCCACGGCCACCAGGACCAGCCCTGCCCTGCGCTCACGCACGGTGGTGATCGTCGCCGCATGGCTGGCCACCCGGCTGGTGATGGGCGCGGCACTGCTGCTGGCGATGCGCCAGGGGAGGTTGACGCCGGCCCGGGCGCTGGGCAACTGGGACGTGCAGCACTACATGCTCATCGCCACCAGCGGATATGCCGACCCCAAGGAGATGGCATTCTTCCCGGCGCTGCCGATGGTGATGCGCCTGCTGGACGCGGTCGGCGTGCCGATGGCCATCGGAGCTGCGGCGGTGTCGCAGCTCGCGAGCCTGGTGGCCGCCTTCGCGATGGAACGCCTCGGGGGCCTCAACGCGGCGATCGTCTGGTTGCTGGCACCAATGGCCGTGTTCACCACGGTCGGCTACACCGAGGCGTTGTTTTGCGCGGTGGCGTTCTGGGCATGGGTGCTGGCGCGTCGTGGACGCTGGGGCTGGGTGGCCGTGCTGGCGTCGGTGGCCTGCCTCACCCGCATCTCCGGGTTGTTCCTGGTGGGCGGGCTCGGCCTGCTGGCGCTGTTCGGTGGTGAACCGACCGTGGCGGGTGCCGAGCCGGCCAAGCGGGTGGCCACCTGGTCGCAGCGTCTGCGCAATCTGGCCTGGCTGGTGGTGCCGCTGGCGGTGTTGGCGGCCTTCACGGTCTACCTGTACACGCTGTCGGGGCATTGGGACAGCTGGCTGAGCGCGCAACGGGCTGGCTGGCAGCGCGAATGGACGTCGCCCTGGGACAGCCTGCACAACACCTGGGCCGCCACCAGCGAGGCGCGGTGGCCCACCGAGACCACCCGTGCCTGGATCTTCCGCTTCGAGATCATCTCGATGGCGATCGGCTGCCTCACCGCGCTGGGCTGCCTGGTGCGTCGGGCATGGGCGCAGGCCGGCTATGTGGCGGTGCAGGTGTTCGCATTCAGCATCGCCACCTGGTTCATGTCGGTGAACCGCGCCGACCTGCTGTGGTTCCCGCTGTTCATCGGTGTGGGCAGCTGGCTGGGGCGGCGTCCGCACGGCGCCACCGCACGCACCGTCAGGACGGCTGTGGTGGGTGTGCTCATCGCCGCCGACCTCCTGCTGATGTTTTGGTGGGCGCGATTGTTCTACCTGGGGCACTGGGCCAGCTGATCTGCGGATCGTCGCGCGCGCAGGGCCCGCGGATACGCCCGCTACTGTGAGCCCATAGGGCACGGCAGGGTGGCTGCGACAAGCAGCGATGCGTGCGGAGGGGATGCATGTGAGCGACTGGCGACGAGACGTGATCTGGTGGACGGTCTACCCGCTGGGGTTCACCGGCGCCCCCACCCACCTGGATGAGCAGGCTCCGGTGGCCCATCGCCTGCCGCGCCTGGAGAACTGGCTCGACTACCTGATCGACCTGGGGTGCAACGGCCTCGTGCTGGGCCCCATCTTCCGCTCGGAGTCGCACGGCTACGACACCCTGGACTATTTCGCCATCGACCCGCGGCTGGGCGACGACGCCGACTTCGACGCGCTGGTCGCCGCCTGCCATGCCCGGGGCATCAAGCTGGTGCTCGACGGCGTCTTCAACCATGTGAGCGCCCGCTACCCGGCACTGCGCCAGGCGCTCGCCGAGGGGCCGGATGGGCCCCTGGCCGACATGTTCCACATCGACTTCTCCACCACGCCGCCCACCCGCCTGAACTTCGAGGGCAGCGACGACCTGGTGCGGCTCAACCATGCGTCGCCGCAGGTGCGCAAGCTGGTCACCGACGTGATGCTGCACTGGTGTGGGCGCGGCGTGGACGGCTGGCGCCTCGACGCGGCCTACGCGGTGGACCCAGAATTCTGGGCGCCGGTGCTGGCGACGGTGCGCGAGCGCTTCCCCGAGCTGTACATCTACGGCGAGGTGATCCACGGCGACTACGCGCAGATCGTGCACGAGTCGGGCATGGACGCGGTCACCGAATACGAGCTGTGGAAGGCGTGCTGGAGCTCGCTTGCCACCGAGAACTTCTACGAGCTCGAGTGGACGCTGGGGCGCCACAACGAGATGCTCGACGACTTCCGTCCCTTCACCTTCATCGGCAACCACGACGTCACCCGCATCGCCACCAAGGTGGGTGCCGACAAGGCCATCCTCGCGGCAGTGCTGCTGGGCACCGTCGGCGGGACGCCGTGCGTCTACTACGGCGACGAGCAGGCCTTCCGGGGCGAGAAATATGACCGTCCCGGTGGCGACGCCGAGGTGCGCCAACCGATGCCCGAGCGTCCCGACCAGCTGGCGGGCTTCGGCCTGCCCACCTACCGGGCCTATCAGGCGATCCTGGCGATCCGGCGCCGGTATGCGTGGCTGCCCGATGCGCGCACCGAGGTGGAGTCGATCACCAACCCGCGGATCGTCTACCGGGCCCACGACCCCGCCGACGCCGACCACTGGGTGCGCGTGACGCTGGACGTGACCGATACGCCCACCGCAAGCGTTGTGGACAACTCCGGTGAGCTGTTCCACTGGCCCCACAGGGGTGGACGCCGCGGCGTCTGACCGGTGCGACCGGCCTCGCGTGACCGGCCTCAGCCCTTGACACACAGCAGCGTGCGCAGCCTCGCCACCACCTCCACGAGCGGGCTCGGCCCGGTGGTCTGGTCGTGGATCACCGCGTCGATGTCCTTGTAGGCGCCGGGGATCTCGTCGAGCACGCCCTCGTCCTTGCGCGACTCGACGCCGGCCGTTTGCGCGGCGAGGTCGTCCACGGTGAAGGTGCGACGGGCCGCACGGCGCGACATGCGTCGTCCCGCACCATGCGAGGCGGAGCACAGGCCGGTGGCGTTGCCCAGGCCCCGCACCACATAGGAGCCGGTGGCCATCGAGCCGGGGATCAGCCCCAGCGTGCCGCTGCCGGCGAAGATGGCGCCCTTGCGCGTGACGATCAGGTCGACGCCGTCGTAGCACTCCTGCGACACGTAGTTGTGGTGGCAGTTGACGTCGTGGTCGAAGGTGGCGTGCGGGAAGAACTCGGTGATGACGCCCTTGAAGGTGCGCATCATGATGTCGCGGTTCAGGCGCGCATATTCCTGCGCCCAGTAGAGGTCGTGGAGGTAGTCGTCCATTTCGGGGGTGCCGGCCAGGAAGACGGCCAGGTCGCGGTCGGGCAGGTCGAGGTTGTGGTCGAGCCCCTTGGCCTCGGTGATGTGGCGGTCGGCCAGTTCCTTGCCGATGTTGCGCGATCCCGAGTGCAGCATGAGCCATACGGTGCCGGTGTCGTCGGCCTGCAGCTCCAGGAAGTGGTTGCCGCCGCCCAGCGTGCCCGACTGCGACAGCGCCCGGGTCTCGCGGTCGTCGATGTGGGGCGCGCGCAGCTGTCCGAAGCGGTCGAACAGGGTGGTGAATCGCCCCTTGAGCTGTTCGTCGCGGCTCAGCACCGGGGCAGTGCCGGTGTGGCTCTTCCATCCCACCGGCACGAGCTCCTCGAGGCGGGAGCGGATCGCATGCAGGCTGTCGGGCAGGTCGTCCACCGTCAGGTTGGTGCGTGCGGCAACCATGCCGCAGCCGATGTCGACGCCCACCGCCGCCGGCGAGACCGCGTCGCGCATGGCGATCACGCTGCCGACGGTGGCGCCCTTGCCCAGGTGCACGTCGGGCATCACGCGCAGCTTCGCCAGCCAGGGCAGGCGCGAGATCGCGCGCAGCTGGTCGAGGGCCTCCGGCTCCACGGTGGTGGGATCGGCCCACATGAGGGTGTCGCTGGTGGTGCCCGGCACGGGCACGGGTAGTTCGGTCATGGCGGTCTCCATGGTGTCGCCGGGCCGTCCGGGCCCGAAGGGTTCCAGCAGGGGCTGGAGTGATCCACGCTAGGGGAGGGGTCTGACATTTCTGTGTGGTGTGCGGGGGTGCTCCGCGGCGTCTTGCGGTGCGGGGTTGGCCTGGTTCCCGGGGACGGGCCTGGTTTCTGTTGGACGGAACCCTAAGTGGGCAGTTGTGCGGGAATGACGCCGCACAGTTGTCCACTTAGTGGGGGATTGGTGCAGAGGGCGGCTGGATCGTGGCGTCGATGCGGGGTGGGCCTGGTTCCCGGGGACGGACCGCTAGGTGGTCACTTGTGCGGCAATGACGCCGCACAGCTGTCCACTTAGTGGGGATTGGTGCGCGTCCGGGCCCCGGAATCAGCCGGCCAGTGGTCCCGATTCGCCCACCAGGTGATCGTCCACCATCCCGATCGCCTGCATCAGCGCGTACATCGTGGTGGGTCCCACGAAGACGAAGCCCGCCTTCTTCAGGGCCTTGGCGAGCTGCTCCGATGCGGGGACCTTCGCGGGCACCTCGGCATACGACTGCGGAGGCGGGCCCGGCGCCGGCTGGAAGCCCCAGACCAGCTGCACCAGGCCACCGTCGGAGCGCAGCGACACCGTGGCGCGCGCATTGGTGATGGCGGCGTGGATCTTGCGTTCATTGCGCACGATGCCGGCGTCGGCAAGCAGTCGGCGCACATCGTCGTCGCCGAACGCGGCCACCGCGTCGGGCTCGAAATCAGCGAATGCGGCACGGAAGGCCGGACGCTTGCGCAGGATCGTCGCCCAGCTCAATCCGGATTGGAAGGCCTCCAGGCTCAGCCGCTCGTACAGTCCACGCTCGGTGCGGATCGGCACGCCCCACTCGTGGTCGTAGTAGTCGCGCAGCAGCGGATCCGTGGCAGCCCAGCGGGGACGCACGCGACCGTCCTCGCCGCGCACCAGCTCGGGGTTGGACGCGGGATCGGCGTGCGACGAGGGGCTGTGGGGTGTCTCGGTCATGGTTGGATCCTCAGATAGTGGCCGACACTGTGACATTGGCCGGCAATGTGATGGTGGCCGACAAGGGGCACGGCGCCGGCGATCGACCCGGTCAGTCCTCGGACAGCAGGGCGTCGGGATCGGCGGACGCGACAGATCCTGCGGAGTGGTCGGGACGTCCGCCGGGCATCCGCAGCGCGACCAACGAGCTGAGGGCCAGGAAGACGGCGCCCACGGCGAAGGCCAGGGGTCGTCCGGCCACATCCGAGATCGCGCCGGCGGCCAGCGGACCGATGATGGCACCCACGTCGCTGCTCATCGAGAAGATCGCCACGGGCGTGCCGCCGTGCACACCGCCGGTGGCGTCGCCGACGGAGGCAGCCGGGGCAGTGCTCATGGCCGCCGCGCCCACCGCGTAGACGCACATCAGGGCCATGACGATCCAGATCGACCCCGACAGGGGCACCGCGGCGATCGAGGCGGCCATCACGACGCCACCGGCCAGCAGTGCGGGGCGGCGTCCCACCGTGTCGACGAAGTGGCCGATGGGGTGCAGCACGATCACCTGCACCACCGCCGACACCGCGAACACGATGCCCGTCCAGGTGGGGGTGAGGCCGAGCGTTGCGACGATGACAAGGGGAATCAGTGAATTGCGCACCCCCATCGAGTTCCAGCCCTGGGCGAAGTTGGCCACACACGCGGCCTGGAAGCGGGTGTCGGCGAGCACCTGGCGCAGCGGACGCGGGGTGGCGCGCGCGTGGGCAGGACGATCGGCGTGGGTGGTGGCGCTCGACAGCATCGTGAGGCCGATCAGCCCGGCAATGGCCAGGGTGATGGCGTAGAAGCGGAACGGCGCGACCAGCGAGATGCGGGTGAGCAGGCCGCCGAGTGCGGGGCCGGCCATGCCGCCGATGAGGAAGCCGCTCTGGTAGAAGCCGGTGGCGCGTCCACGCATGTCGGGCGGCACGGACGCCAACAGCAGGGTCATGGCCGACACGGTGAACATGGCCGAGCCGATGCCGCCGGCGGCCCGCCAGCCGAGCAGCCACCAGAAGTCGCCGGCCTCGCCCATCAGCCAGCTGGATGCCGCGACGATGAAGATGCCGACGGCCAGGGTGAGGCGTCCGCCGATCTTGTCCAGGATCCAGCCGCAGAAGGGGCTGGTGGCAAGCCTGGTGGCGGCGAACATCGAGACCACCATGCCCACCAGGAAGTCGGTGGCGCCGAAGGATGCGGCGAAGGTGGGCAGCACGGGCACCAGCACGCCGAAGCCGACCGCCACGAAGAAGGCGATCAGGCCGAGCACCAGCACGTCCCGCGACAGTCCGCCCACGACGCGCTGACGAATGCCGGGGGTGGTCACCTGCCCACCCTATGAGGCTGCACAGGATAAGCCGAATGGCCGGTCTGGGGGGAGGAGCGTTGGGGTCGACGTGGCTGGGGGCGTGAGAAGTCCCGGCGTTGCAGGGGGATACAACGCCGGGACCTCGGTTCGGGATGGTTCCAGCCGGATGGCCTGCGGCCGGGGCACAGTCGCACGGTTCTCGTCCGCGGGGCTGACGTCCGCATGGCCGCGACCGGTTCAGTGCAGGGCCAGCACCCCCTGATCGGTCGCACGGTGCAGGAAGGCGGCGATCGCGTCACGGTTCGTATCGTTGAGCGGACGGTAGCTGCCGTCGGCCCAACCGTTGGCGATGCCCTTGGCCTGCATCCATTCGATCTCGCGGTAGAACATCGTGGTCGGCGAGACGTCATTGAATGACGGGCGGTCGGGCAGTGTCACGGCGGGGCTTCCCGCCTGGCGATAGATCAGCGCGGCAATCGCGTCGCGGGTGATGGGCTGGGTGGGACGGAAGGTGCCGTCGGGCCAGCCCGTGACGATGCCATTGGACGCGGCCCACTCGATCTGCTTGAAGAACATGTTGCCCGCGTCGACGTCGGTGAAGGTCTGCCGGGTGGGCGTGAACGCCGGGGAGCCGGCCATCCGGTAGAGGAACGCCACCATGGCGTCACGGTTGAGCGGCGTGACCGGACGGAAGGTGCCGTCGGGCCAGCCCGTGGCGATCTTGTGCTGTGTCAGCCAGCAGATGTCGTCCGAAAAGGCCATTGAGGACGGCACATCGGGGTAGGACATGGTGCACGCCACGGGGGTGGGCGTCGGGGTTGGTGTGGGCGTCGGGGTCGCGCTGGGCCTCGGGCTTGGCGTGGGTGTCGGGGTTGGGGTCGCGCTGGGCGTCGGGCTCGGCGTGGGAGTGGGGGAAGGCGTCGGGCTCGGCGTGGGCGTCGGGCTCGGGGACGCGCCGTTGGTGTAGCTCAGCACGAAGCTCGGGGCAGGCACCTTGTCGGTACTGCCCAGGTTCACTGCGAAGCGCCAGCCCTCCACTGATCCGGCACGCGGGTGGTAGTCGCCGAGGCCCACTTCGGAAAAGGTCCACGGGTAGGTCTGGGTGGTCGCCGTCGGGTCGGCGGAGACGCCGTGCCAGTAGGTCCAGTAGGAGTAGCGCCCGGGGTCATCGACGGGGGCCGTTGCCGGGTAGCCGTCGATCTTTCCGACGAAGGTCGGATTGTCAGTGGTGAAGCCTGCGCTCGTCAGCGCCTCGGTGCCGGTGGAGAACTTCGTGGCGCAGCCGCCCTTCTGAAGGCCTGTGTCGCGTTCCACCACGACCCACACACATTGCCGGCCTGCACGCAGGCCTGGGCGCCCTTGTTGGCGTCGGGGTCGGTCGCATCGCTGGTGACCTTCTGCGTGATCGTCCCCGAGAAGGCTCCGCCGGTGGTGGTGAAGGGCCATGAATAACTGCCCGCAGCGGTGTAGGTCACCTTGCCGTTCGCCACGGTTGCGCCGGCGGGGGCCCCGAGCGGAACCGAGGTGCCGGTGGCGTCGAACGCGGTGGGCACGTCGCTGGCGACGCCGCCCTTCACGTCCGGGGCGCTGCCGGTCATGTCGGTGGCCTGCAGGACCAGGCCGGTCTTCGCCTTGAGCGCCGACAGGTCGGTGATCGGATTACCGCTGATGGTGAGCGCGGTGAGCGCTGGAAGGGCGGACACGGTGGTCAACGACGACAGTCCGGTGTGGGACAGGTTGAGCGTGGCAAGCTTGTCGAGCCCCGCCAGCGGGGTGACGTCGGCCAGGGTGTTGCCCGACAGGTCGATGGTCGTGGCGGCGGTGAGGTTCTCAACGCCGGTCAGGTTCGTGATTCCCTTGGACGCGCACTTCACGGTGGTCAGTGCCTTGAGCTGGTCGACGGTCGGGGACGCGGTGGCGTCGAGGCCGGCTGCTGAGGCAAGGCAGGAGCGTAGTGCCGCGTCGGGCACGTTTGCCGCGCCGATGACTGCAGCACCCACCTCTTGGTCAACGCTTCCGCTGAATGACTTGCCACCCTCCCCGGTGGATGAGGTCCACGTGAATGAATACGTGCCCGACTTTGGGTAAGTGACGGTGCCATCGGTGATCGTCAGGCCTGCAGGAGGCGTGACGGGCACAATTGCGCCCTTCATGTCTCGCGGTTGCGGAACACTCGTGGTGAGCCCGACGGGGACCGTGGCAAGGTGGGTGGCCTGATTGTTTGCGTTCAGGTTGAACGTGGCATCAATCGCCGTGGATCCGAGGGGGCTCAGGTCCATGAGGTGATTATTCCCGATGTCGATTCGGGACAGCTTCGTCAGGGAAGCCAGTGGCGTAACGCTGGAGATGTTGTTGTTACTCAACCCGAGCTTCTCAAGCGCGGTCAGTCCTGACAGCGCCGTGAGGTCATTCACTGAGTTGTTGTTCAGGTAGAGCGAGCTGAGTTCGTGCAGATCCTTCAACGGCGCCAGATCCGAGATACGGGAGTTGTTGGCCGTCAGAGCCTTCAGCGAAGACATGTGCTGCACGCCGTCAAGGCTGGTGAGACCGGTGTTTCCGTTCTTGTCGTATTTCTGGCTGATTTCCAGCGTGGTGAGTCCGGCCAACGGGGACAACGCCGAGATGGAAGTGACCTGGTTCTGTCCCAACAGCAGCTCATTCAGATTCGTGAGCGAGGACAGCGGAGCAGGATCTGAGATCTTGTTCCCCGGAAGGTAGAGTTTCTGCAGCTGGGTCAAGCCACGCAACGGCGTGACGTCGGAGATTGAATTGGTGGACAGGATCAGTTCAGTTGCTCCGGTCAGGTTCGCGGCCCCGGTGAGGTTCGAGATTGATTTCCCGACGCAGATCACGGAGGTGAGACCAGCCAGTTCATCGGCGCTGATGGGTGCCGCGGGATCACTGTGGTTGAGCAATCCGGCGAGGCAGGTACGGAAATTCGTATCAGGGATGTCCACCCCCACGACCGCAGGCGGGGCATCGGTTGCCCTCTGGGTGATCTTGCCGCTGAAGAAAGTCCTCGGATAGCTGCCGGGGGTCTTCTCTTCGAAGGTCCAGGTGTAATCGCCCGGAGAGGCGTAGGTGACCTTGGCGTCGTTGACCGTGAGGCCCGCAGGGGGAGCTGCCACGAGAATGCTTCCGTCCAGCGCGGTGACGCCTGGCGCGTCCGTCGCAACCGACGCCTTCGCCTCGGGCGCCGCAAGGGTTTGCCCGGTGACGCGCATTGCATTCAACGTCATGTCCAGCTTGTTCAGGGGCGAAATATCTGAGATGTGGTTACCACTGAGATCAAGGGCCGTGAGCCGACCAAGTGCGGCGAGCGGTGCCGCAGACGAGATCTGGGAGTTGGTTGCGGACAATCTGGTGAGGCCGGAGAGGCCAGTCACCGGGGTGAGGTCCGATACGTCAGTGTTGTTGATCGCGAGGCTCGTGAGCCCGGTCAATTTGTCGAGGCCTGCAATGCTTGCCAGGCGCGTCCTCCCCTCATTCTTGAATTGGGATGATGCTGAAAGGGTTGCGAGCTTGGGAAGGTATCCCAGCCCGTTCAGTGTCAAGACGTTGTTCCGGTCGAGCGTGAGGGCAGCGAGATTCTGCAGGCTCGTCAGCGGCGATACGTCCGCGACAGAATTACCGGTGAGGATGAGTGATTCGAGACCGGTCAGGGGAGTCAGGGGCGTGAGATCGGAGATCTTGTTGGTCGACAGGGTGAGGTTCTTCAAGCTGCCCAGCTGCGATATGCCGGTCAGGTCGGTGACTCCCTTGTTGACACAGGAGAGGTCGGTGATCGATGCGAGCTGGTCTTGAGTAGGCGTGGCGTCCGGGGCCAGGGCCAACTTGTCGTTGATGCACCCTCTCAGCCCGGCGTCCGGGATGGTCACGCCCGATGCAGCGGAAACTGTGACGGTGATGGTGCCGTTGAAGTAGAGGCTCTGGTCCTTGAACGACCAGTCGTACGTGCCGGCGATCGGGTAGGTGACGGTCGCGCCGCTCACCGTGACCCCGCTCGGTGCCTCGGCCTTGAACACCGTGCCGGTCTTGTCAATGGCCGTCGGGACTGCGGTCGCTTGGCCCGAGGTGGCGGGTGCTCCCACTGCCTTCTGGCTATTTGACGTGATGCTCAGCCCTCCGAGATTCGGGAGGGTGCTCAGCGGGGAAAGATCACGAAGCCGGTTGTTCGCCACGTTCACACTGACAAGGGCCTTCAGGTTGGCCGTCGGGGTGATGTCGGAAAGCTGATTACTGGAGACGTCGAGTGAGGAGACCTTGGTTGACGTCGCGAGTGGGGCCAAGCTGGTCAGCGAATTGTTGCCCAGAAATAGCTTGCCCAGGTTGGGGAGGGCCGAGATACCGGTGAGGTCAGCGACGCCCTTGCCAGAGCAACTGAGGCTGGTCACGGTTGCGAGCTGGTCCGAAGTTGGAGCGGCGGTGGAATCGAGGTTCAGCGCCGTGGTGACGCAACCCCTTAGGGCCGCATCAGGCATCGTGGTAGCGAATGAATCAGTGGGTGCAGCAACGGCGTTGAGCTGGGAGGGCAGCACGGTCATGGCGGTGAGGGCTGCTACCGCGGCCGCCATCACCCGTCGTGACCGGCGCCTTCCTTGGAGGGCCTGCATGGGCTTCCTTTCAAAGACCCGTGAGGATCTGGGAAAGGCCGATGGAGCCGGATGTGGCGCCCCAGGTCTCCCGCGGTCCGCGACGGGTTGGTGAGTGGGTTATCACGCTTTGGTCCGGCTCCAGTGCGCCTGGTCGACGCACTGTCACGGTTGCGGGACAGCCCGGGAATTGCACCCGATTCGCCACGTGATGCAGGCACAGTACCGCGCTGGCAGCCCCATGGCAGGCGGTTCGCGGGAAGAACTCAGTCGTCGTCTGTGGGGTCGTCATCCCCGGGGTCGAGGGCCTCGTCCTGCGCCTGCTCCTGCGCGGCCAGGGCCTCGTCACCGACGGCGGTGTCGTCGGTGTGCACGAAGGCCGAGAAGTTGACGTCGTAACAGGGCATGGTGCTGCTGTCCTGGGCGGGGGCGCCGGGTGCGGCCGCGATCATGTTCACCACCGAGACGATGGATTCGCCGCTCACCGTGGCGGTGCCGTCATGGCGTGAGGGGGCCGTGTGGGCGTCCTCCACAAGCACCGTCGAATAGCCGCGGGACAATGCACCGACCATGGTGGCGCGCACCGATTCGTGCGACCATGCCCCGCACAGGAACAGCGTGCCGGACCCCAGCGTGGCCAACGAGTCGGCCAGCCCGGTGGACTCGAAACCGTCGCGGTAGGGCTTGAGCACCACGTATTCGCCGGCGCCGCAGGTCAGGGAGCTGAGCAATTCGCCGCTGCCGGTTACCGACGCGGGAGGGGTGAGGTCGTTCACCCAGATCACCGGCACCGACGCCAGGCGCGCCCGATCGATCAGGTCGGAGACGGTCGCGGTCACCTGCTCGGCCTGCCAACAGCCGTCCAGGTTGCCCTGCTGCATGCCGATCACCAGCAATGCCGCACGCCCGGTGGCGTCGGGCCCCGAATCCAGCTCGCTGGTGTCGTCCAGCTCGTCGTCGGGGTCGAGGTCGGCGCTGGGACTTGTGATGGCGCTCATGGCAGCTCCTGGGGATTGACCGGTCTTGCCTCCATCATGGCGTGCGCCACTGACATTGCCGGGCCGTGCGCGGAACAGCACGTCGGTTGCTCGTCGGCCCGACCGGGACGCGCGGACGGCCACCCGTCGGGCGATGAGACAATATGTCCATGTTGTGGCGCAGGAAGGCAGCCAAGGAGGGTCCGGACGAGTCCGGGCGCGGGATCAGCGTGGACGATGCGCTCACGCTGATGTCGAAGGGTGCCGTGGTGGCCGATGTGCGCAAGCGCCGCGAGTTCGAGCGCGGCCACCTGCCGGGGTCACGGCTGGTGGACATCAAGGCCATCCGGGCCGATCCGGTGGCCGCCATCTGGGGCGACGATCCCCTCGCCGACACCTCCAAGCCGGTGATCGTGGTGAGCAGCACGGGCCTGCGGGCCAACGGGGCGGCCGCCCTGTTGCGCCAGGAGGGACGCGACGCCTTCGCGCTTGCCGGCGGACTGGCCGCCTGGGTGCAGGACGGGCAGGTGCTGATCCCCGGTCCGCAGAGGTAGGGGCGTCCGCAGGGATAAGTGGGATCTCCGCAGGGACAAGGGGGACGTCCGCGTCCGACGACTTGCGGGCAAGCGTTCAGCCGAGCGCCGAACCCCGTCCGTCGGCCTGTCATCGATTCAGTGCGGGCCGATAGGTTGAACTCGTCCAGTGAGGGTTACCTAACTCCATCAATGGGGAGGCTTCCATGGCGCACACCGCCGACGAGATCAACCACATGCAGCGCTACACGATGTGGTCCGTGTTCCGCTCCGAGGCGGCTGCCGGCCCGGGTGCCGGCGAACAGGCGTTGGAGCAGTTGCAGGCCGTGGCCGCCGACACCGATCTGGTGATCCGCGGGTGGTACGACGTGGCCGGTTTGCGCGCCGATGCCGACCTGATGGTGTGGTGGCACGCCCACGACTACGAGACCCTGCAGCGCGCCTACCACGTGCTGCGCGCGTCCACCCTGGGCAATGTGCTGACGCCCGTATGGTCGCAGCTCGCCCTGCACCGAGCCGCCGAGTTCAACAAGGCCCATGTGCCGGCGTTCCTGGCTGACGAGCAGCCGCGCGACAACATCTGCGTCTACCCGTTCGTGCGGTCCCACGAGTGGTACCTGCTGCCCGACGAGGACCGCGCCCAGTTGCTGGCCGACCATGGACGCGCCGCGTCCGGCTTCGCCGATGTGCGGGCCAACACCATGGCGTCGTTCGGGTTGGGCGACTACGAGTGGATCCTGTGCTTCGAGGCCGACGAGATGGCCCGCATCGTCGACCTGATGCGCGTCATGCGCACCACCGGGGCACGTCGCCATGTGCGCGTGGAGACGCCCTTCTACTCCGGACGCCGCCGCGACCTCACCGAGATCGTCAACAGCTGGGGCTGAGCCTGCGGACACGTTCCCGTCACTAACTGGATGGTTCTGGTGAATAGACGCATCGAAACCATCCGGTGAGTGCCGGATCAGGCTGGCTCGGCGGGTGGACGCTTGCTTCGGCCACTAACTGGGCAGTTGTGCGGCAATGACGCCGCACAGGTGCCCACTTAGGGCACCTTCGGGCCCGCGCCACACACTCACCCATCCCGCTCCCCAACACAGGTGTCCACCCAGGGCATGTCCGGGGCTGTGCCGGCGGGTGGACGCGGGATAGGTGCGGCAAAAGCACCGTCTGGGGTGCTTTATCCGCACCTATCTTCGGTTCTCCATGGTTCGGACCCGTGGACGCCTGCCTCGGTCTCTAACTGGGCAACTGTGCGGCAATGACGCCGCACAGTTGCCCACCCATCCCACCTTCGGGCCCCAGGCCGGCCCGTAAACGAAGATGGGGAGGACTTTTGCGTCGTCTACCCTGCAAAGGTCCTCCCCATCTTTGGGTCAGCGCATGATCCGGCAGCAAATCCGGGCAGCAGTTCGCCTCGTCCCAACACACCGTCGGGTGGCCTGCGAGAATGCGTCAAGAAGGCGGGAGGCCGGTCATGGGCGATAAGGGTTTCAACACGTCATTTGAGGGTCCGCTGTTCCGGGAGCTCTTGTCGCGTCCGGTGAGATTGGACCGTCCCAAGGGCTCCAGGCATCCACGGTTCCCGAGCATCGTCTATCCCGTCGACTATGGATATGTCGACCTGAAGTCGGTTGATGGTGAGGGCCTCGATGTCTTCGTCGGTACGCTGCCCGAGCATCGGGTGACCGGCGTGATCCTGTGCCTCGACCTGATGAAGCAGGAGCTGGAACCCAAGGTGCTCATCAGTTGCACCTCGGAAGAGATCGGGATCGTGCGCAACTTCCTGGAGCAGGAACTCCACATGCTGGTGTGGAGCAGTAGCGACGCCGCCTGATTCGGCGCGGTCGTCCGGACGGCTGGCGTTCGCCCCCACGCCTGCACTCCACGTGTCTGGCTCACCGCTCCCTATTCCGTCGGCGTCCCTGACGTAGCGTCACCCTGGCCAGTGGGTTCGGAAGCCGGCCCCTGTCCGAAGACGCGTTCCGCCAGGGCGATGTCCTCCGGATCTGCGGGGGAGTTGCGGGCTTCGGCGATGACCTCCTTCATCTCCAGGTCCGGGTGGTGTTCGGCCTCCGCCAGGGCGGCGACCACGGAGGGATCAGGCTCGCCCGCCTCGGTGTCCAATTCGGCCCGCAGTGCCTCCCGCTCGCACCACCAGCAGGGTTCGCCGTCCTCGAAGACTTCGGTTCGGTATGTGCTCATGGATCCATTCCTCGGCGTCGACGGTGAACCGGCCAGACTATGGCACTTCACTATGGCGCGGCACTTTGGCATCCAGGGGATCATTCGCAGGACAGTGCCCCACATAGGACGGTCCCGAAGAACAGGACGCCGTCGCCCCATGGGTCGTGGCATGTCGACGCCGGGCGAGTACGCATCGCAAGGACGGCCGCCGTGCGTCAGCTGACCTACACGGTGCCGGACCTTCCCCAATACCTCAACCGTTCATAACCTCCCGAGGAAGAACGACTAACTGGATGGTTCTGGTGAATAGACGCATCGAAACCATCCGGTGAGTGCCGGATCAGGCTGGCTCGGCGCGCGGGCGCCTGCTTCGGTCTCTAACTGGGCACTTGTGCGGCAATGACGCCGCACAGTTGCCCACCCAGCGCACCTTCGCCCCACGCCACCCACGCCACCAACCCACCCCGAACCCCCATCGCCCGGGCATCGGTTTCCGCCTGCACCCCCTCGTCGCGTAAACTTGGGGATTGGCCCGCACGCACGTCGCGTGGGCCATGTAATTCGACCCGTGCGTCACACGTACGAGCCGTGTCGTCGGGTCCGCGTCACGCATGCGGATCCGAGCATTACGCCCTCCTGCCATGGGAACGACCCATGGCCGTTGAGACCGAAGGAGGTGGAGTTCGCAATGCGCAAGTACGAGGTCATGGCAATCATCAGCCCTGATGTCGATGAGCGTCAGCTGCAGCCCATCGTTGATAAGTACACCGCGATCATCACCAAGGAAGGTGGCACCGTCGACAACGTCGACATCTGGGGCCGCCGTCACCTGGCGTATCCGATCCAGAAGAAGACCGAGGGCCTCTACGCGGTCATCGACCTGACCTGTGAGCCCGCGAGCGTCTCTGAGATGAACCGTCTCATGGGCATCGACGAGCAGGTCATGCGCACGAAGGTCATGCGCATCGATTCCTGAGGCTCCCAGCGAGCATCGGCTCGGGCCGCACAGCGTGCGGTGCCCGATCAGATGGTTTTCCACAGGCGGCAGCGGCGGGCATATTCGCCCACAGCCGTCGCAAACTGTGGCAGGCAGCTGGCAGGCTGAGGGCACTCATCCCGATCCGTTTCAGGCACACAACCACGACGAGGACGCATCATGGCAGGCGAAACCCCAATCACACTGGTCGGCAATCTGACGGCCGACCCGGAACTGCGCTTCACCCCCTCGGGTGCCGCGGTGGCCAACTTCACGGTTGCCTCCACGCCCCGCACATTCGATCGCCAGGCGAACGAATGGAAGGACGGCGAGGCCCTGTTCCTGAACTGTGCGGTGTGGCGTCAGGCGGCGGAGAACGTTGCCGAATCGCTCACCAAGGGCATGCGCGTGATCGTGCAGGGACGCCTTCGCGCCCGCAGCTACGACGACCGTGAGGGCAATCGCCGCACGGTCTTCGAGGTTGAGGTGGACGAGGTTGGCCCGGCGCTGCGGTTCGCAACCGCCAAGGTCACCCGTGCCGCGTCCGGCGGCAGCAACTGGCAGGGAAACAATGCCGGTGGCGGCCAGTCGCGGGGCAACGCCGGGGGCGGTCAGCCCTACGGCGGCGGTCAGCAGCAGGCACCCCAGGGCAACCAGGGGATGGCCGGCGGCGGCCAGCAAGGTGGCAATCAGGGCCCGGTCTCCGATCCCTGGGCGAGCGCCCAGAGCGACGAACCCCCGTTCTGATCCATCCCCAACAATTCCAAGAACCAGGCACATTCCGGCACATCGATGCCGGGCTCAGGACGACGCACAGTCGTCGTCCGCCAACGAGAAGGAGCACCACAATGGCCGGTCCACAGCGCAAGTCTGTGAACAAGAAGAAGGTCGTTCCGGTCAAGACGACCCACGTCGACCACGTCGATTACAAGGACACCACCCTGCTGCGTCGCTTCATCAGCGAACGCGGCAAGATCCGCGCCCGTCGCGTGACCGGGCTGTCCGTGCAGGATCAGAGCAAGGTCGCCATGGCGATCAAGAACGCCCGTGAGCTCGCCCTGCTTCCCTACACCACCACCACCCGCTGAGGAGGCAGGAAATGAAGCTCATTCTTACCGCCCCGGTGGAGAACCTGGGTGTGGCCGGCGACGTCGTCGAGGTGAAGGACGGCTATGGCCGTAACTTCCTGCTGCCCAAGAACTTCGCGATTGTCTACAACCGTGGCACCGCCAAGGAGATCGAGGGCATCCAGCGCGCGCGCAACGCGAAGACCATTCGCGACAACGAGCACGCCCTGCAGGTGCGTGAGCAGCTCGACGGACTCGAGGTGCAGGTGCCGGCCAATGCGTCCGACACCGGCAAGCTCTTCGGCGCCGTCACCAACGCTGACATCGCCCTGGCCGTTCGCAAGGCCGGTGGCCCTGCGATCGACAAGCGTTCCGTCACCGCGAACAAGCCGATCCGCACGGTCGGCCGTCACGGCGTTGAGGTGAAGCTGACCGACGCGGTCAAGATCCACCTTGACGTTGAGGTTGTGCCTGCCGGCAAGTAGGGCATGCGCACCAGCGCGAGAACATCACTGCGCCCGGTGGGTCCCGAGTGGACCTGCCGGGCGCAGCTGCGTTCGGGGCCGGTGTGGTGGGACCGCGGTATTGGGCCCCGGGGCATGTCCCCCCGCCGCTACCTGATGACCTTCTTGTTCGGGTCGAACACATTGATCAACAGCGCCACCACCAGGATCACCACCACCACGCCGAACAGCGCGTGGAATGAGTTGAGCAGGATCGGGTCGACCACCGCCCGGTCGACCGACGAGCCGGCGCCCCCGGAGCTGGAAATCACCGTGTTCACCTGCCCGAAGTCCACCCCGGCACCGACGGCCTGCTGGCCGCGCAGCTGCACCCGGATCGCCACATTGAGCACGGCCCCGTAGATGCCGGCCATCAACGTGGGGCCCAGCGAACGTCCGAGGGTGAAGATGCCGGTGGCCGAGCCGACCATCGAAGGGTCCACGAGGTGCTGGGTGAGCACGGTGTTCATCGAGATGACGATGCCCATGCCGGTGCCATTGACCGCTGCGAACACATAGAACGCCCACACCGGGAAGCCGGCCGGCGCCACGGCCAGGGCGCCGTATCCCACCAGCAGCACCGCAATGAACACCACGGCGATCCGCTTCGGCACGAAACGCGAGATCAGCCCGCCGACGAAGAACGAGCCGGTGAGCCACATGATCGAACTCGGCGTCACCACCAGCCCGGCGATCGTCGGGGGCCGGTGGTACAACGACTGAAGCCACATCGGCACATAGGTCTGGTAGCCGATCAGCACCCCGCTGAGGATGGTCGCTGTCACGATCTGCACAGTGAAGGTGGGCCGGGCGAACATCGCCGGCGCAATGAGCGGATCGGCCGAGCGCCGCTCCACGTGCACCAGCATGAGCCCCGCGACCACCGCCACCACGAACAGCGCGCCGCTCACCAGCGGACGCACGTCGAGGTCCTGCACCGCCAGCAGCAGGCACACCAGGCACAGCGTCAACCACCAGATGCCCGCCCAATCCGGCCTGAGTCCGTGCGCGGGCTGGCGCTTCTCCTTGTAGCCCCACGCAACGAGCACCAGCACGGCCGCCCCAAGCGGCACGTTGACGAAGAACACCCAGTGCCACGACAGCGCGTCCACCAGGAACCCGCCCAACAGCGGTCCGATCAGGGCTGACAGTCCCCACGCGGTGTTGTTGAACGCGATGATGCGGGCGCGTTCGGCGAAGCTGTAGTAGTCGGCGATGATCGTGAACGTCAGCGGCATCACGGCGCCGGCGCCGATGCCCTGCAGCGCGCGGAAGCCGATCATCATGCCGATCGACGGCGACAGCCCGCTGAGCAGCGAACCGACGGTGAACAGCACCACGCCGAACTGGAAGATGCGCTTGCGTCCCAGGCTGTCGGCAAGCTTGCCGTAGATGGGGGTGGTGATCGCCGTGGTGAGCAGATAGGCGCTCATGATCCAGCTCTGCAGCGACAGGCCGTGCAGCTCGCTGATGATCGTCGGCAGGGCGGTGGTGACGATGGTCACCTCCACCGACGTCATGAAGGTGGCGATGAACACCGCCGCCATGACGATGCCGCGGTTGGGATGCGGGCGTGCGCCGTCATCGCCCACGTCGGTGGGGGACGACGAGTGACCTGCCGACGAGCGGCCTGCGGCGGAGTCCTGGCTCACAGGAACACCCGGCTCATGGGGTCATCTGGCTCATGGGGGAAACCTGCATCATCAACCGGTCCTTCGGGGGTGTGGATGCGCCCGGACGTGGTGTCCGTGCACGGGCCGCGGACAATCGTGGGCAGCGTGGCCCGCCACCCCGGCGTCGCGGCACGCGAACCCCGGGCAGCGTCAGGGCCGCCGGCGCGGTCTCATCGCCAACGGCCCTGACGGTCATGCATTCCTCGCGCTCGTGATGATGGGATCACGAGGTCTTTGACTTCACCTGCCCGTTGTAGATGCCCTCCAACGTGGAGCGCAGCGACTTCATGGTGGAGGCGACGTCGGCATTCTGGGTGACGATCTGCGCCACCGACTTGGCCATCTCCTGGTCGGCCCCGGGCAGGAAGACGCGCGCATAGTCCTGGGTGCGGGTGACGTCGAGCTGCTTGATGGCGGTCTCGATGAGCGGGTTCTTCGCCAGCAGCTCGCTGGTGTCGGCCGACTTGCGCACCGGCATGTAGCCCGTCTGCTGCGAGAAGGCGACGGTGTTCTTCGGGTTGGTGAGGAAGCCGATGGACTTCGCGGCTGCCAGCTGGTTGGCCGCCGGCACCTTCTTGGGGATGCCCACGCCGGCGCCGCCGGTGGGGCAGACCGGCGTGGTCACCGAGGGGCCGCCGGGAAGGTTGCCGACGCCCACCTCGAACTTGCCGGCGGCAGCCTTCTGCACGCCCACCAGCGATCCGGTGGAACCCAGCGTCGCCGAGCAGGCGCCGGCGGCGAGGTCGTCGGTGCCGGCCGACGAGGCCACCCCGGCCCACTTGCCCTGGTACACCGAGTCCTTCACGTACTGCAGCGCCTTCACCGACGCCTCGGAGTCGCAGGTGACGTCGAAGCTGCCCTTGGCGGACCAGCCGCCGCCGTAGCCCCACAGGATGTTCTGCAGGGTCCAGCCGGCGTAGTCGGCCAGTGCGGGGTGCTCGTAGACATGCTGGGCCGAGCTGTTGGCGTCCTTCAGCTTGGGGGCCCACTGTGCGAACTCGTCCCAGGTGGCGGGCACCCGGTCGGGCAGTCCGGCGGCCGCCCAGTGGCTCTTGTTGTAGTAGAACAGCGGCGTCGAGCGCGCCCACGGCACCGCCCACTGGGAGCCCTTGTACTGGTAGTCGGCGAACAGGCCGTCGCGGTAGTCGGAGGTGTCCACGTTGGCCGCCTTGAGGGCATTGGTCAGCGGGATGATCGAGTCCTGCATGTAGTAGCGGAACCACCACACGTCGGAGAACACGACGATGTCGGGCAGCGTGCCGCCGGTCTGGGCGGTCTGGAACTTCTGCGCCACGTCCTCATAGCTCGATCCGGCGGTCACCAGGTTGACGGTGATGCCGGTCTCGTTCTTGAAGTCGGAGATGATCTGCTTGGTGATGTCCTCCGACGAGCCCGGGTGGTTCGACCAGAAGGTGATGGTGGTGGCGGGCGTCACGCCGCTGAAGTCGGGGCCATTGGCGTCGGCTGCCGAGCTCGACGCGCCGCTTGAGGTGGACGGGCCGGCGCAGGCGGCCAGGGCCACCGCACCAGCGCCGAGGGCCGCCATCGACAGCAGGCGACGACGCGACAACGTCGTCGAGAGAACGTGGGGTGCGGCACTGCCCTGTGAGGAAGCGCTGTGTGAAGGAGCACTGTTCCTTGGTGAGACGGGGTTCATTGAGAGTTTCTCTCCTCGGGATGTGAGCGCCATCAGTCGACTGCGCCCTGCGTGAGTCCGGCGACGATGTATCGCTGGAGGAATAGGAAGATGACGATCACCGGCACGATCACCAGCACCGCGCCGGCCATCAGCACGGGATAGGCGCTGGGATCGCCCTCGATGTTCTTGAGCAGCGTCAGGCCCACCGGCAGCGTCATGCGGGTGTCGTCATTGGTGATGACCAGCGGCCAGAGGTAGGAGTTCCACTCGTCGACGATCGTGACCAACGCCACGGTGGCGATCGCCGGGGTGGAGATCGGCACCACGATGCGCAGCAGGCGGCTCAGGTGCCCGGCGCCGTCGAGCTTGGCGGCCTCCAGGACCTCGCCGGGCAGCGACATGAAGTGCTGGCGCAGCAGGAAGGTGCCGAACGCGGTGCCCAGGCCCGGCAGGATGATGCCCCAGTAGGTGTTCACCCCGCCCATCCCGGAGATGAGGATGTAGTTCGGCAGCATCGACACCTGCGCCGGCACCATGAGCGCCGCGAGGATGAACATGAAGATCACCCGCTTGAACGGGAACCGGATGAACACCAGGGCGTAGGCGCTGAGCACGGCGAGCACCAGCTTGATGGTGGCGCCGACGGCGGTCACCAGCACCGAGTTGGCGAACAGGCGCGGGAAGTTCACCCGCTGCGAGGCGGTCAGGTAGGCGTCCCAGTTCGGGTCGTGGGGCAGCCACACCACGTTCTGGTTGACGATCTCACTGGAGCCCTTGAACGAGCCGAGCACCATCCATGCCAGCGGCGCCAGAACCGCCAGCGACGCCAGGATCAGCGGCAGGTAGCCGCCCAACAGGGTGCGCGTGCGGCTGGTGGGTCCCACCACCCCGATCGGGGCATTGTCGGTGCGGTCGTGGCGCAGCGAGCCGCGCTTGAGCAGCTTGCTGAGCGTCCTGCGTCGGGCACGGTCGTCGTGGGCGGTGTCGGTCTCGCGATGGTCCCCGCGGGGACGATTGATCGTGACGCTCATGCGTAGTGCACCCTTCGTTCGAGCAGACGCATCTGCACCAGCGTGAGGATCATCAGGATCACCAACAGCACGGTGGAGATGGCGGCCGAGTAGCCGGCCCGGTTGTAGCTGCCGAAGGCCTGCAGGTACGAGCTGTACATCAGGGTGGTGGTGCCCTGGCCCATGGGCGTCATGATGCGGATGATGTCGAACGCCTGCAGCGAGCCCAGCAGGGTGGTGAGCAGCAGGAAGAAGTTCGTGGGCCCCAGCAGTGGCCAGATCACCGACCAGAAGGTGCGGGTGCGGCTGGCGCCGTCCAGGGCTGCGGCCTCGAGCACGTCGCGTGGCACGGCCTGCAGCGCCGCCAGGTAGATCACCGCGCAGTAGCCGAGGTTCTTCCACACGTACACCAGCACCACCATCACCAGCGACAGCTTCGGGTCGAGGAACCATTGCGGTGAGGCCACGTTGAGCTTGCGCAGCACGCCGGCCAGCACGCCGGCCAGCACGCCGATGGTGGGGCCGAAGATGAACGACCAGACCAGCCCGACGCCCACCCCCGACAGCACATAGGGCGCGAAGACGGTGGCGCGGGCCACATTGCGTCCGATCAGGCGGCGGTTGAGCACCGTGGCGAGCATCAGGCCGATCGCCATCGACCCGCCCACGGTGGCGATGGTGAACACGGCGGTGGTGCCGAGCACGCTGGGGGCGTCGCGGGAGGTGAAGAACTCCACGTAGTTGCCCAGGCCGACGAACTTGGCCGTCGAGCTGCCCAGCGTCCAGTCAAGCAACGAGTAGTAGAGGTTCATGATGATCGGCCGGTAGACGAACACCGCGATGAGCACCACATTGGGTGCGATGAGCGCCACGAACAGCAACTTCTCGCGCAGGCCGTTGCGGCTGGCGCGTCCCCGGTGGGGATGTCGTCGCAGCCGTCGTCCGGCAGGCTGGTCGGGCAGGGGTTCGGGTGTGGATACCTGTGGTGGGGCCGGCGCCACGTAGTGCGACTCGATTGCCGTCACGTGCTTCCTTCCAATCCGCCGCGTTGGTTCCGCGGCCAAGCAACGTGTTGAGGCTAGGGACCGCGAATGATCGGCAGTTGTTACCAAGGCGTCGTGCGGGTAACGACTGGGCAACAACTGGGATCGGCCTGTCGATGCGCGATTTCCCGGCGGGCGTCGGGGCTTTTCGCAGCAGTGCACGTTTGCGCTTGTGGGACGGCAAATGGGGGCGCTGCGGCGGGGCGTCAACGCTGGTGGCTGATACGGGTGTTTCCGCGCGGGCCCGGTAGTAGATTCATGGGTGTGAGCGACAAACAGACGTCGGGCAGGAACACCGAAAAGGCCCGGCCGTCCGGGGGTGGCTCCTTGGCCGTCCTGCGACGCCCGGTTTTCCTGATGCTCTTCGTGGCCCAGCTGGTGTCGAACATCGGCAGCTGGATGCAGAGCGTTGGTGCCCAGTGGTTCCTGGTGGAGCAGGCGGGTAGCCCCGCCCTGGTGGCGTGGGTGCAGACGGCCGGCACCCTGCCGGTGTTGCTGCTGTCCCTGTTCGCGGGCGTGGCGGCCGACCTGGTGAACCGCAAGCGGCTGCTGCTGACCCTGAGCCTGGTGTCGGCGGCCATCGCCGTGGCCCTGACCGTGGTGACGGCGGCCGGTTGGCTGGGGCCGTGGGAGCTGCTGGGCTTCACCTTCATCCTTGGCTGCGCGGCCGCCATCATGGGTCCGGCCTGGCAGGCGATCCAGCCCGAGTTGGTGCCCCGTGAGGAGCTGCCGCAGGCGTCGTCGCTGGGCAGCATCACGGTGAACGGTGCCCGCGCGATCGGGCCGGCCATCGCCGGCATCATCGTGGTGGCGTCGGGTCCGGCCATGGTCTTCGGCATCAACGCGGTGTCATTCCTGGCCGTGGCCCTGGCGCTGGTGTTGTGGCGTCGTGGCACCCAGCAGCAGCCGGCCGTGCGCGAGCAGGTGCTGCCCGGGCTGTTGTCGGGCATGCGCTACGTGCGTTCGGCGCCGGGCATCCGCCGCATCCTCATCCGCTGCGTCCTGTTCGCCTTCCCCGGATGTGCCCTGTGGGGGCCCTGCTGCCCACCGCTGCGCACGACCTGATGGGCACCAACGCGGCCGGCTATTCGACCCTGCTCGTGCTGCTGGGCGTGGGCGCCATCATCGGCGCGCTGCTCATGGACAAGGTGCGCCAGATCATGAGCAACTCCACCGCGCTGTTCATCTCGGCGATCGTGTTCGGGTTGGGCACGCTGGCGGTGGCCAAGGTGTCGCTGCAGGTGATGTGGCCGATCGCCCTGATCTCCGGCATCGCCTGGATCCTGAGCCTCACCACGCTGAACGTCGCCATGCAGTTGACGCTGCCCGAGTGGGTGCGCGCCCGCGGCCTGTCGGTGTACCTGCTGGTGTTCATGGGTTCACAGGCGATCGGCTCGTTCATCTGGGGCATCGTCGCCGATCGCGTGGGCGTGGCCTGGACGCTGGTGGTGGCGGGCGTGTTCCTGCTGCTGGCGGGGCTGTCGGTGCCGCTGCTGCCGCTGATCAAGGTGAAGGGCAAGCTCGACCGCAATGTGGTGGCCCTGTCGACCGACCTGCCGGTGCTGTCGCTCGACGAGTCGAAGAGCGATCCGGTGGTGGTGCGCAGCACCTATCACGTGAAGAAGGAGAACATCGACGCCTTCCGCGAGGCCATGTGGCCGGTGCGGGCGGCGCGGCTGCGCACGGGTGCGGCGTCGTGGCAGCTGCTTGAGCAGACCGACGCTGAGGGTTCCTTCGCCGAGGAGTTCACCGTGCCCAGCTGGGAGGAGCACATCCTGCAGCACACGGTGCGCTGGACCGGTCATGAGGAGGACCTGCTGACCGCCGCGCGGGCCCTGGCCGACGATGCCCCGCAGGTGACCCACTACATGATCCTGGGTGCCCCGCCGGTGACCAATACCGGCCAGATGAAGTCCTAGGGGTGCGGCGCGGTTCGGCCGCTTGTGGGTGGCCGGCCCCCGTTTCCCTGTTAGGTGGGCACCGTTAAGGGGACAGCTGTGCGGCAATGACGCCGCACAGGTGTCCACCCAGGGCCCGGGTGCGATCCCTGGGGACTTGGTTATCGCTGCCGCGCGTCAGCCCACCATGCGTTGCAATGTCTGCAGGTTGCGCACGGTTGGACGCCGAACCGCCGGCCCACGGTTCTGCTGCTTGCCGAACGCACTGTCGGTGGTGCGGCCCTTGGGGCAGCGCCAATAGATCAGGTCACCGTGCAACTGGACGCGCTCCCCGGCCAGGAGCGCTCCGGCGGGCACCACGGGCCCGTCACGTCCTGGATCCCCCGCGGAACCACCGGGGGAGGCCAGGCCGGCCAGCGCCCGGGCGGCGTCGTCGGCGTCGTCGGCGTCGTCGAACAACACCACATAGCGGTGGAAGCCGTCGTCGGGGGCCCACGGGCAGGCCGCGATGATGGCGGCGAGCTCGTCGACACGACGCACGAGCACGCGCGCCCGGTAACCGAAGCGCTCACCCAGCACGGCCTCCGCGGCACGCTGCAAGCCGGGGGCATCGCCCGGCCAGTCCAACGCCACATTGCCGCTTGCCAGCCAGCTGCGCACCGATGAGCCACCCATCTGCGTCAGCACTTCGCGCAGCTGCGCCATCGGCACCTTGACCCCGCCCACGTTGATGCCGCGCAGGAAGAGTGCGAACCGCGTCGTGGCCGGCTGGGGGCTGTTCATCGCCGAGGGTCCGCTCAGTTCGTCGCGGCCTTCAGCTGCTCCTGCGCTGCGGCCTGGAGGTCAACGTTGTTCTGGTACAGGAAGGTGCTCGCCTCCGCCAGGTCATCGCCGGTGGCATGGGCCCCATAGGGAATCTGGTAGCGCCAACCCTCGATGATCTGGCGGCGCTGCCTGGGCAGCAGGCGGATGGCCGGCCAGCTCTCGTAGGTGCCGTAATCGCCGGTGGGCGGGTCGAAGACGCCGATGAAGCGCGCCTCGATGATGTAGGTGATCTCGTCGATGTCCATCGCAAGTTCCTCGCCCGACGAGGGCAGCTTCGGCGCATCGGTGGGCTCGGGGTCGTTGCCGTAGTAGTCGGCGGCCAGGGTCTCGATGTCGTCGGGGTAGTCGAAGAATTCCTTGTGCAGACGTGCCACCAGCTCGTTGTCGTTGTCGGCCTCGGGCACCTGGGAATAGGGCGGCCAGGCCTGTGCGTCGGCGAACGGCGTGAGGTGCTGGCGGTATTCCTCGATGATCGCCAGGGTGTCGGTGGCGCCGATGTTCTTCAACGCCTGCTGTGCCGCCGTGCCCATGAAGGTGGCGACGTCGTCCTCCAGGAAGCTGGTGAAGGAGGCGTTCATCGTGCGGGTGAGCAGCGTGTAGAGCGCCGCCTTCTCCTGGTCGCGGGGCGCCAACGCCTCGAAGCCCTCGCGGCTGTAGCGCGCGCCGACCCACAGGTCATAGGCCGACTGGAGCGCCTGGAACCCCCGGTCACGCGTGGTCAGCACATCGGCGGGGAACTTGTCGCGCACACTCATGGAATCTCCTCGGACCGGAATCTGGGACGCCTCCATTGTGACGCGTGGCCGCTGCTCCATCGCGAGCCATGCCTGATGGTGGTGGCTTCGCTCCCTGGACGTCTCCGGGGTGGTACCGCGGTGGTACCTTTGCGCGCATGGGCATGCAGCTACGTCTTTCCGACAGCGACGACAAGTTCCTCGAGCAGATGGCTGCCCAGGAGGGAAAGTCGAAGAACCAGCTGGTGGCTGACCTGGTGCGTCAGGAATGGCAACGGCGCCAGACCCGCACCTACACGCATTCAATTCTTGACCAGCTCGCGTCAGAACGTGCCGACCTGATGCGGCGACTCGCACAGTGAGTCTGTGGTGGTCGGTCTTCGACGATGTCCAATCGTGGGTGGTGAACAACGGGTTCGTCGCTCGAGATTGGGGTCTCTTTGATGCTGCCCTGAACCGACCGCTGGCTACAATCGGTGGAAGTGATGTGTACCCAACATTGTGGGAGAAGGCGGCCGCCTTCTTGGATTCCGTCGAAGGGTCTCATCCATTTGTCGATGGGAACAAACGAGTTGGTTTCCTGATGGTTGCGCTTGTTCTCATGGGAAATGGCATCGATATCTCCCATGTCAGTGACGACGACTGGTTCGACCTGATCATGGCGGCCGCGGCAGGGCACCTCGATGTGGCTGAGGGTGCATCCCGCATCCGGGGCCTCGTGGAGGCTGAAGGACGTCCTCGCGACTGACCATCATCCGTCGTGAGGCGGTCTCCGCGCCCGGGCGGGCACAATGGGAGGGGAAAGAGCTGGCCCATCGTCCGCCGGCGTGAGAAGGAGCCATGCCCCAACTGTCTGCACGCGTTGCCACGTTCACCGACTCGGTCATCCGCCGGATGACCCGGATCAACGCTGAAACGCCCGGGTCGATCAATCTGTCGCAGGGATTCCCTGATTTTCCGCCGCCCCTTCCGGTGCTCGACCGGCTGGCGCAGGTGGCCTATGAGGGGCCACATCAGTACGCCACCACCTGGGGCGCTCAGAACTTCCGTGAGGCACTTGCCGACAAATACTCGCCCACCATCGGACGCACCATCGACCCGGCCAGTGAGATCGTGGTCACCTGTGGCGGTACCGAGGCGATGATGGCCGCGGTGATGACCGTCTGCGATCCCGGCGACAAGGTGATCGTGTTCAGCCCCTTCTACGAGAACTACGGCGCCGACGCCATCCTGTCGGGTGCCGATCCGATCTTCGTGCCGCTCGATCCGCCCGATTTCTCGTTCGACCCGGTGATCCTCGAGGCCGCCTTTGCCCGTGGCGTCAAGGCGATCATCGTCTGCAATCCGTCGAATCCCACCGGCAAGGTGTTCACTCGCGAGGAGCTGGAGGTGATCGCGAGGCTGGCCACCAAATACGACGCCTTCGTCATCACCGATGAGGTCTACGAGCACATCATCTATGCGCCCAATGTGCACGTGCCGGTGGCCAGCCTGCCCGGCATGTTCGACCGCACCATCACCTGCAATTCATTGTCGAAGACCTATTCGATGACCGGCTGGCGTCTCGGTTTCCTGATCGGCCCGGCCCGGGTGATCGAGGCAGCCCGCAAGGTGCATGACTTTCTCACCGTCGGCGCGGCCGCCCCGCTACAAGAGGCCGCCGTGGTGGGCCTGAGGCTGGGCCCCGACTACTACAAGCAGCTCCAGGCGACCTACACCCACAAGCGTGATCTGCTGTGCGGTGGCCTGGAGAAACTGGGATTCACCATCACCTGGCCGCAGGGCACCTATTTCGTGATGATCGACGTCGCTGATTTCCTGGCGCTGCCGCAATTCGCGAATATGACCGATCTTGAATTCTGCGAATGGGTGATCCGTGAGATCGGCGTGGCGGCCGTGCCCGGGTCAAGCTTCTTCCACGAGCCGGTCAACCGCTATATCCGATTGCATTTCGCCAAGGCCGATGAGATTCTCACCGAATCGTTGAAGCGCCTCGAGAAGCTCGCCGCGCTGCTTCCGGCAAACGCCTGAGGGAGCTGGTGTGCCGGGCTCCCCTGGCGGGCTCGGAGCGATGTCAGAGCGCCCGGATAGGCTCGCAGCATGACCACAATGTTCGCCAATGAACTGGATCACACCGCCCCCATCACCACTCATCCCGTGAACTGGCGCGAGACCGCCAAGCCCTCGGCTGGCCCTGGGCAGATTCTCATGAAGGTTGTCGCCTGTGGCGTCTGCCGGTCGAATCTGCACATGATCGAGGGCGACTGGCTGCCGGATGTGCCCTCCATCAGCCCGATCGTGCCGGGCCACGAAGTGACTGGACGTGTCGTCGAGCTGGGCGAGGGGGTCACGAACTTCGCCGTGGGCGACCCTGTGGGCGTCACGCCCCTATGGAAGACCTGCGGCGTCTGCGAGTTCTGCACCAGCGGTCGCGAGATGCTGTGTCACCACCGGGAGATCACCGGAGAGACCGTCAATGGCGGTTATGCCGAGTACATGGTGGCCACCGCCGATTATGCCTATCGCATCCCCGAGGGGCTCGACCTCATCGACGCCGCACCGCTGTTCTGCCCCGGAATCACCGCCTTCGGCGCCGTCGAGAAGCTCGACGTCGGCCCCGGTGACACGGTGGCGATCTTCGGGCCCGGCGGCGTGGGCCATATGGCCATTCAGTTCGCCGCCCTCACCGGTGCCGAGGTTGTCGCCGTGGGACGGACTCCTGAGCATCTCAAGGTGGCGCTGGAAGTGGGCGCCACGCGAGCGGTCAATTCCACAGATTCCGATGAACTCGCCTCGCTGACCGATGCGATGGACGCCGTGATCACCTTCGCCGATTCCGATGTGGTGACGGCACAGGCCTTCGAGGCCCTCAAGTGGGGCGGCACCCTGGTGAATGCGGTGCCCCTGCACTTCAAGGAGTTCCCCTTCAACAAGGGGCAGATCATCAAGGGCACCATTCTGGCCAATCATGCTGGCATGGAGCGGGTGCTGGAATTGGCCGCAGCGGGGAAGGTGCACACGATCACGCAGCGTTTCCCGATGGATCAGGCAGACAAGGCCCTGCAGCTCCTGGCCGAAGGAAAGCTCGCCTCCCGCGCAGTGCTTTACAACGAGGAGTGAGCGTGGGGCCGTCCAATTTGCAGATGTCGAGATGACGTCAGCAACTGGGCGGACATCGCCCGGTGGCACAGCTCTCAGCGTGATGTCGCCAGGTTGACGACGCCGGTGCACCGGGAGATCAGCCGTCCGAGCACCTCGAAGACGGCGTCAACCAGGAAGGCCAGAGCCACCACCACGATCGATCCGGCAAGCATCTGGGGATAGTCCTGGGTCTTCAACCCGCGGAACAGCAGTACGCCGAGCCCTCCGGCTCCCACATAGGCGGCGAGCGTGGCGGTGGCGATCACCTGCAGCGCGGCGGCACGAATGCCGCCCACCAGCTGGGGAAGCGCCAGCGGGAGTTCCACCTGCCACAGCACCTGCATGGGTGACATGCCCACGCCCCGGGCCGCGTCGCGGGTGACCGGTTCAATGGAGTCGATCCCCGAATAGGCTCCCGCGATCACCGACGGCATCGCCAACACAACCAGCGCGACGAGCGGCCCGATCAGCCCGATGCCGGCGATCAGGGCGACCATGGTGAGCAGGCCGATGGCGGGCAGGGCCCGCGCGGCACCCGACAGGCCCACGACCAGCTGGCGTCCGCGTCCGGTATGCCCGATCACCAGACCCGCTGGGACGCCGATCACCACGGCGATGAGGGTCGCCCAGCCGGTGATGGCCAGATGCTGACCCACCAAGGCCCACAGACCGGTTGGTCCAGCCAGATGCACCGGGTCGGTGAGCCAGGCGATGGCCTGGGAGATCCAGTTCATGATCGGACCTCTTCGCCGCGCGCCCAGGGCATGAGCAGCCGTCCCGCGATCACCAGCACGAAGTCGACCGCCAGGGCCACCGCCACAGTGGCTACGATCCCCGCGACTACTTCAGCGAGAATCCCCCGCTGGAAGCCGTCGACGAAGAGCATGCCCAAGGAGTTGACCCCGACGATGCCGCTCACCGAGACCAGCGCAATAGTGCTCATCGACACCACTCGCAGCCCAGCCAGCAGCCCGGGTCCTGACAGGGGCAGCTCCACGGTGAAGAAGCGGCGCGCCCAGCCGAAGCCCATGGCCGTGGACGCCGTGGTCGCGCTCACCGGCACCGCGTCGAGGGCGTCAGTGGCGGCGCGGATCATCAGCGCGAATCCATAGACCGATAGCGCGACGATCACATTGAGGCGATCCCGCACATTCGTTCCGATGATCAGGGGTAGGACAACCAGCAGCGGCAGCGAGGGGATCGCATAAAGCAGTGACCCGAGGGTGACCAGGGTGAAACGCGTCCACCGGAAGTGATGCGCCAACCAGGCCACCGGGATGGCGATCACCAACGCGGCGATGATTGCAGGGAGCGCCAGCAGCAGGTGATCAATGACTGCGGCGCCGATGGTCGTCCAGTTGCCGGAAAGCCATCTCACGGGGTGGACCCCTCAGCGCTGTTCCGGTCTTCACTCTGGTCACCGAGCAGTCCCACCGGTTGCTCCGAGCTGTTGAGCACCAGCGTGTGACCATCCACGTATTCGGTGTGGAGGGTGGCGGCGCCGCTTCCCAATCCGATGAAACGTGAGACGAACTCGTCGGCGGGTCTGGTGATGAAATCGCTCGGACGCCCCTGTTGCACGATGCGCGCGCCGGTGTCGAGCAGCACGATGTGGTCGCCCAGTTTGAAGGCCTCGCTGACATCATGCGTGACGAAGAGCACGGTCTTGCCGAGAGTGCGCTGCAATTCGAGCAGATCATGTTGGAGCTCGGCCCGCACGATCGGGTCCACGGCCCCGAAGGGCTCGTCCATGAGCAGCACGCGGGGATTCGCGGCCAGTGCGCGTGCCACCCCAACACGTTGACGTTGCCCGCCCGACAGCTGGCGGGGATAACGGTGGGCCAGATCCCGATCGAGGCCCACCGTGTCCATCTGGTGGAGGGCTTCGGCGCGCGCGGCCTCGCGTGAGCGGCCCAGCAGCCGCGGCACCGTGGCGATGTTGTCAATGACCCGACGATGGGGCAAGAGCCCGGGGTCCTGCATCACATAGCCGATATGGCGACGCAGCTGGACCGGGTCGGTGTTGGCCACGTCGTCGCCGTCGATGAGCACCGAGCCTGATGTGGGGGTGACCAGCCGGTTCACCATGCGCAGCAGGGTGGTCTTGCCAGAGCCCGATAGCCCGAGCAACACGGTCAGGGCACCGGCCGCCGCGGTGAGGTTGAGCCCGTCAACCGCCACGGTGCCGTCGGCAAAGGCCAAGGTGGCGCCGCGGAACTCAATGGCGGGCGAGCCCCCGTCGCGGGTTCGGGTGGGGTCGGTCATGCCTCGACACTAATAGTGGGAGCAGACATCGTGGCGAGCAGCCCAGAGTCACACCAGAAGTCAGCGTCACACCAGAAGATGGCGTGATACCAGAAGCCACGGAGGCGATGCGGCTCTGTCGGGACGGCCCTCGTGGCAGACGACCATGCAGCGGCGCCGGTCCCGTGATCGGGTTCGTGTGTGAACCGGAAACTGATGCGGGCGGATGCCCTGACGTCCGTCGGTGGCGACTCGCGCACTCGGCCGGTGTGGTCCGACGCCTTGAATATGGCTGATTCCTCGCCGGTCGTCGTAAGGGTCGTTCCACACGGTCTTCCTTGCTGGACCTCAGTGTGGGGCGCCGGGCCCTTCGTCGTCGGTTCTCTGCCGAGCAACAGCGTCAGCCCCGTCGCGTAGGGCGACGACAAGCCAGGCGAAGCTCGCGAAAGCGAGCAGGCCCTCGACGCCCGCGACGATTCCCGGTGCCCGGGTGACGAAGAGGATGGCGATCACGCCGACTGGGATGAGCGTGAGGCCCCAGACGCGCAGATGGCGTGTCCCGGTGCGCCGCCAGGCGGCGTTGACCGCCGCTGACGCGTCGGTGGGCTGGTTGGCCTCTGGTTCTTCGGGGTGGGCATTCCCGGTTGGGCGTGTCAGGGGTGCCCGGGCGATGACGGAGAACAGTCCCACCGCCCAGATCGCGACAGTGCCGACCAGGCAGGCGATCGCCAGGATCACGCCTTTGTCCATCTGGATGCTCCTCAATTGATGTGCACCGCACAAGCGCTGCGCGTCATGGTGCCTTCTTCGGCCATGATCCCGGAATGCCCGGTGGGCCCATAATCGTCTGCCGCGTCGGCCTCACCGCGCTGAATCGTGCCGTGCGGAACCATGGCGTACTGAACCGGGCTGTGTCGAGGCATCCGGCGTCGAACCCTGCCACGCTGAATCGTGTCGCATGAGACCGTCACCTGCCGGACCTGCCGGACCTGCCGGACCTGCCGGACCGATCTTGCCGGGACAGTCCCCGGTATGGGTACAGACACAGCCCCGACGCGACCACAGACTAATAGCCCTTGCACTGCGCATCCACAGCGTCGCCGGCCCGCCGTCAAGCTTGCCCAAGTAGTCTGTGGCTCATGAGCGGACGCGTGGTGGTGGTCACCGGTGCGAGTGGCGGGGTGGGCGCCGCCGCCGCCCGTGAACTGGCCCGACAGGGCGATGACGTCGTGGTCGTGGGGCGCAATCCTCGCCGGACCCAGCAGGTCGCCAACGAGATCAAAGCACAACATTTTATTTGTGATTACTCAGATCTCGATGATGTTCGTCGTCTTGCTGAAGACCTGCGAAATAATCTCGACCACATTGATGTGCTCGCCAATAATGCCGGAGGCGTCATGCCGTCCCGGGAACTAAGTCTCGATGGCCACGAGATGACCCTTCAAGTGAATCATCTGGCCCCCTTTCTGCTCACAAACCTGTTGGTGGACATGCTGGAGCGGTCCAGGGCCTCGGTGATCACCACGTCAAGCGTCGCCCACCGGACGGCACGTCTCACCATGCGTGACCCGGAGCTCGCCCGGGGATGGTCGCCTTGGCGTGCCTATGCCAATTCAAAGCTCATGAACATTCTGTTCACCCGGGAGCTGCACAAGCGCTATTCCCTCAAGGGAATCTCATCGGCATGCTTCCATCCCGGCATTGTGGCCAGCAGTTTCGCGCTTGATCTCCCGGGACCGGTAGGGGTCTTCTACCGGTCGCGAGTTGGTCGGAGCATGATGGTGAGCCCGGAGCATGCCGCCAAGACATTGGTCTTCCTTGCCCGGGGGCGTCCGCCGCGCGATTGGATCAGCGGCCTGTACTACAACGATTCAGAACCAGTGCGCCCGTCACGCAAGGCACGCAACCCGCGCCTTGCGACACAATTGTGGAGAATGAGCGCTGCCATGGTGGGGCTGCCCGAATAGCAATCGTGATGAACAGCACTGCCATGACTCGAGAGTAGAGGCGCTCGCGGCTATCCTGTGAGGGCTCCGTCATGGCCACATGGCCGTCCGTGCCGGAGATAAGGGCGGTCGGGCACTCATTCGGTGGTGTGGTGGCCTGGTTCTGGGCTGAGTAGTCCGATTCACGGTGTCCCTTTGACCATCATTTGACGCGGCCAGGATCGGGGAAGGTCTTGATGGCTGAAGCAGGCTCTACGCAGCGAGGCCGGGGCTGGCGTCGCGTCGTCCCCCTGAACGTCAGGGGTGACATCGTCCTGGCCCTGGTTGTTGTCGTCCTCACACTCGTTGGCGCGGCGCATGTGTCCCCATGGCTCGACGAGGCGGCCACGGCCAATATCGTGAGCTATCCCACATGGGATATGACGCAATTGTGGACCGCCTCGCGGTGGTGGTTCAAAGGTGTCGATGTGGCTCTAGCGCCCTATTACCTCGTGGTGCATCAGTGGGTGCGTCTGGTCGGGATCTCACCGTTGACGTTGAGGTTGCCGAGCGTGATTGCCGCCGGAGTGGGCACCGCCGTCATGGCTGCGGTAGGGCGTCGTCTCGTGGGACGTCGCGGGCAACTTGCCTATGCGACGTGTTACGGTCTGCTGCCACGCACGACGGCTATGGCCATTGAGGCTCGGCCTTATGCCCTCTCATCAATGTTCATGGCTGCGGCGCTGCTCTTCGTTGTGATGGCCAGGCGCAAGCTGGCCTGGTGGGGTTGGCTGCTGTTGGTGATGTCGATGGTGGGTGCGGTGGCGATGCAGCTTTATGCAGCGTTCCCAATCGCCGGGCTTGTCGTGGCCTCGTGGTTCTTCCTGAAAGGTCGGGCGCGATGGCTTGTGACCATTGCAGCCGCTTTCTCAGCAGCGATCTTGTCCCCGTTCTTGTGGCTGTCCTATCAACAGATCGGCCAGTCATCGTGGTTGGCTGACCAGAAGTTCTCACTCGCCAACCGCTTCTTGGTGGAGTCATGGGCGACGTCCAGAGTGAATGCCGCGCCTACCGTCACTGATCTGACGCCTGGCCGCGTTGCCCTTGCCATGGCAGTCATCGCCGGGCTGCTCATCGTGCTGGTGATCGTCGCATCGCGGGGACGAGGACTGGCACGCTTGGGGATTGCATCCATTCCGTTGGTGCTCTCGGTGGGCACCATGTGGATACTTGCGCTTACGTCAATGCCCGTCTTCGCATCCCGTTATCTTTCTTCGGCTGCACCCTTCTTCGCCATGGTCCTCGCTGAGGCGGTGCTGTTGGCTCGATGGCGCGCTGCGAAAGTGCTCGTGGTGCTGCTGGCCGTCGGAGCCCTGGTCCTCTACGGCTTCCAACAGCGTCCTTTCTCCAAATCGCCCATCGATGATTATGGGCTCATGCCGAGTGTTGTGAGGCAGCATGGCCGTGCTGGAGACGGTTATCTGGTCGATCCATTGGATGGCTTGATTGGCTCTTATCGGGCAGCAATCGTGACTGATCCAGGTGCCTATAAGGGCATGGCCGACCTCGCTGCCCCGGAACGGCTTCCGCTGGATTATCCGTGGGCGCATGATCCCCCAGCCGTGGATCTGGCCACGCTGCCGAATCTGCCGAACCGGATTTGGGTGGGCGCGTGGAATCAGGGGGGATCGCTGTATGGGGAGCAGCTGGCGGCCCTTGGCTATCACGTGGGTTACTCGAAGCGTGGTCCTGCGCAGGGCAACACCATCTTCTTATGGGAGCGTTAGGTCGATGGGGCGAGGAAATGAAGAACCCCGGATTCGCGCCCTGTAAGTGCGTGCGACGACCCAGGGCTAGGTGCTCAATGAGTTCTCGGTGGCGTCCTCACGCCACATGCGGGTGGGGCCGAGCCTCCGCGCCCCGGGGTTGACGCAGACCACGATGATGCCCACCAGGGCCAGGACGGCGCCCAGCAGATATGACGGGGTGTTGTGGCCGCTGTTCACCATCCATCCAGCCACTGCTGGGATCACCATGGTGGCGCTCAGCTCGAGCAGGGCCGCCACCGAGCGCACGCGTCCCTGGAGATGATCGGGAGTGCGGGCAAAGGTGTATCCCGACAGGCTTGTCGCGAACAGTGGGGTGACCAGTCCGTACAGCGACAGCCACAGGAACAACATCGCATAGCTGTGCCAGAACGCCGCGCCAACGGCTACGACCATCATGAACAGCTGCGCGCCGATGAGGAGCCGACCGGTCGGCAGCCGGGAGACGAGCCGGGCCGCCACGAACGCGGTGAGCATCATCACCACGCCGTAGACAGTCTCCAGATAGGCCAGCTGTAGCGCTGTGTAGCCCGCGCCCAGCAGCCCGAGCATCGCGGTGGAGATCACGATGGAGAAGGCCGCGTTGATGAACAGGGAGGTGATCGCCAGCGTCCGCATGATCCGCTGCGACCACATGAACGAGATCCCCTGCGCCACCGACCGCGCCACCGAGCGCACAATCCCGCGCCGCTGCTCGGGCCGATTCTCGGCGACGACCGGTGGCCGCAGGTCAGCGCGGATGGCCTTCGCCGAGGCGATCACCAGACCCAGCAAGGCGCCCGAGACCAGGAAGGGCACCGCAGCGCCCAGGGCATAGAGCAGACCGCCGATAGGAGCGCCGCCGATGCGCACGGCGGCCTCGCGTCCCTGGTTGATGCCCGTGACCTGCACGAACTGCTCATCGTCGTGCACGATGGAGCGCAGGGCTGCATTGTCCGCCATCCCGAACAGTCCATCGAGCAGCTGCGCGGTCAGGAAGATGGCGATGAGAATCCACAGGTTGAGCAGATGCGTCCACACCAGGACGCCGAACCCGATCCACAGCACCATCCCGGTGAGTCCGCGGACGACCATGCCGGTGCGACGACTGATCCGGTCGACGAGCGCCCCGCCCAGCAACATGACGCACAGATAGGCGATCTGACCCAGCGATTGCACGAGCCCCGCCGTGGCGGTGGAGCTGGTGAGGGCGAAGATCACGAAGGGCAGCGCCAGGCTCCACACCGCGCGCGACAGCATGTCTGATGTGGTGGCCGTCAGCCAGAACAGATAGTCCCTACGCACCGCGCGCTGCATTGCGCCCCCGGCTTGGTTGCTGGACGCCATCAAGCATCAACCAGCCCTCGCCGTGGCGTCAAGAGGCAAACGGCGTCAGGAATTTGGAGATGTCGTGTGCAACTCATAACCCGAGAATGCCGGGCCGCCTCGATGGGCCTGCCCGCTGTGTCGCTGTGTCGCTGTGTCGCTGTGTGAGCGTCAGCACGCGAAGAGGTGAGGGCCCGGCGCTATCGTCGGAGATCCACGACGAGCGGTCCCGGGAGGCACGATGGGCGACAGAATGATCTGGCGCGATGTGATGTGGGTGGACGGCCTGGGCTCGGACGTCTGATGCGGGTATTCGTCACCGGGGGCACCGGTTTCGTCGGTTCGGCGGTTGTGCGTGAGCTGCTTGCGGCCGGGCACGAGGTGCTGGCTCTGGCACGGTCCGAGGCATCGGCGGCCCGCTTGACGGCTGCCGGAGCGACCCCGCAGGCCGGGTCGCTCGAAGACCTAGACGCGATCCGTGCCGGTGCATCAGACGCTGATGCGGTGATCCACGCCGCGTTTGATAACTCGTCCGTGGCCAGCTTCCTTCGCAACAGCAAGATTGAGCGGGCCGCGCTGCAGGCAATGGGTGATGCCCTCAGCGGCTCGCGTCGACCCCTCGTGGCCGCAGGAGGTTTTGCTCCCGTCGTCGCGACTGGTCCGGTACTCGTTGAGACCGATGAGGCTTCAGCCCATACCGGTCCGGCGGGACGCAATGTGGAGCGCACGATCGTGGACCTGGCCGATCGCGGCATCAGCGCCTCCGTCGTGCGGATGCCGGCCGTGCATGGAGCGGGTGACCACTTCACGATGTCTCGGTTGATCGAACTCGCCAGGCGGCAACGCGTTTCGGGTTACGCCGGGCAGGGAGCGAATCGCCTTCCCGCCGTGTACGTGGCAGACGCGGCCAGGCTCTTCCGGCTCGCCGTCGAGCATCCGGCAGCAAGCCTTCGCTATCACGCCGTCGGAGAGACCGGCGTTGAGTTCCGGCAGATCGCACAGGCGATCGGACGTGGCCTGGGTGTGCCCGCGGTGGGCATGTCCGCGCTGCGTGCACGGTGGTATTTCAAGGCATTCGCCGGGTATGCCATGAGCGACCGTCCGGCGTCCAGCGAACTCACCCAGCAGCTCCTCGGCTGGACGCCCACTGGCCCGGGGTTGCTCGACGACCTCGCCGGACCCGACTACTTCTCTGCACGCTGATTCGCTGCGCACTGGCCTCGCTGACCGGACGTGAACCTGCCGCAGGGGTTAGTCCTTCGGTGCCGGATTCACCAGGATCGCCTGGTCATCGGCCTTCTCCTCGTCGGTGCGCACATCCCAGCCGGGACGACGCAGCGCATAGAGGATCAGCGGTGGCACACCGAGCACCACCACGACCACAGCCACCAGCAGCGGATATCCCACGCCGCTGATGCCGGTGAACCCAGCCGGTCGGATGAATGACAGCACGAAGGCCGCCGCACAGGCGACGAAACCGACACCGGCCACCAGATTCATCGCCGGTGTGCGGTAGGTGCGCTTCACCTCAGGCTTGGTGTGACGCAGCCGGATGGCAGCGGCGAACATGAGCATGTACATGATCAGGTACAGCGCCGACGCCATGCCGATCAGCGTCGCGAAGGCGGTGTCCCCATTGGGGATCACCACGAACAACAGCGCCAATACGGTGACGATGCCCGCCTGGGCGAACAGGATGTGCGACTGCACGCCCTCCTTGTTGCGCTTCTGGAGCGCCACCGGCATGAGTCCGGTGCGGGCCGCGGCCAGTAGGCCCTTCGACGGGCCGGAGATCCAGGCGATCACCGAGGCGATCGCACCCGCGGCGATGAGCAGCGAGATCAGGGGCGTGGCCCATGCCATGTGCCAGTGGGTGAAGAACTCCTGGAAGGCCAGGTTGACGCTGTCCATCAGTCCCAGCTTGCTGTGCGGCACCGCGATGGCGATGGCCATCGTCGGAAGGATGAACACCAACAGGATCAGCACCGTGGCAAGAGCGGTGGCGCGGGGGAATTCGCGTCCGGGATCGCGCATCGTCTCGGCGTGCACCGCGTTCACCTCCATGCCGGCATAGGCCAGCACATTCGACACGATGAGCACGATCGACGCGATGCCGGTCCACGGCGGCAGCATCGCCGAGGCATGCATGTCGGTCTGCACCGGCGCCCCCGTGGTGAGCCACAGCGCGCCCAGCACGATGAGCAGCACGGCGGGGAAGATCGTGCCGACGATGCCGCTCCACGAACCGACCTTGGCGAACAACCCCTTGCCGGCCAGCGAAAGCAACGTCGAGGCCCAGTAGAACACGATGATCACGGCAGCCACGTAGAAGCCGTTGTTGCCGATGTTCACCCCGAACACATAGGTGAGGCAGACCGCGATGAACGCCAGCTGCATCGGGTACCACACCACGTTCTGGATCCATTGCAGCCAGATGGCCACGAAGCCCCAGCGGTTGCCGAAGGCCTCACGCACCCAGGTGTAGATGCCGCCCTTCCAGCCGGTCGCGAGTTCGGCCGCGACCAGCGCCGTCGGCACCAGGAACAGCACCGCCGGAATGATGAACAGCGCCACCGACGCCAGCCCGTATTCGGCCATCGCCGGTAGCGAGCGCAACGACGCCACGGTCACCAGCGTCAGCATGGCCATCCGGGTGGCGCTCATGAAGCGCGGTGGATGCGCCGGCACCTCGGATGCCGTTGTCCGGGATGGCGCTGTCGGGGGTGCTGCTGCCCGGCGGGGTGCTGCGGCGCGCCGCGATGGCGTGTTCGCATGACTGTCAGTGCTGCTCACGGAGTGCTTCCTTCAGGGGTGGGGTGTGGTTTGCCGAAGGGGCACTCAGTGGTGGAAGCCCGACTGCTTGTGCTGCGAGGGCATCGGGGCCGGCAGGGCGTCCAGGTAGGCCACCTCGGCGCGCATGCTCTCCAGGAAGGCGTCGGCCAGGTCATGGCTCAACCCATTGCGCACCACGATGCGTTGCACGGTGACATCGGTGAGGTCGGCCGGCATCGGGTAGGCGGGCACCAACCAGCCGCGCGTGCGCAGGCGCTCCGACAGGTCGTAAAGATCCCACTTGCGGTTCGGGCGATCCTTCAGCCGCCAGGCGAACACCGGGATATCGGAGCCGTCGTTCCACAGCTCGAAGTCGTCCATGGCGCCGATCTGGCTCGACAGGAACTTGGCCACGTCATGCGAGTTCGTCTGCACGCGGCGGAAGCCGTCCATGCCCAGGCGCAGGAACATGTAGTACTGCAGCAGCACCTGAGCGCCGGGACGCGAGAAGTTCAGCGCGAAGGTGGGCATGTCGCCGCCCAGGTAGCTGACCTTGAAGATGAGGTCTTCGGGCAGGTCGTCGACGCTGCGCCAGACAACCCAGCCCAGGCCGGGGTAGACCAGCCCGTACTTGTGGCCCGAGGTGTTGATCGATGCCACGCGCTCGACGCGGAAGTCCCATTCCAGGTCGGGCTGGATGAACGGGGCGATCATGCCGCCCGAGGCCGCGTCCACGTGGATCTTCACGTCAAGGCCGGTGCGTTCCTGGATCTCGTCGAGCGCCGCGGCGATCTGCTTCACCGGCTCATACATGCCGGTGTAGGTCACGCCCATGATGGCCACCACGCCGATGGTGTTCTCGTCGACGTAATCGGCCAGGTTGGTGCCGTCGAGCACCTTGTGGTCCTCCGAGATCGGCACATAGCGGGGCTCGATGTCCCAGTAGTTGCAGAACTTCTCCCAGCACACCTGCACGGCCGACGACATCACCATGTTCGGGTGGTCGGTGGGCTTGCCGGCGGCCTTGCGGGCGTGCTGCCAGCGGCGCTTCAGCGCCAGGCCACCCAGCATGCAGGCCTCGGACGAGCCGATGGTCGACGTGCCGATGGTGTTGTCGGGGTCGGGCGCGTGCCACAGGTCGGCGAGCATCGTCCAGCAACGGGTCTCGATCTCGGCGGTCTTGGGGTATTCGTCCTTGTCGATCATGTTCTTGTCAGCCGACTCGGCATAGAGGCGGTTGGCGTAGCCGTCCATCCAGGTGCCCACGAAGGTGGCCAGGTTGAGGCGGGCGTTGCCGTCGAGCATGGCCTCGTCGTGCACCACCTGGTAGGCGGTCTCGGGCAGGCTCTCGGACGCCGGCAGGCGGAACTTCGAGAATTCGGTGGCCTCCGCGGGGCGGGCGAACACCGGGTTGATCTCCACAGCGCCGAGCTGCGAGCGATCGATTGAGTATGTGGGATGACGGGTCGGATCGTTCAAAATATCCTCCAGGGATTGAAGCGATGCGTGATCGCGGTCAGGGGAACGGTGCGGCCCGAGGGGGCTGCGGAGGGGGATTCGCTGTCGGATTCTGATCTGCAAGCCAGCACCCGTCCGAGTGGATGGGCGATTCTGGCGAGATGGTTCGGCATGTCTGCGGCCGCGAAAGGAACTGCGGCCGCGGGGCGCCACCTGACACGATTTTGTTGTCGTTTTCGACGGTAGCAGTGCGATCTGGCGTAGCGATCACCGGACCAAACATTCGGAGGGCGTGCACCCAGGATGTATGGCAACGCAACCATGTGCAGTGCCGAGGGTGGTCGCCCCATGGTCGGCGCAGGCCGGCGGGTGATCCCCGGGCGTCGGTTGGGGGTGGCGCATGACAAGCTGGAACCAAGGAAGGGAGCAGTCCATGACACTTATCGACCCCGCCACCCTCAGGGCGAAGCTCGCCTCAGACAATCCCCCCGTCGTGCTGGACGCCCGTTGGTCGGGCCCCGCCGCCACGGTGGATGAAGGCCACAAGGACTTCGAGACCGGGCACATCCCCGGCTCGCTGTGGGTGAGCATGAACAAGGAGATGTCGAACCCCGACGTGCCGGGCGGACGCCATCCGCTGCCCGACCCGGGTGCCTTCGAGGCCGACATGCGCCGCAAGGGACTCAACGAGGACAGCTCCGTGGTGGTGCTCGATGGTGGCAACTCCCTGGCTGCCGGACGCCTGTGGTGGCTGCTCACCGACGGCGGCCTCACCGATGTGCAGGTGCTCAACGGGGGCTTCGCCGCGTGGAAGGCCGCCGGATATCCCGTCGAGACCGGGCCCACCTGGTCGTCGAAGGTGGGCGACATCATGCTGCGCGCCGGCCACCTCGAGCGCGTGGATGCCAAGCACCTGCTGGCCAACGGCGGCACGCTGTGGGACGTGCGCTCACCGGAGCGCTATCGCGGCGACGAGGAGCCGATCGATCCGAAGGCGGGACACATCCCCGGTGCACGCAACCTGCCCGCCACCGAGGCCCAGGAATCGGACGGCACCTTCAAGTCGCCCGATGAGCTGAAGAAGGTGTTCCCTGCGGTCAAGCCCGGCGACGCCGTCTACTGCGGCTCGGGCATCACCGCCTCGCAGGCGTTGCTGGCGATGCACGTCGCCGGCATCAACGGCGTGAAGCTCTACCCCGGCTCGTGGAGCGACTGGATCTCCGACGACTCCCGGCCCGTTGAGCGCGGCTAGCCACACCGTGGGCGGGGGCTGTGACGATGGCCGCTGATCCCACCCAGCGCGATGTCGCCCGGGCCGCCGGCGTCTCGCGCGGCCTGGTCTCGCTGGCCCTGTCGGGCTCCTCGCTGGTGGCCGACGACACCCGCGAGCGCATCGTGCAGGTGGCCCACGAGCTCGGCTACACCCGCAACCTGGGGGCCGCGTCGTTGGCGTCGAAGCGCTCGCCCGTGGTGGGCGTGGTGCTGCCCGACCTGCGCAATCCGTTCTTCGAGAGCGTCGTGGACAACCTGCAGCATGAGGCCGACGGGTTGGGGCTGCTGCCGCTGGTGGCGACCTCGGCCGACGACCGCTCGCGCGAGACCACGGTGCTGCAACGCTTCCGCGAGTTGCGCGCCGCTGGCATCGTGATGGTCTCACCGGTGGAGGGCCCCGAGGCGTTCACCCGCATCGGCTCGCAGCTTCCACTGGTGCTCATCGGCGCGGCCCTGGCCGGCGACGGCTTCGATTCGGTGCATGTCGACGAGGACGCCGCGGCCGCCCTGATCGTGGAGCACCTGCGGAGCCATGGGTGGCGCCGCATCGTGGCCGTCTCGTTCGTCAGTGGACTGGGCGAGGTGTGGGTGGCCCATCGCCATCGCGCCCTGGCCCGTGCCGCCGCGGCGGCGGGGATGCCGCTGGAGCGCGTCGAGGTGCCGCGCGGCGAGGCGCTGGCCCCCCAGCTCGGCGGGGTGCTGGCAGCGCAGGCCGACCAGCGGGTGGCCGTGGTCACCCACAACGACCTGACCGCCGCCGACGTGCTCGCCTTCGTGCGCGCCCGCGGATTGCGTCCGGGGCACGACCTGGCGGTGATCGGCTTCGATGACACGCACATGGCCCGGCGTCCGGAATTCGACATCACCTCGGTGTCGCAGAACACCGGGGAGCTCGCCCGGCTGGCGATGGTGGCCCTGCAGGGTCGTGCCGAATGGATGGGTGCCCGTGCGCTGCGGCGCCATCCCGACGCCGCCGAGGGCGATGACGAGCCGCTGCGTGGGCGCGAGTTCATCGTGGCGCCGGCGTTGTCGGTGCGCAGCTCGTCCTGAGCAATCCCGGACAACTCCTTGACGGGACAAATGTCGTGCTGTGACACTGGACACATCGCGTTTAACGCGCGTTAAATCGTCCGGGTCACGGACCCCGGACCATCGCAGGTCCAGTCAAGGGAGACACAGGAATGCCTGAGAACACACTGTCAGTAGCCGTGATCGGCGCCGGTATGGCGGGGCGCACGCACGCCAACGCCTGGCGCCAGGTGCGCACCGTCTTCGGCACCCGCGGCGTGCCGCAGGTGCGACTGGCGGCCATCTGCGACGCCTACCTACCCTTCGCCACCGATGCCGCCAACAGCTACGGCTACGAGCGCGCCACCTCCGACTGGCATGAGATCGTCGAGGCCGACGACATCGACATCGTCTCGATCGTGGTGGCCAACAAGCTGCACCGCGAGATCGCCCTGGCCCTGATGGCCGCCGGCAAGCACGTGCTGTGCGAGAAGCCGTTGAGTGACAACCTCGACGACGCCGCCGCCATGGCTGCCGCGGCCGCCGACGCGTCCGTGGTCTCGGGCATCGGCTTCGGTTACCGTCGCCACCCGGCGATCGCCGAGATCGCGGAGCTGGCCAATAGCGGGGCGCTCGGCGAGATCCTGCACTTCGACGGACGCTATTGGTGCGACTACGGGGCCGACCCGCAGGTGCCGATCGCATGGCGCTACCGCGGTCCGATGGGTTCCGGCGCGCTGGGCGACGTCGGCTCGCACATCACCGACCTGGCGGAGTTCGTGGCCGGGCCGATCGCCTCGGTGAGCGGCGGCAGCTTCGCCACCGTGATCGCCAAGCGTCCCCCCGCGGTCGAGGGCCTGGCCGGCGGACGCGGCGCGGCCGGTGACGCCGAGGCCACCGAGACCGTCGAGAATGACGACATTGCCGAGTTCAACATGCACTTCGCCTCGGGCGCCATCGGATCGATCTCGGTGTCGCGGGTCGCCTTCGGCATGCCCAATGCGCTGTGCTTTCACGTCTTCGGCACCCAGGGGCACGCCTCGTTCGACCTTGCCCGGTCGGGCGAGATCAAGCTCGACGACACCAACTCGCCCGCCGGCCTGCGCGGCCCCAAGCAGGTGCTCACCAACCCGAGCTTCCCCTATTACAAGGGCGGCTCGTCGATGGACTTCGCCGGTGTCGGCAATACCCAGATCGAGCAGTTCACCTACCAGGCGCGCGCCTTCCTTGACCAGGTGATCGGGCTGGACGAGGGGCTTCCGCCCGTGCCCAGCTTCGCGCACGGCTACCGCGCGATGCGCATCCAGGACGCCGTGGCCACATCGGCCGGCAGGGGCGGCGCCAGCGTCGAGATCAAGTAGCCGACGGCGCTGTTCGGCGCCGGTCTCAACCCAGTACAGGTCCCAACTCGGCACTGGTCTCAATCCGGTACCGGTCCCAAACCAGCACTCGTCCCAACCCAGCACTCATCAGTAGAAAGCACCATGACCAGCTCAACCACGACCAATGCGCCCAGCCCGCTCAACCTGGGCGCCTACACCGCCTGCCTGCACAACTACACGCTCGAGGAGGCCCTCGAGATCCTCGCCGCCGATGGGCTCACCGGCGCCGAGGTGAACGTCGGCGGCTTCATCCCCTCGCCGCACTGCCCGGTTGACCTGTTGATCGGGTCGCAGACGGCACGCGACGACTACCTGGCCACGTTCGAGGCGCACGGCATGCGCCTGGCCGGGCTGAACACCTCGGGCAATGTGCTCAGCCCCCTGCCCGATCAGGGGCCCAAGCACGCCTACGACCTGCGTCGGGCCATTGAGCTGGCCGGCAAGTTGGGCGTCGGCGAGATCGTCTGCATGTCGGGCACCCCCGGCACCGACCCCGACGGAAAGTACCCGGCGTGGGTGGTGAACCCCTGGGACGGTACGCAGCTCGAGGTGCTCGAATACCAGAAGAGCGTGCTCGACCCCTTCTGGCGCGAGATGGACCTGCGCGCCCAGGACGCCGGGGTGCAGCTCGCCCTGGAACTGCATCCGCACAATGTGGTGTTCACCCCGGTGAACTTCCTCGAGTTCGCCGACCGCATCGACGCCAAGAACGTCGGCGTCAACATGGACCCCTCGCACCTGATGTGGCAGGGCATGGACATCGTGGAGTCGATCAGGCTGCTGGGTTCGCACATCAAGCACGTGCACGCCAAGGACACCAAGCTCTTCCTGGGCGTCGGCACCCGCGGCGTGCTCGACTCCAGCTTCGGGCCGGTGCCTGCCGATCCGGCGCTGCGCACCCCCACCGGCTTCGACCACTATGTGTCGACCTGGCCGGCCGATCCCGCGTGGCGCTTCGTCACCGTCGGCGAGGGCCACGATGTGCCGTGGTGGACCGAGTTCCTCAAGGCACTGGTCGAGATCGACCCGCAGATGAACATCAACATCGAGCATGAGGACGCCGCCTTCGGTCAGCTCGAGGGTGTTGAGCTCGGCGCCAAGAACCTGATTGCGGCGGCTGACGCCCGCTGAGTGGGCAGTTGTGCGGGAATGACGCCGCACAGGTGTCCACTTAGTGCCCGAACGGGCCGGCATCGATGGGCCAACGCAAGATGGGGGCGGATAAACCACCGTAGACCGTGCTTTATCCGCCCCTATCCGTGCCCGGGCAGTCAGCGGTTAGGCGGCAGCACGTGCCGACGTCTCGACGGTGCGTCCCATGGGCGTGCCGCGACGCCAATAGCCTTGGTACTGCACGGCATCGCGGGGCAGGCCCGCCGCGATGAGCGCGGCCCGCAGCGGTTGGGCAGCTGATGCTTCCAGGGCCAGCCAGGCGTAGTCGCGGCCCGGAATGGTGGTGACGGCCTCGATGAGCGCGTCCTCACCGGCATCGGGCGACACGATGGTCAGCGTGCACGCGGTGTGTGGCACGGGTGACCAGCTGCCCGGTTCGGCCTGCAGCACCACCGCGATGTCGCACGAAGCGGGCGCCGCCGCGATGGCACCGGCAATGGCCGGGGCGGATGCCAGGTCGCCCACGTACAGGGCGCCGGCGTCCGGTGGCGGCTGCAGGTACAGCTGACCGGCCAATAGTTGGGCACCGATGCGGTCACCGGGGCGGGCGGAGCGCGCCCACCGCGACCCGGGCCCGGCCGGATCGTGGTGCAGCATGTAGATGCTGGCCTCACCGGTGCCATGGTCACACTCCACCAGCGTGTAACCGCGCTGGTGCTGGCGTCCGCCGTCGGGAACCAGCAGGCGCAGCCATGCGGTGGGCAACAGCTCGTCGGACTTGCGTGGGTTGAGTAGTTCGGGGCAACGGACGCGCAATCGCGTGTAGGGCCCGGCCTCGTGCGTCGCGCACACCTGGAGTGTGAAGTCCTGGACGCGGGGCATCCGGGTGGTCGTGCTTTCCCGGCTACTGCGCGCCGCTGCGCTCGTCCCAGTCACAAAGGTAAGCCTAACCTCACAGTCCAGCCCCGGCGGGGGCGTTCCTTGGCTGGATGGGCAGTTGTGCGGCAATGACGCCGCACAGTTGACCATCTAGTGGAGGTATTGGCCGGGGGCCGGGGGTCCAGGGCCCACTGGGGAGCCGCTCTGACCACTGGGGTGCCGTCCGGACCCGTGCCAGGCGGGTGGATGCTGGATGGGGAGGACCTTTATGTCGTCTGCCCTGTAAAGGTCCTCCCCATCTGCGCATTCCTGGCGCTGCACGCCCGGACCCGTTCTGGGGGCAGTGCCCCATCCCGGGTCCGGACGGCCGTTACTCGGCCCGGGGTGCCGGTGCGGCGTCCGTCCCGCCCTCGGCGGCAGCCACCTGCTGGTGGGCCTTGACGCGTCGGTTGATCACGGTCAGAAGGCCGGCGGCCACGCAGCCGATCACGGCCACCACGGCGGTGATCACGAAGATCAGGCGGTAACCGGCCTGCGGGTTGCCGGCGTTGGCGTCGATCAGGTGTCCGTTGAGGGTGTATGCCCAGAACACCGAGGCGTAGGCCAGGAACGAGCCGACGGACATGGCCGACCCCGAGATGCCCTCGGGCAGGTTCAGCTCGGCCACCGGCGCCAGGATCACGGCCTTGCCCAGGAAGGTGGCGATGGCCACCACGATGAGCATGATCATGATCGGCCAGATCATGGACGAGCGCACCGGCAGCGCCATGACGATGACGCAGGCCACCGCCACCGCACCCAACGAGATCGCCATCATCTTGGTGGACGACTTGAACACATAGTCGGCCAGCAGCCCCGACAGGAGTCCCGCGAAGATACCCACCAGGCCGGTGTTGAAGATGCCGAACGCACCGGCCAGCCCGGCCGAGACGCCGAACACCTGCGTCAGATAGGGAGCCGAGGTGTACATCAGGTTGATGTACGACCAGTACACGGTCAGGGCTGCGATGCCGGCCAACCAGACGCGCGGGCGTGCGATCACCTTGAACAGGCCGGTGAGTGCGGCCAACGAATCAGACTTGCCCTGTTCCTGGGCGATCTTGGTGTCGGGCACCAGGCGTGCCACGGCGATCATCATGGGCACGATGAGCAGGGCGTACACGATGGCGGCAATGCGCATGATGCCCACGGTGTGATCAGACCAGACCATCAGGATCACGATCACCAGGCCGTTCATCAGGAACTCGGTGAGGCGCCGGATCGACTCCAGCAGGCCCATTGCCAGGCCCTTGCCCTCCTTGTCCTGGTCCTGCGACAGGATCGACACGCCATTGACCACCGCTGGCCAGACGATCGCGTCCAACACGCCCCACGAGACGGCGATCACGCTCATCACCGCAAAGGGTGGGGTCAGGAGGAACAGCACCAGGTAGGTGGCCAGTCGCCAACCCAGCGACCACAGGATGATGGTGCGCACCTTGAAGCGGTTGTTGATCCACCCGGCCGGCACGTACAGGAACATGGCGATGCCGATGTAGCTCATGAGGATGCCGAACTGGGTCTGCGTGATGCCCAGCATCTGCTGCAGCGGGATCATCAGCGAGCCCTTGAAGGCCTCGAATGCCGAATAGATGATCTGGCCCGACATCACGACGGCGAGGAAGGGGCCGATACGCCCCTTGCGCAGGAAGACGGGTAGTGAGAAGCGTCGCGTGGACGACGTGGACGTGGCCATGAGCAGGCTCTTTCAGTAGGCGGCGCGTTCCAGCAGGTGATGCGGTGACGCGCTCCAATGGATGGCGCGCACGGTGATGCGGAAGTGCGGCCGGGGTTGGGCCGGGGGTGCCAGTGGGGCAGAGTGCCGACTGGGGGGTGCCGGCAGGGGTACCGAGGGGACGGGATCGTGATCGGACGCCCGGGGGCGTCGGGTCAGCGGATGAGCTGGTCGGCGATATTGGTGAAGACGCCCGTGGCGCCCCAGTTGAGCAGCTCGTTGGCGCGGTCGCGGGCGTCGACGGTCCACACGTTCACGCCGTAGCCGGCGTCGCGGAAGGCCTGCACGCGCTCGCGGGTGAGCCCGGCGTCCTCGGGGTGGATGTAGCTCGCACCGCACAGTTCCAGCACCGAGAGCCAGTCGTCGTACAGTGCGGCGGTTTCGTACAACACGCCGATTGCGTACTCGGGATGGCGGGCGTGGAAGGTCATCAGGACCGGCTGCGAGAACGACGAGATGATGATCTCGCGCTCGGGATCGAGCCGGGCCAGTGAGCTGGCGATGGCGTCGACCAGCACGATGGTGCGCTCGGCGCCCTGCTCGTTGGCCTTGATCTCGATGTTGGCATTGAGCTTGCGGCGGTTGAGCAGGTCGACCAGGGCATCCAGGGTGATGACGCGTTCGCTGGCGAACTCAGGTGCAAACCACGATCCGGCGTCGATGCCGGCCAGCTCTTCGGCGGTCGCGATGTCGTAGAGCTTGCCCCGGTGGTCGGTGGTGCGGTCCAGGGCGGTGTCGTGGATGATGATCGGTGTGCCGTCGGCGATGATGTCGACGTCGGTCTCAATCCAGGTGGCGCCCTCGTCAGCTGCCAGGTCGAAGGCGGCCAGCGTGTTCTCGGGTGCCCGGCTGGGCAGCCCGCGGTGGGCGAAGATTGTTGAGTTGAAGGTGGGGACGTGCTGGGTGGCCCGGGTTGCTGCCATGGTGACTTCCTTGTCCGGCGTGTGGTTTCCGGCCGTCAGCATGCCACCTCAGGGGGTCCCCTGAAAAGTCCCTGAGATCACGAAGCCGGGCACACGCGCCCACGCTGCAAGGAGTTTCGGCTGTTGCGATGCAACCGTGCAACATCTTGCGTTGCACAGCTGCACCGCAACGAGTAATGATGCAATCCACCGGTAACGCGTGAATCGCTTCGGTGAGATGCGTTCCGGTCGAGGGTGGCCCGATCCGGACGATCGCCTACTGCAGGTGGCCGTCGATGAACACCGTGAGCTCACTCTCGACGTCGGCGCGCGTCTGGGGCTCGTTGTGTACCTCGTCGCGGTATCCGGTGTACACGTGGGTGCGCACATCGCGGTGTCCGGACGCCTCGAGCTGGTTGGCCACGTGATAGGCGCCCTCGCCGTAGTTGGCCACCGGGTCCTGGTCGCCGGCGAGCACGAGCACCGGCAGGTCGGCGCGGATCGAGGTGTACCAGTCGGGGGCGTTCACCTGGTCGTACAGGGTGACGAAGTCGTGCACGAAGCGCAGGCTCATCGGCTTGTAGTAGTTGTTGAACGGGTCGCGCGCATGGTCGGCCACCACATCGGGGTCCAGTGCGATCCAGTCGTTCGGCGTGCGCACATCGGTGTAGCGCGAGACGAAGTCCTCGAAGATCTGGCCCACGAACTCCTCACCCGACGCGGTGCCGGGGCCGGCAGCCAGGGCGGCGTCCAGGCCCACCCGGTCAAGCTTGGTCTCGACGCCGTCGATCTGCGCGGCCACGCCGCACAGGGCCAGTCCCGACAGCGTGGCCCCATGGGCCGAGGCGAAGCCGCGGGCGATCATCGAGCCCCAGGAGTGGCCGAACATGAAGAACGGCAGGTCGGGGTGGTCGTCGCGCACCAGCTTGTGCAGTGAGTATTCGTCGCTGATCACGGTGGTGACGCCGTTCTCGCCGGTGTCGCCCCACACCCCCGATTCGGTGGAGGTCTTGCCGTGCCCGGCATGGTCGTCGGCGGCCACCACGAATCCGGCGTCGAGCAGTGCGGTGATCATGTGCAGATAGCGGCGCGAATGCTCGCCCAGGCCGTGCACGATCTGCACGACGCCGCGCGCGGGCTGGGTGGGCTCGTAGATCCAGCCGTAGATGGTGTCGCGCCCGTTGGACGATGGGAAGGTGACTTCCTGGATGGCCATGCTGTTCTCCTGCCGAGATGCTCCGCGACCTCACGCGACGCGGACTGCTTTCCTCCAGCTTGCCATCGTGGCGCCGCCGGTAGGGGGAGGGTGGAATCGCTGTCAGCTGATCCGGCCGGGGGCGTGGCAGCCGGTCCCTCGTCCGGGCCCGTGGGCATCCGGGCGGAAATCCCCTTGAGTGGGCACTTGTGCGGCGTCATTCCCGCACAGCTGTCCACTGAGTGCCCGAATGCAGCTGCCCGGGTCATATCTGCCGTGCCGGACGCGGTGGCCTGTCCGGCTCGTCGCGCAGCGCGTGGCGGTGGCCGTTGTGCAGGTAGTCGACGTGGTCACCATGCTCGAGGGTCTCGTGGCCGCAGCCCGGGCCGTGCTGGTGTTCGGCGATGGTGTGCTCGGCGGGCGTGTCCGGATCGGAGCCGTGCTCGTCGTAGTGGTCGCCGTGCAGCGCATGGCGGTGATCGCCATGGATGTAGTCGACGTGGTCGCCGTGCTGCACGGTCGCGTGGCCGCAGCCCGGGCCGTGCTGGTGTTCGGCGATGGTGTGCTCTGCGCGTGCGTCCTGTTCAGCCATGATTGTTCCTTTCGGGGTCGCATCGATCAGGGGAGCATCGATACGGGATGCATCGACCAGGGGAGCGATATGTGGGCGGGGGACCTTGGAATCATTGTGCGACGAAATACGTGTGAAATCAATGATGTTCCGGATAATTCTTGCAAATACAACTGCGAATTAATTTCATTAGCATGGGGCTGGCCGGGGACAGGTGCGTGGCTGATGCTGGACGGGCGGCCCGTCGGCGCCATCATGGCTGGTCACAGGCGGGTTGGGGGGTGCCTCATAGTCGGTGCGACATGAAAATGATAATCAATTCTAATTGCCCCGGGGGTTATCTCTGCTGCGCCGGACGCGGTGGCCTGTCCGGCTGGTCGCGCAGCGTGGAGCGACGCACGATCAGATGCGTCGGCAGGACCACCTCGCGGCGTGCGGTGCGTCCGGCAAGGCGTTGCGAGATCATCTCCACCGCGGTGTCGGCGAACCCGGTGGTGCCATTGTTCACGCTGGTGAGGCCGACGCCCGGGAAACGGGCCATGCCGGTGTCATCGAACCCGGCCACGCCCACGTCGGGTCCGGGTTCCAGGCCGAGTTCCGCCAGTGCCGCCCAGGCCTCGAGCGCGATCAGGTCGTTGTGGCAGACCAGGCCGAAGCCGCGCGTCAGGGAGGCCGCCAGTCCGCCGACGATCTGCGGCACGCCTCCCTGGGTGACGATCTGCACCTGTTCGGGGCGCGCGGCCCGGCGCATCGCGGCGCGGTAGCCGTCGATGCGGGCCAGCGACGAGTCGCCCTCGATGCGGCGCTCATAGCCGAGGAAGACCACCGGGTCGTAGCCGGCCGCCAGCAGGTGCTGGGTGACCTGGGCGGCGCTGGCGCGGTCGTCGGCATGCACCAGGTCGACATTGGCGGGCCCCGAGTTGCGGGTGACGATCACCGTGGGCACCTGCGCGCCCAGGGCCTCGAGCGTCGTGTTGTCGGACAGTGGTGACACGAGGATGAGCCCGTCGACCGCCATCTCGGTGAAGCGGTTGATGGCCACCTTCTCCTCGTCGGCGCTCTGGCCCACCGGCGAGATGAACGGCACGAAGCCGAGCCGGTCGGCCGCGGCGCGCAGGGCCTCGGCCAACTCGGCGTGGAAGGGGTTGGCCAGGTCGCTGAAGACGATCCCCAGGAACCCCGTGTGATGCGAGACCAGGGCCCGGGCCGCCACATTGGGACGGTAGTTGAGCTGGGCCATCGCGCTGGTCACCGCCGCTCGCGAACGCGGCGAGACCCGGGGATCGTCGAGCACCACCAACGACACGGTCTGACGTGACACCCCGGCCAGGCGTGCCACGTCGGCCTGGGTCGGTCGTGATCCGCCCGCCATGGAGGTCTCCTTGCCGCTGTCGCTTCGTCCTTGACCACGGGGGTTCGGATCAAGGGAGGTGGTGAATCGTCCCGGCGCCTGCGTGGCCGGGTCCGATGTCAGGCTAGGGCAGGGTGCGCAGGCCGGGACGCGATATCAGGCCCCGAACTCTGACCGGACGCGCTCGAGCATGCGGCGGTTGATCTCGTCGGCATGCTCGTGGAAGCCGAAGACGCACAGTGACAGCACCCCGTCGAAGCCCACGGCGCGCAGCGTCTCGAAGACCTTGTCGAAGGGCACCTCGCCCTTGCCGATCTCACTGTGCTGGTGCACCCGGGCGTCGACGCCGGGCGGGTTGACGATGTAGCGGTTGCCGTCGTTGGCGCGATGGTTCAGCGTGTCGGCCACGTGCACCTCGCGCAGCTTGGGCGCGCAGCTGGTGATCATGCGCTCCACATCGCCCACGCCGTCGTCGAGGTGGAAGGTGTGCGGGCAGCAGAATTCGTAGCCGATCCAGTCAAGGTTCGTGCCGCGCACGATCGAATAGGCGTCGTCATGGCGTTCGACGAAATCATAGGGATGCGCCTCCATGCTCAGCGTGATCCCGTATTTCTCGAAATCAGGGGCCAGCTCGAAGATCGACTTGTACCACTGCTCCTCGCAGCGCACCGGGGTATTCGGGTTCCCGGAGAATTCCGAGACGATCTCGCGCACGTTGATCTGGTCGGCCAGCTCCAGCAGGCGACGCCAGTTGCGCACCTGGGCGGCGCGCTCCTGCTCGTCGGGGGACGACCAGTTGAACACCGGATTGAGCGTGCGCACGGTGACACCGCTGTCCTTCTGGGCCTTGTTGAGCCCCGCTACGAAATCATCGTCGGCCTTGGGACAGCGGTGCCAGAAATGGAATTCGGTGTTCGGTGAAAGCTCCACGTAATCGAAGCCGAGTTCGGCGGCCTTGAACAGGGTCTGCGCCGTCGACATCGAGGCGTAGTACATATTCGGATCAAGTGCGATATCAACCATGGTGGACGTCTCCTTGCGTGGTTGTCCTGACGATGAATGGGACGGGTCGGGGAATGCGCCGGTGGGAAATGCGTCGATGGGGAATGGGGTGGGGGAATGGAATGGATTGGAAGGAAATGGTGAATGGGGCGGGCCGGCCATCATGGGGCTGGCCCGCCCCATCCGTCGGGGGATCGGGTTGGTTCCTGCGGATGCGCAGTGGGCGGTCGGCGGTGGGATCAGCCGGCGTAGAAGGCGGGCTGATCGATCATCTGCACGGCCACTTCGCGGCCCTGGTGCTCCAACGATTCGATGGCGGCGTCCACCACGCAGGTGGCCGCATAGCCGTCCCAGGAGGTTGAGCCGGCGTGCTCGCCACGCTCCACGGCGCGGATCCACTGCTGCACCTCGGCGTTGAACGCGTCATGGAAGCGGTCGATGTGGCTGCGGCAGATCGCATGGCGGTCGCCCTCGATGTCGCGCAGGATGGTGTGGTCCTGGTCGGCCAGCCGCACGGTGCCCGACTCCATCACCAGCTCGCACTCGATGGCATAGCCGAACTTGATGTTCACATTGATCTCGTCGTCGATGCGCACGCCCGACGCGGTGTTGGCCACCAGCACCAGCGGATCCTGCAGGCCCTGCGGTGCGTTCGAGCTGCGCCGCGGCGTGTCGACGCGCACCGTGGTGATCTCCTCGTCGAGTAGGAAGCGGCAGATGTCGATCTCGTGGATCGCGGTGTCATCGATCATGTTGCGGGTGGTGTACAGGGTTCCCGGCACCGAGGGATTGCGGTGGCGGCAGTGCACCATGGTGGCGTAGCCGTGCTGGCCCTCGGTGAGCTGGGCGCGCATCTCGTTGTAGCCCTTGTCGAAGCGACGCATGAAGCCGACGGTCACCAGCTTGCGTCCGGCCTCCTGCTCGGCGGCCAGGATGTCCAAGCAGTCCTGGGCGGTGGTGGCCAGCGGCTTCTCACACAGCACCGGCTTGCCGGCCCTGATGGCCGCGATGACGTCGGGGGCGTGCACCTTGCCGAGGGTGGCGATGATCACGGCGTCCACGCCCGGGTCGGCGATCAGTTCCGGCCCGGTGGGGAAGTAGCGGGCGCCGATGCTCTCGGCATAGCCGGCGGCGTCGGGGTTGACGTCGGCCACGGCGACCACCTCGCCGCCTGCCAGCTCGTTCTGGATGCGCTCGACATGGGCGCGGCCCATGCCGCCGGCGCCAATGAGTCCAATTCGTACAGTCATTGTGGTGTCCTCAGGTCTTGTGCTTGGGATGGCTGGCTCGGGTCAGGGCCGGTTCACTTCAGGCCCAGGCCGCACTCGGCCAGGTAGTCGCGCATCTTGATGGCGTTGGGCTTGGGGAAATCGGGCGGGCAGGGGTAGCAGTCCTGCTCGCAGATGCAGTAGATGTCCTTGTCGAGCTCGGCCAGCGCGTCGATGAAGGCGTGCATCTCGGGCAGTCCGGCCGGCGGACGCACCGAGGCGCCCTTGGTGACGGCCTCGCCGAAGGGCCAGTCCTTGTCGTGGGCCTCCTTGGTGATCTTCGGATCGAAGGCCTTGATGTGCACATAGGTGATGCGCTCGGGGTACTTGTGCACCAGCTCCACCGGGTCGCCGCCGCCGTAGACGACGTGTCCCGAGTCGAGGCACAGGTTCACATAGCGCGGGTCGGTGGCGTCGAAGATGCGGGCGATCTCGTCGGGGGTCTCGATGTGCGAGTCGCCGTGGGGGTGCAGCACCATCTTGAGGCCGTAGTCGTCGAGCATGATCTGGCCGAGCTTGTTGGCGTTGTCGACGTACAGGTGCCATGCCTCGGGGCTGAGCACGCGGTCGTCGGTGAACTCCCAGGTCTTGTCGTCGCGGTAGAGCGGCGGCAGGTGCACGATGTACTCGGCGCCGACGGCGGCGTGGGTCTCGGCGATCTGGCGGAAGTGGCGTTCGGTCTCGGCCCAGGCCTCGGCCTTGTGCAGGATGCCCCAGCCGGTGCCGGCCACCACCTTGAGCCCGAACTCGTCAGTCCACGACTTCAGCTCCTTCGGGTCGGTGGGGAAATAGCCGTAGGGGCCGGTCTCGAGGATCACGAAGCCTGCCTCGGCCATCTCCTGCATCGCCTGGCGCGGGGCCATCTGCTTGGGGTCGTCGGGGAACCACACGCCCCACTGGTCGGGACACACGCCGATGGCCAGCTTGGAGTACTTGGGGTCGTTGGTGTTGCGGGCCTTCTGGGTGGCCGGGGTCGTTGTCTGGGTCATGATGCGTTCTCCTCGTTGAGAATCCCCATCGCCGGTGAGGGGATCAATTCGGTGCTGCCGATTGTTGGTCTTGGCGGTTGCCGGTGCTGCTGGTGTTGCCCGTGGTGCTGGTGCTGTCGGTGTTGCTGGGCGTGTGCGGCCGCTGGGTCGCCGTGCTCTCCGCCCCTGTGTTGGAGCGTGCCAAAAGACTAAACGAGATAGACGCCATTTGTAAAGACATTTGGCGGGATCACTGCAAGAATCGTGCTGGATCGTGGCTGGCGCAGGTGTGCGGGCGCGGGCGTGCGCACGCAGGTTTGTGCGCCGACAGGTTGTGGGCACGCAGGTTGTACGCACGCAGCGGGCGAGGACGGCTGGAGGAGACGGGCATGGACATGGAACTTGCGGCGGTGATCGCCGTGGCGGTGATCGTCGGCATCGACAAGTCGTTGCTGCCGGGCGCCGGCACGTTGGCGATCGGCATCCTCGCCAATGTGATCCCGGCGCGGCAGGCGTCGGGGCTGTCGCTGGCGTTGATCATCGTGGCCGACTGGTGTGCCATCTGGGCCTATCGCAAGGACGTCGACTGGGGCGTGCTGCGTCGGTTGCTGCCCAATGTGGTGGTCGGCATCGGCGTGGGGGCCGTCTTCCTGGCGCTTGCCGACGACACGGCCACCGGATGCACGATCGGGGTGATCCTGCTGGTCTTCATCATCTGGAACCTGCTTGCCATGGCACGCAAGCGTCGGCGCGCGGCGCTGGGTGGTGGTTTGGCGGGCTATGGGGTGTCGGGCGCTGCCACGGCGGGCTCGGTGCCCGCGGAGCCGCCGGCGGTGTCGTCGCCCGGGGATCGGGGGGCTGCGGCATCTGCGGGTGGGGATGGCGAGCTTGCCGGGGATGGCGGAGCTGCAGGGGGTGGCGAGTCCCAACCGGCAGGTTTCGTGTCGGCGCGTTCCGGCGGAACGTCCTCGGAGGGCTGGTGGGCGCGCACCCGGGCGCGATTCTCGTGGCGCGGCTTCGGATTCGGCGGACTGACCGGGTTCACCACCATGGTGGCCAATGCCGGCGGGCCGGTGACCACCATGTACTTCCTGGCGGAGGGCCTGAGCGTCACGGCCTTCCTGGGGACGACCGCCTGGTTCTTCCTGGTGGTCAACCTGATCAAGCTGCCGATCTCGCTGAGCCTGGGCATGCTGCAGACCTCGAGCCTGCCGCTGGTGGCGGCGATGGTGCCGGTGATCCTTGCCACCGTGCTGTTCGGACGCTGGCTCGCCCACCGCATCAACCCGTCGTTCTTCCGCACGGTCGTGGTGGCGCTCACCTTCGTGGCCGCGATCGCGCTGGTGATCAGCTGAGCTGCCCGCTGGCCTGTCCGCTCGCCTGCCCGCGGGATGCGCCAGGTGGCCAGTGTGCGAAATGATCCGGCGGGGCATGTGATCGGGCGCACACTGTGGCGTTGGGTCGCCCGTGTTCTTGGAATGCTCGGGTTCTTGGATTGCTTGGGTTCTTGGATTGCCCGTGTTCTTGGATCTCGCGGGTTGCGTTTTCTCGGGTCCCCGGGATTGATCGGGACCGCTGCCCGCGGGATCCGTGAACAGCGGGAACCATGGGCCGTCGGGCCCATGAGTCGTGTGATGTGGCCCGGTGACGTAGGGCCTTGTGGCGTATGAGACGTGTGACGTGCCATTTCGCAGGTCGCGGTGTGATGAGGAGTGGCATGGAGCTGAATCGGACCACGCGACTGGTGGTTGCGGCGGTGTTGTTGGCGGCGGCATTCACCGGCCTGCTCAACCAGACGCTGATGGTCACCGCGATGCCGATGATGATGCACGACTTCGGCATCTCGCTGAGCTTGGCGCAGTGGCTCACCACCGGCAATGTGCTCGTGGTGGGGGTGGTCACTCCCGTGTCGGCGATGCTGTACGAGCGGTTCAGCACCCGGGCATTGTTCCTGTGGTCCACCGGGTTGTTCATTGCCGCCTCGGTGCTGGGCTTCGTGGCCGACAACTTCTGGCCGGTGCTGGCGGCGCGTCTGCTGCAGGCGGTGGCCAGCGGCATCATCATGTCGTTCGCCCAGATCGCGCTGCTGCGCATCACCTCGCCGCGGCGGATGGGCACCGTGCTGGGGCTGTACATGATGGTGGTGTCGGCCGGTCCGGCCATCGGCCCGGTGATGTCGGGCGTGATGCTCGAATACCTCAGCTGGCATGCCCTGTTCGGCGCCGGCGTGCTGATGATGGCGGTGGTGTTCGCCGCGGCGGTGTTCACGCTGCCCAACATCAAGGCGGCCCGGAAGATCGCCATCGATTGGCCGTCGTTCGTGTTGTCGTTCGTGGGCATGGGACTGTTCCTGGCGGGCATCTCCACGGTGCAGGAGGCGCCGCTGGTGGGCGTGTCGATGATGGTGGCCGGCCTGCTGTTCGTGGCGTGGTTCGCGCGACGCCAGTGGTCCAGCGCCCAACCGCTGCTGAACCTGCGGCTGCTGAAGGGGGCCACCTTCCGTCGCATGACCGTGGGCGTGATGCTTGCCTTCGGTGTCTTCCTGGGCACCGAGACGATCATCCCGGTGTTGCTCGAGTCGCATGCCGGACGCTCGGGGTTCGCCACGGCGTTGGTGATGCTTCCCGGGGCGGTGTCGAATGTGATCGCCTCGCCGCTGACGGGGCGGGTGTTCGATGCCCGGGGCCTGCGCACCATCTGGGCGTGGGGCTCGGGGATCACCGTGGTGTCGGCCGTGGCCCTGCTGGCGGTGTCACCCGCCTCGGCGCCGTGGGCGATCGCCGGCGCGTACCTGTTGCGGGTGGTGGGCACCTCGGTGATGAGTGCGCTGCCGACCGCGCGGGCGCTGAAGGGACTCACCGGTGAGGACATCAGCCACGCCAGTGCGCTGTTGAACAGCCTGCGCCAGGTGGCCGGCGCCCTGTCGAACACCGTGCTGGTGTGGGCGGTGGCTGTGGTGCCAGACTTCACCGATGGCTTCCGCCTTGCGATGGCGATCACGGCCGCGGCGACGGTCGTGATGGTGGTGGTGTTTGCGCGCCAGGCGCGTCTGGATCGGGCTGGCGCCTGAGGCGCGTCTGGATCGGGCCGGCGCCTGAGGTCGTCGCACGGGGGTGGCGCGCGATGTCGGGTCTCATTCGAACCCCAACCGCCTGGCGAGGTCGTTCCGGGCGCTGGCGCCATCCGCGACGATCACGTCGTTGCGGGTGGGCATGGCCAAGGGGTCGCCATTGCGTTCGGCCACGGCGCGGCGGTAATCGGCGGCGTCCTTGTAGTAATCGAGCTCCCTGAGCTCCTCGGCGTCGTCCATCGACACGACCATGGCGATGGGCTGCCCATTGCGCAGGATCTGGATGCGGTCGCCCGAGTAGGCGGCGCGGCTGAGCTGCTCCGACAGGTTGTCGCGGAACTCGCGGGTGGTGATGTTTCTCACGGTTACTGGCATGCCCACAGTGTGTGTTGGAACATCGCGGATTCTCGCCGCGCGTGCCGTCTGGGGATGGACGCGGGGCGTTGTCCACATGCGGTCGCAGCGCCATCCGGTGTGTGCCCCCGGGGACGGCCCAGCTTGTCTCCGACGGCCCCCTTTGTCTTCGACGACCCAGCTTGTCTCCGACGGGCCCATTTGTCTCCGGCGGCCCGTTTGGTCCGTGCTCCCGGGCACGATCCACTTCGCGCCCGCAGGCCCGATCCGGGGCATTCATCCCTTCGGGAAGTGCGTACGTCACACTTATTCGGTCCATTGCGTACGCGGCGGACGTCCACGCTGTGCCTTGTGGACGTCCATTCGTGACGCACTCGGGCGCGTGCTTCGCCGAGATGGTGTCCTTCGGTACGAAACGAACACCACCGTGTCCGTTTGGGACTGTCCCATCGCGGCACCATGTAAAAAATGGGTGCGGCGTACGCATTCTCCGGCGCGAAGGTATGGGGGTCTGCCCCGATGGTGGTGCCGGTTCAGGCGTCGGGACTGGGAGCCCGACACGACAGCACCGGCGAGCACCGAAGCTGCCGCTTTCCAGTTGCCGCCATCCTCGCGGTCCGCGGGCCCGAAGTCCGGGCACGCCCAGTGGTTCCGGTGGGTCCGGTGGTCCCGGTGGTCCCGGGAGCCCCCCACGCGCCCGAAAGCCCCGGGACCCGAGGTTGTGTGACTCCGGATCCCGGGGCCCCGCCCGTGGGGCCTCCACCGTCAGCGCGGGGCGCGGGGCGCTGAAGGTGGAGCGGAGAGCAGGCGGCGGGCGGTGCTACGGCTCGATGATGTTGAACCGCGAGGAAGCGGCCAGGTTCACCAGATAGCCCTGCAGGCGTCCCAGTAGGTCGTGGGCGTCGCGCTCAATGCCCACCGGCACCGGACGGCCGGCAATCAGCGCACCGAGCTGGGACCGCAGCAGGGTGGCATGGGGACGCGTGCCGTCCGAACCCTCGATGCGGTGATACAGCAGCGCCCCACCGCGCAGGTAGAGCAGATAGCTCTCCGCGTCCTGCCCGGTATCGGGATGCTCCACCGTCAGCTCGAGCTCGAAGTCGTCACTGGCCGCCTTCTGGCCGTCCAACGAGATCGCCAGGTAGTCCAGCACCGACTCCACCGACACGTGACTGAGCAGTGCCCCCTTGTTGCCGATCAGCTGCTGGGAGCTGTCCACGCCGTGACGCAACTCCTCGGCTCCCTGCAGATAGGCATTGCGCCAGATCGACGGCTCCGACTGGTAGCCCAACTGCTCCAGGGCGTCAGCCGCCAGGTAACGAGCGCGCTGATTGTCCGGATCGGTGAACACCACCTGGTTGGCCGCATAGGCCGCCCACTGGTAGTCGCCGGCATCGAAATCGGCCTGCGCCCGCTGGAGCACCCGATCGGCTGAGCCCCCATATTCCACGAACTTGCGGGCAAACTGCTCCTCGGCCAACGGGAACAAGTTGATCGGATTCCCATTGAAATACCCCAGGTAGCGGTTGTACACCGCATGGGCATTGATCTCCACCGAACCGTAATAGGGCCGGATGTACCAATGCTTCAACAGCTGATCCGGCACCTCGATGCGCCGCCCGATCTCATCGGCGGTATATCCCTGATTGGCAAGGTGCAGGGTCTGGTCGTGGATGTACTTGTACACCGCCGCCGTGTTCAACAGGTATTCACGCACCGCATTCGGCTGCTCGGCGGTGTTCTCGTGGGGCCACTCATGGGCCTGGAACGCCACCGTGGCCTGCGCCCCGAAACGATGCACCAGGTCGAGGATGTAGTTCACCCACGCCTTCGCGTCGCGCACCTGCGCCCCACGAATCGGATACAGGTTGTGCAGGGTGGCCAGGGTGTTGTCGGCCAACCACAGCGCCCGGAATTGCGGGAAGTAGTTGTTCATCTCGGCCGGCGCCTCGGTGCCGGGGGTTAACTGGAAGAACACCTCCACCCCGTCGAGCACGATCGTCTGATCGTGCTCGATCACATGGGTGGGACGCGGCAGGTTCACCGTGCCCTTCGGCGTGATCTGCGACAACCCCGGCAGCGATCCCTGATGGGCCCGCGCCGCAGCAGCAGTGCCGAACTGGTAGTCGGAGCGCCTTGACATGGCCGTTCCGGCATAGACGTTCTCGCTGACGGCCTCCTCCAGGAAGCCCGCCGGTGCATAGATCGGCACCAGCCCGTCCTCGGTGCGCCCGATGCGCTCCGACGCGATGATGCCCTCGATGCCCCCGAAGTGATCGGCATGCGAATGGCTGATCAGGATTGCCCGGATGTTGTTCGCAATATCGGCGTTCAATCCCTCCTCGGCAAACTTCAGCGCGGCGCGCTCCGTTTCGGTGGTGGTGAGCACGTCAAGCACGATCCACCCGGTCTTCGACTTCACCAGCGTCAGATTGGAGATATCGAATCCGCGCACCTGGTAGATCGTGTCGGGAACCACCTCGAACAATCCGGCCAGTCGATCAGACTTCGCATGTACCCACAGGCTCGGATTCACCGTCGCGGGAACTTGCGGATCTTTCAGGAAATCGAACTTGCGCACATTCCACACCTGTCGCCCCTGGTCGTCCAGGATCTCCAGCGTGTCAGCCGGACGTACCAGGTGTGCGCGGGCCACCTCATATTCGGAGTTCGAGGCGTCGTCCAGGTCGATTCCCAGCCGCTCGGCCACGCCCGCATTGAGCTGGCGCGTGAAACCGGTGGCCGGCTTCGTGGCGTCGTCCAGCCCACCATCGGCATGGCGCACCACGGCCTCGGCATCTGACAGGGCGGTGTGGGTATGAATATCAATCTCGGTCATTGGTCTGTTCCTTCAGGGTCTTGTGTGTGAGTGTCTTGTGACGGTGCTGCTGCTGCGGCAACGCTGGCTGCGTTGCTCAGTCGGGAAGCCCCGGACACTGACCCCCTGTCGTTGATCGGCCCGGTGTTGATCGGCCCAGTGTTGATTGGCCGGGTGTTGATCGGCCGGATGTGGACGCGCCCCGGGATGACGCACCATCCGCTGACGCATCCCAGGCCGACGCGTCCGGATAGGGCAACAGCTCCTCGTCGAAGCTGCGCCACACGGCCTTCAACTCGGCCACCAACCCGGGACGCTGATCGGCCACATCGGCCTTCTCGCGTCCATCGGCCGACAGGTCGAACAGTCGGTAGCTGGGGCGCCCATCGGTGCCGAACAGGTTGTGCCACACGGAATGCCCGTGTCGGTCGACCAGCAGCTTGTAGTGGCCGCGCCTGACCGCGCCCTGCTCGCGGGTGCGCCACAACAGGTCACGCTGCGGCGCACCCTGGGTGCCGGTGAGCCACCCCAGCAACGAGGTGCCGTCCAATGGATGGTCCGCATCGGGCGTCGCACCCGCCGCGTCAAGCAGGGTGGCGGTCCAGTCGAAGGTGGCATTGGGCAGGTCGCTCACCTGCCCGGCATCGATCACCGCCGGCCAGCGCACGATCAACGGCACGCGGATGCCGCCCTCCTCCAGGTCGCCCTTCTCGCCGACGAAGGGCCACATGAACGCCCAGCGCTCGCCGCCGTTGTCGGAGGCGAACACCACGATCGTGTTGTCGCGCATCCCCTTGGCGTCCAGGGCCGCCAACACCTCGCCGATCGACGCATCCAGCGCGGCAACCATCTCGCCGTACTTGGCCAGCGAACCGCCATCGGCATGGAACAACCGCCTGAGCGATTCCTCATGCGTGTCGGCCGGCTCGTCGGCAATGTGGCGCGACAGCTCCTCGTCGTCGGGGCCCTCCCACGGCCAGTGGGCACCGGTGAAGTTCACCTGCAGGTAGAAGGGGTCATCGCCCGCCTCGCGGATATAGGCCGCGGCATGGCGTCCGATGATCTCGGTGTAGTAGCCCTGCTCGGTCACCGGCTCCTCGCCGTCCCACAGGTCGGGCTGGCCCGAGGTGTCGAAGTGGCCGAAATAGTCCACGGCGCCGTCGAGGTTGCCGTAGAAGGTCTGGAAGCCGGCCTTCAACGGGCTGAACCAGGGCAGCCATCCGCAATGCCACTTGCCGATCATCGCGGTGCGATAGCCCACGTCAACCAGCAGGGACGGCAGGGTCGGGTGGTCGGCCGGGATGCCGTGGTGCTCGTCGCGGGTGCCCAGCGGCTCCTCGAGGCCCGCGGTCAACCGTCCCGGATAGCGCCCGGTGTACAGGCCCAGCCGGGTGGGTGAGCAGGTGGCTGAGGTGGCATAGCCGTGGGTGAAGCGCAGCCCCTGCGACGCCAGGGCGTCGAGCGAGGGCGTCCGGTTGTGCAACGACCCGAAGCACCCCAGGTCGCCCCAGCCCAGGTCGTCGGCCAGAATGAACACGATGTTCGGACGCCCCGCCGTGCGGCCCGATCCCCGGAAGGGACGCTCCGCGGCCGCGTCGCGGGTGCGGCGGTCGAACAGTGCCGTCGGGGGCGGGTCCTGTGTCGCCGGGCCCTGTGCTCGCGGGTCCTGTGCTCCCGGGACCGGGGTCACCGGGTCCTGTGCTCGCGGACCCTGCGTCACCGGGTGTGGCTCCGTCGGATTCCGGCTCGGCGCGCTCATGCCGCCCGCGCTTCCGGCTCGCGTCCACGCACCAGGTCGAGCACCTCGCCGCGCAGCCGCGCGAAGCGCACATCATCCTTCGTGCGCTGCTGGTCGCGGGGCTTGGGCAGGTCGACCTCCACGATGCGGCTCACCACCGACGGGGGCGGCGTCAGCACGATCACCCGGTCGCTGAGGTACACCGCCTCGTCCACGTCGTGGGTGACGATCACCACCGTGATGCCGAACTGGTCGCGCAGGGGCAGCACCAGGTCCTCCAGGTCCATGCGGGTCTGGGCGTCCACGGAGGCGAAGGGCTCGTCCATCAACAGCAGCTGCGGCTCATAGGCGAGCGCCCGGGCAATCGCGACGCGCTGTTGCATGCCGCCCGACAGTTCGCGGGGATGTGCCTTGCCGCGGCCGGCGAGTCCCACCGCGTCCAGGGCACCGAGTGCCAGCGTGCGGGCACCGGCCCGGTCGACGCCCTTGGAGCGCAACGGCAGCGCCACGTCGCCGGTGATCGACAGCCACGGCAGCAGCGAGCGTCCGTAGTCCTGGAACACCAGCCCCACCTGCTCGGGCGGTTGCCCCGACACCGGTTGGCCGGCCACCTCCACGCGTCCGGCGCTCGGGCTCAACAGCCCGGCGATGATGCGCAGCACGGTGGTCTTGCCGGCGCCCGAGGGCCCGACGATCGACACCACCTCGCCGCGTGCCACGTCGAAGTCGACGCCGGCCAGGGCAATGTGGTCGCCCTTGTCGGATATATAGGTCTTCTTGATTCCCTGAACCTTCACAATGGGTTCGGTCATGATGTCTCCTGCAGGTTCGCGGCCGGTAGCCGCAGACGATGTGTGAGTCGGCGTTCCGCAGCAAGGAAGCCGAGATTGAGCACGATGCCCAGCGCAGCGAGCAGCACGATGCCGGCCCACATCTGCGCGTAGTCGAAGTTCTGTTGGGCGAGCAGGGTTTGTGCGCCGATTCCGTTCGACGCGCCCACCATCTCGCCGACCACCATCAAGAGCAGGGCCGCGGACAGCCCCACCCGGGCGCCGGCAAGCACCGACACCGAGGCGGCGGGCAGGATCACCTGACAGATCCGACGCCAGCGCGGCAGCCGGTAGACCCGCGCCATGTCGACCAGCAGCGGATCGGTGTTGCGCACGCCGGCGGTGGTGTTGATCACCACCACGAAGAACACCGCGAAGGCGATCACGCCCTGCTGCATGCGCGGCCCGATGCCGAAGGCGATCAGGAACACCGGCAGCATGGCGACGCCGGGCAGGTTGAGCCCGAAGGCGATCACCGGGGCCAGCAGCTCGCGCAGCACCACCGCGCGACCCAGGGCGACGCCCACGGCCAGTCCGAGCACCAGCCCGGCCAGGTATCCCACCGCGAGGTTGGTGAGGCTCGGCACCACATTGGCGCTGAACCCGGCACCGGTCCACATCTGGCGACTGGCGGCGGCGATCTCGCCGATACCGGGCAGGTAGGGGCTTGACCCACTGATCAGCTGGTAGATGGCCACCAACAGCGCCGGCACCAGCACGGGAACGAGGTAGCGGGCCCAGCGGCGGTCGGCCACCGGCACCAGCGGCGTCGTGAGACGGCCGGCGAGTGTCGCGCTCATCGGGTGGCCTCCTGCCAAGGCAGGAGCAGCCGCTCCAGGCGTCCGAAGAAGAAGGCGATCGCCAGTCCCACCAGGCCGGTGATGATGGTGATCGCGTAGACGCGGGGCACGTTGTTGCCGCTCTGCGCGATGGCCAGGATCGACCCCAGGCCCCGCTCGCCCCCCACCAGCTCGGTCATCACCGACACCCCGAACGCAGTGCTCGCGGCCAGGCGCAGCCCGCTGAAGATCACCGGCGCGGCGGCAGGGATGCGGAACAGGAACAGGCGACGCAGCGGGTCGATGCGGAAGCTGGCGGCCACGTCGGTCTGCAATGGGTCCACCGCGCGCAGGCCATAGCTGGTCTGCAACAGCAGGGGCCACAGGGCCCCCTGCAACACCAGCGTCACCTTGAAGCCGAGCCCGCCGCCGATCGCGAGGATCGCCAGCGGCAGCAGCACGATCGGGGGAATCGGGCGCAGGGCGTCGATGGTGGCGTTGAGCAGGCGACGCAACCACGCGCTGCTCGCCAGGGCGAGCCCCACGGGCACGGCGATCACCAGGGCCAGCACCAGGCCGACGCCCGCGGAGAGCAGCGTCTGGCCCAGGGTCACATAGAAGCCCGGTAGGCCCACCAGCCGCACCAGCTCGGCCAGTGTGGCGCCAACCCCGGGCACGATCTCGGGGTTGAGGATGCGCAGCCCCACCGCGGTCTGCCAGACCGCGCCGAGGGCGACGATACCGGCCGTCCCGAGTATGAGTGCCCGATGCCGACCCAGGGCTCCCGGCCTTGTCAGGCCGCGGATGAACCCGCGGGGCCCGCCGTCGAGCAGGGCGCGGATGCCGGTGCGTCGAGGAGGGACGTCGGAGGATGCGGTCGTCCCGGCCGATGCGTCCCCTTCCGTGGTGGCCCCGGGGCGGGAGGCCGCGGCCCGGGAGGCTCCCGGAGAGCCCGGATCGGCCAGCTCACCGAGCAACTCGCCCTCCACGGGGGTCAGCGCGCGCGTTGTCACTTGGCTGCTCATCGCGACAGGAACCTTTCGATATCGACGTCGGTCTTGGTCCAGCCGAGCTCGGTGAGGGCCTTCACGAAGGGTCCGAAGTCCTGGGCCTTCACATCGGTGGAGATCGGATCGATCGTGATCGTCTTCGCGGCGGCGTCGGACAGGCCCACGAGCTTGGCGCCCTGGGCGCGCACCTCATCAACATGGCCGTTGGCGTAGTCGATGGTCTGGGCGAAGGCGGCGCGGTACTTGGTGATCACATCGGACTTGGCCTGCAGGGTCTTCTCGCTGGTGAACACGCCACCCGACGGGGTGCCCTGACTGAATCCCGCGGTGGCGGGGTCGCCCAGGTCGCGCAGCGCCGGCGAGTTGTGGGCCTGGGTGAGATAGGGCTCGGTCACCGAGCCGGCGTCGAGCTTGCCCTGGGCCACATTGTCGGCGATCTGGTTGAGCGGCAGCGGCACGATCTGCAACGTGCCCGGGTCGCCACCGTCGGCCTTGATGGCCGCCTGGATCCACAACACCAGCTGCGAGCGGGGCGCATTCGCGCCGATCTTCTTGCCCTCGAGGTCCTTCCAGCGGGTGATCGGGGAATCGGACTTCACCAGCAGCCCGGCGTTGTGACCGGCCGCGGACACATTGTCGAGGTGGTCGACCAGCCGCAGGTCCTGCCCACCGGCCACCGCCACGAGCGCGGGGGCGTAGGCGGTGTAGGCCAGGTCGTACTGCCCGGCGGCCAGGCTGGAGATGATGTTCGGTCCGCTGTCGGCCGGGGTGATGTCGAGCTTGAGGCCCTGCTTGGCGAAGTAGCCCTGCTGTTCACCAACCTGCAGGAAGCCCAGGATGAGCGTGGGCACGGCGCCGATCTTGACGGTCTGCAGCTGCGTGCTGGCGCTGGCACCCGCATTGGCCCGGGTGCCCGAGCCGTCGTCGGTGGACGCGGAGCAGGCGGAGGTGAGCACGAGGAGCAGGGCGCTGAGCAATGCCAGCGGAATATGGAACAGTCGCTTTTTGTGCATGGAGGATTCCTGTAATGGGGTGTGAATCGAAGGCGCAGGGGCGCGTCGAATCAATGAATGTGGTGATGCGGGCAAACCGGCATCGGCGTCGCGCACGGGTAATGCGACAGTGATGGCTGGAAGGCAATTCCGAACGATTGCGTCAATCGTTCGCAGGAGCGTTCCCAACAGGCATGACGGCAGGTGCCGGCGATGGGCGGGCAAGGTCCCGCCGCAGCGGAAGATGTGTGACTCCCCTTGTCAGAGGGTGAGTCAGGCCATCCGGATCCAACCGGTCATGGGATGCGGGGGCACGGTCACTGAGGAGAAGTGAGCGAGGTTGTCACGGTCGACAGGGGTCTCTTGGGGGACCCGATGCTTGCTACGGACAACAGGGCGTGCGGTGCTGATGCACAGTACAAAGCGCACTACAACGCACGATGGCATGGGCGGACGATGTCCTGGCCCAGATGTCGGTGCGATTCATGGGAATGACATTAGCTTGTTATTGTTCAATCACGCAATTCATCTCACATTTTCGAGATGAACAAAAGGTGAACGAGTCGGCGACGCCGACACGGCGGCGCCCCTGCGCGTGGCCCGGCCGGCGACGATAACGATCATTCAGGACGGTGGTGAACGTGATGGATAGTCCCTCCATCGGCCCTGGGGGCGCCCCGGCCCCGGTGCGCGGCCCGCTTCGTGCCCAGCGGGGTTCCCGCGGCGTCCGCCCGGCCCCGCATGTGATGGCCAAGCCCGCCGGGCCCACCTGCAACATGGAGTGCACCTACTGCTTCTACCTCGACAAGCAGGCACTGTTCCCGAGGTCGTCGCTGCGCATGACCCCCGAGGTGGTGCGTGCGGTGTTGCAGGACGCCATCGACGCCTCGCCCGACACCGCCATCCAGTTCTGCTGGCAGGGCGGCGAGCCGACGCTGCGCGGGCTCGACTTCTACCGGGAGGCCTTCGCGGTGGCCCGCCGGATCGTGCCGCCCGGGTGTCACTTCGCGTGGTCGATGCAGACCAACGGCGTGCTCATCGACGAACGGTGGGCGGAATTCCTGGCGCGTCACGACGTGTTGGTGGGGCTGAGCATCGACGGGCCCCGCGACGTGCACGACCGCTGGCGCGTCGACCGCGGTGGCCGGGGCACCTGGGCGAAGGTGATGCGTGCCGCGCGCCTGCTGCACGAGCACGGCGTGCGCTTCAACACTTTCACCACGGTGCACCCGGCCAACCAGCACCGCGGTGCGGAGGTCTACCGCTTCCTGCGCGATGAGGTCGGCTCGGATTTCCACCAGTACATCCCCATCGTCGTGCCCGACCCGGCGCGTCCCGGGCACGTGGTGCGTGGGCTGAGCGTCGATCCGGGCGCATGGGGCGAGTTCCAGGTGGACGTCTTCTCGCAGTGGTTGCACCGTGACGTGGGGCAGGTGTTCGTCATGAACGTCGAGTGGGCCCTGGCGGCATGGTGTGGCGATGAGCCGGCGTCGTGCATGTTCCGGGAACACTGTGGTGACGCGGTGGTGGTGGAGCACGACGGCAGCGTCTACTCGTGCGATCACTTCGTCGACCCCGCGCACCGCCTCGGCCGGGTGGGTGACGATTCGCTGGCGGCCATGGTTGCCGACCCGCGGCAGCGCACCTTCGGCGACGCCAAGGCCGACCTCCCGGCGCGCTGCCGTGAGTGCCCGGTGCTGTTCGCCTGCCACGGCGAGTGCCCCAAGAACCGGCTGATGGGGGAGGCCCAGTTGATGGGTGAGGCCCGGCTTATGGGGGAGGCACAGCTCGCGGGGGAGGCCCGGCTCATGGGGGAGGCACAGCTCACGGGTGAAGACCGACTCACGGGTGAGGACCGACTCACGAGGGGACCCCGCTCGGAGGGAGCCGACCCGATGGCGGGCCCTGCGGATGGGCCGAAGGTCAACTACCTGTGCCGCGGCTACCGGCACTTCTTCACCGCGATCGATGCGCCGATGCGCTACCTGGCGGCGTGCGTGCTGTCCGGACGCGACCCGGCCCGCGTGATGCCCTGGGCCCGGCAGTATCGGATCCTGGTGTCGCCGGGCACCTGAGCGGGCGGTGCGTTGCCCGGTGCCGACCCGAGCGTCCTCCACATGTGTGCACATCCGGTTTCCACATCCTGTGTGCACCCGGGCGCCGGTCCGTTGCCGATGACGCGTGGGGATCGCGAAATGAGGCGTCCGCCCGCCCGTCGTGGGGAGTTGTCCACAGGCTCCACCGCCTGTGATCCACAGCTGTAGTTACAGGTGTGTAAGTAATCCACATGTGGGGATAACCCTGTGGATAACTCTCCACGTCAGGTTGAACGTTCGAGTCGCGGGGCTCTGGGGGGCCGATGTATGGGCCCATGCCGCGCCAGTTCTCGGCACCCCCGATTCCCCCAAATTCACACAAAAGCTGGTGAAGTAACCACAATTTGGGGTAGCTTGAGGCAAAACTCATCGCCGACTCGATCAACGTTGATCTGAGAGGGGACACCGTGTCCGAGCGTCAGCGCACCCAGCAGGGGCCACTCGTCGTGGCCATCGATTCGTCCACCACCTCCACCAAGGCCATCGTCGTGGACACCAACGGCACCGTGTGGGCCACGGCCCGGCGTCCGATCCCACTCCTGACACCCGCCATGGACCATTACGAGCACGACCCCGCGCTGTGGTGGCGCACCAGCCACGAGACCATCGGCGAGGTGCTGGGCGGGCTCAGTCAGGCCGACCGTGACCGGGTGGCGGCCATCGGCATCACCCACCAGCGCGAATCCTTCGCCCCCTTCAGCGCCGACGGCACGCCCCTGGCCAACGGCATCCTGTGGCTCGACGGGCGCGCCGCCGAGCAGATCGAACGCCACGGCAGCGCCCACGTGCACGAGCTGTCGGGCAAGCCGGCCGGCGTCACCCCCGCGATCTACAAGATGGCCTGGGTGACGCAGCACCACCCCGAGTGGTTCGCCCGTGCCGACAAGGTCACCGATGTGCTGGGTGCCATCGTGTTCAACCTCACCGGACGCTGGGCCTCATCCACCGCCGCTGCCGATTCGCTGGGCCTGTTCGACATCCAGCGCCGCGACTGGTCCGACGAGCTGCTGCAGATCGCCGGCGTGCGACGCGACCAGATGCCCGAACTGGTGGCCCCCGCCTCACCGATCGCCGACATCCGCCCCGAACTGGCCGCCGAATGGGGCCTGGCGCGTCCCATCCCGGTGATCGCCGGACTCGGCGACGGACAGGCTGCGGGCATCGGCGCCGCCGCCGTCGACCCGGGCGTCGGCTACCTCAACATGGGCACCGCGGTGAACGCCGGCGTCGAATCGGGCTCCTACATCTACAACCCGGCGTTCCGCACCCACGTATCGGGCATCCCCGGAAACTACGTGCTCGAGGTGCTGCAGTCATCGGGCTCCTACCTGGCCGGCTGGGTGCGCGACACCTTCGGCGACCCCGACCACCCCGGCGATCCCGACGTGGAACGCGACAATGCGGCCGCCGCCGCAATCGCCCCCGGGGCCGACGGCCTGGTCACCCTGCCGTACTGGAACGCCGTGCAATCGCCCTACTGGGACGCGCTGGCCCGCGGCGCCGTCGTCGGTTGGCGGGGCACGCACACCCGGGCGCACCTGTACCGCTCGGTGCTGGAGTCCATCTGCTTCGAGATGCGCCGCAACCTCGATGAGCTGGCCGACGGCACCGGCACCCCGATCACCCAGCTGCGCATCATGGGCGGCGGCGCCCGCTCGGGAGTGTGGCGCCAGATCATGGCCGATGTCACCGGAGTGCCCCTCACGGTCTGCCTCGAAGAGGAGATCTCGGCGCTGGGTGCCGCCGTGCTCGCCATGGCGGCGATCAACGCCCATGCCGAGCCCCTGGCCGATGGCTCACCCGATGTGGCCAGCTCCGCCAAGGCGATGGCCAGCTTCGGCGAGACGGTGCACCCCGACATGGAGCTCCATGAGCGCTATCGCCGGATCGCCGCGGTGCACGCCCGGCTCTACCCGGCGCTGCGCGAGACCTTCCAGGAGCTCGCGGCCCTGTCGCAGGACTAGCGCCGCCACCCCGCGTCCCCAACCCGTCATCACCCCCAACAAGAGGAGAAACAATGCCCACGATCACCGTTCTCGGAGCCGGAGCCATGGGCTCGGCCCTGTGCCGTCCGCTGGCCGACGCCGGCTGGGACGTCCGCCTGTGGGGCACCTGGCTCGACGACCACCTGCTCGACGCCGTGGAGGCCGGCAAGCCGCACCCGCGCACCAATGTGCCGCTTGCCCCCGGCGTGGCAACCTTCCGCTCCGCGCAGCTCGAGCAGGCCCTCGACGGTGCCCAGGTGGTGGTCATGTCGGTGGCCTCGGTGGGCGTGCCGCGGGTGGCCGAGCTGGCGCTTCCCGGCATCGCGAAGGCCGACGCGCTGTGGATGACGTCCAAGGGCTTCTCCGAGGGAGACGACGGACGCATCGGCCTGCTGCCCGAGGCCATCCGCTCGATCGCCGCCGCCAAGGGCGTCACCCTGCCGCCGCTGGTGGCGATCGCCGGACCGGTGAAGGCCAACGAGTGTGCCCAGGCGCTGCCGACGGCGACGATCTTCGGCTGCCGTGACGGCGAGGTGTCGCGCAGCTACGCGGCGCAGGCCGCCACGGCCAACTATGCGATCGCCCACACCGATGACGAGACGGGCGTCGAGGTGTGCGCACCCATGAAGAACGTGTACGCCATCGCGCTGGGCGTCGCGGACGGCCTGGAGGAGAAGACCGGGGTGCCGCACCACAACCTGAAGGCCGCGGCGTTCGCCCAGGCGATCGCCGAGATGTCGCTGCTGGGCGCCCAGTTGGGGGCCGATCCGGCCACCGCCTACGGGCTGCCGGGCGTCGGCGACCTCGAGGTGACCGGCCTGTCGGGACGCAACAAGGTCTACGGCGTGCGCCTCGGTCGTGGCGAGCAGCCGCAGGAGGCGCTCGCCGAGATGGATCGCCTCGAGCAGACGGTCGAGGGCGTGCCGGCCACCGCACTGGCCGTAAGGTTCGTGGAGCAGATCGGCGGGGGACTCGCCGAGCGCATGCCGCTGCTGGCGGCCGTCAACCGGTTGCTCAACGATGCCGGTGCCGACCCCATGACGGAGGTTGCGCGGGCCGTCCTGCCCGTCAAGCCGACGCTGTAGGCGGGCCGGCGTCCGCGGGGCGCTCGACGCGGGGTGTTTGACAGGCAGGGTGTTTGACAAGCGGGGCGCTCGACAAGCAGGAGGTTTCACGTGGAACAACAGCCGGCCACATCGCGCGATGTGCGGATCCACGACGTGCTCCAGGTGGTGACCCGCGAGGGCACGATCGCGGTGAAGGAGCTGGCCGACGAGCTCGGCGTCTCCCCGATGACCGTCTACCGCGACGTCGCCGCGCTGGAGACCTCCGGACTGATCCAGCGCTCCCACGGACGCGTCACGGCCGCTCCGTTCTCGATGGCCGAGGCCTCGTCGCTGATGCGGATGGGCACCGAGCTCGACGCCAAGCAACGCATCGCCGACGCGGCCCTGCCGTTGTTGGCGCCCGGTTCGACGATTGCGATGGACGATTCGACCACCTGCCGGCACCTGTTCCCGGGGCTGGGGGAGCTGGCGCCGCTCACCGTGGTGACGAACGCCCGGTTCATCGCCGATGCCGTGCGGGACAGCGCCGAGCTTGAGCTGATCACCCTCGGTGGCAGCTACCTGCGCTGGGCCGACGCCTATGCCGGCCCGATGACCGAGGCGATGATCGACCAGGTCAGCCCCGATGTGTGCATCATGTCCACCACCGCGGTGACCGGTGGGGTCTGCTCGCATCCCGACGAGGCGATGGCCGCGGTGAAGGGGCGTCTCATGCGCGCCGCCCGCCAGCGCATCCTGCTGGTTGACCGCACCAAGTTCAGCCGCAATGCCCTGCACAGGTTCCTGCCCCTGTCCGAGGTGGACGTCGTGATCACCGAGAAGTCGCTCGACCCCGCGCACCTGGCGACGCTGCACGATCAGGTGGAGCGGGTGATCACGGTCTAGGTGCCGGCGCCCGCTGCGTCATGTGGGACAGAGGGTCGTGCGGGTTAGAGGAGATAGGGGCGGATAAAGCACCGTAGTCGGTGCTTTATCCGCCCCTATCTTCCGGTGGTGCCCGTGTGGACGAGTTGGCGCGGACACGATCCGGCCCCTGAGTGGGCAGTTGTGCGGGAATGACGCCGCACAGGTGTCCAGCTAGTGGGGTTTCGGGTGCTGGTGGGGGAGTGTGGCCCGGGCTGGTTGTGTGACCGCAGCGTCCGTTGGGCGGCGTCCTGGTCGTGAAGTGGGCAGTTGTGCGGGAATGACGCCGCACAGGTGTCCAGCTAGTGGGGTTTCGGGTGCGGGTGGGTGTTGAAGCCGGTTGCGGGTGTGTGGATGCCGGCGCGGGTGGGGGAGTGTGGCCGCAGCGTCCGTTGGGCGGCGTCCTGGTCGTGAAGTGGGCAGTTGTGCGGGAATGACGCCGCACAGGTGTCCAGCTAGTGGGGTTTCGGGTGCGGGCGGGGTTTTGAAACCGGTTGCGGGTGGAGGAGCGCGGCCCTGGCACGGAGCGTGGATCCCGGCGCTGGCACGGCGTCCCCAGGACATCCAACCGTCCCGGGACCGGCGATTCCGGACCCATGGCACCGGCGGCCTACGCTGGTCGCCGTGACTTCTTCCCCCCGTGCGACCAGCCGATCGGCGACGTCCCCTCCCGCGCCGGACGCCGAGGGACAGCCCGTTGCGGGAACCCGCTCGGGTGCCGCCGGGTCACCGGCACAGCGCACCGTGCTGGGTGCCGCCGGACGCCTCGACATGGCGCTGGGTCGCCTGGCCAAGGGCCCGGCCGATCCGACGCACCGACGCGTCGGCGCGCAGCACTGGTGGCGCGCAACCCGCACGCCCGATGGCCCCGCGCTGCTGGAATTGTTCGACCACCACGCCGACGTCGTCACGCGCGCCTGGGGAGAGGGCGCCGACTGGGCACTCGACCAGGTGCCACGGCTGCTCGGTGAGCAGGACGATCCGAGCGGCTTCGCCGCGCTGGCGGCCGACTGCGACCTCCTGCGCCGCGCCCACCACGACCACCCGCAGTGGCGGATCGGCGCCACCGACAACCTCACCGAGGCCCTCGCCCCCGCCGTGATCGAGCAGAAGGTCACCGGCCCCGAGGCCTTCGGGGGCCTGCGCTCACTGCTCGCCAAGTACGCCACTCCCGCCCCGGGTCCCGCCGCCACGCCCGACGGCCCCGCCCACGGCATGGTGGTGCCGCCCACCGCCGAGCAGTGGGCCCACATTCCCAGCTTCGAGTTCACCCGCGCTGGCGTCGACGGACGCCGAGCCGCCGCCCTGGTGCGCGCGATGCGACGCGTCCCCAGCCTGGAGAGAGCCCTGGGGCGCGCCACTGACGGTGCGGAGCGCTCCCGCCTGCTGCAGACGCAGCCCGGCATCGGCCCCTGGACCGCCGCCAAGGTGCTGCAATGGGCCTACGGCGACCCCGACGCCTGGAGCATCGGCGACTACCACGCGCCCGCACTGATCTCACTGGCACTCACCGGGCAGAAGGGCGACGACGCCTTCGCCGACGAGGCGCTCGCGCCCTATGCCGGCCACCGCTACCGGGTGGAACTGCTCGTCACCCCGCTGGTGGCCCATGCCGCCCGACGCGGTGCCCGCCGCACCCTGCCCAGCCACGTTCCCGGCGTCGGGGTCAACCGGCGCCGCAGCTGGCGGCGGTAATGGCGTCGGGCATGGAGTCCCCCGAGACAGAGCGCAAGGCGTCCGATAAGCCAGCCCACAAGACCGGGCGCGTGCCCACCCGGCTGCGCCTGGCCCGGCTCGGCGTGCTGCTCATCTTCTTCGTCAACGGCGCCACCTTCGCGTCGCTGGTGCCGCGCTACCCCGAGATCATCGAGCGGCTGCATGTCAGCAACACGCTGTGGGGGCTGGCGCTGGGCATCGGGCCCATCGGCGGCATCGCGCTCGGCTGGCTGGCCGCCCCACTGATGCGTCGCTACCGCTCACGCAATGTCGCCGCGCTCGCCCAGATCGCCTCCAGCGGTGCGCTGGTGATCCTGGCGCTCGCCGGAAGCATCGAGTGGGTGTTCGTCGCCATGTTCGCGATGAGTGCCTTCGACGCGGTCACCGACACCTCGATGAACTACCACGGCCTGCGGGTGCAACGCCTCTACCGCCGCTCCATCTTCAACTCCTTCCACGGCTGGTGGTGCATCGGCGCGGTGGTCGGCGGCTTCCTCGGATCGGCCGCGGCCGGCGCCGCGATGGCCGTGCCCACCCAGACCTATGTGACGGTGGGCGTGCTGCTGTGCTGCGTGGGGGCCAGCTGGGCCATGATGCTGCCCGGCGAGGACCGCGAGCAGGTCGCGGGCACCGAGGTTGCCACCGGACGCGCCTGGCTGCGTCCGCGCACCCTGGCCGTGCTCGTCGGCCTGGGCCTGCTCGGCGCGCTGGCCGGCGGCATCGAACTGGGTGGCAGCGCCTGGTCGCCGCTCTACATGACCGACCAGTTCGCCGCCACGCCCTTCGTCGCCGGCCTCGGCTTCGTGGCGCTGATGGTCTTCGAAACCCTGGGCCGCCTCACCGGCGACGTGATCGTTGACCGGCTGGGCCTGGTGAGGACCGTGATCTGGGGTGCCGTGGTCTGTCTGGCGGGCATGGCGCTCGCCCTTGCCGTGCCGACGCCGGTCACCGCGCTCATCGGCTTCGGCGCCTCGGGCTGGGGTATCGCCACCATGATTCCCAACGCCATGAACGCCGCCGACGGCCTGCCGGGCGTCCCCGCCGGCGTCGGGCTGACGATCACCACCTGGGTGATGCGGGTGGGCTTCGTGCTGTTCCCGATCGTGATCGGTGCGCTGGGCGACGCCGTGAGCCTGCGGCTGGCGCTACTGGTGATCCCCCTGAGCGCCGTGCTCATCATGGCCCTGTCGCCGCTGCTGCGCCCGCGGCCCGCGCCGCAGGCAGCGGCCACCGGCTGAGCGCCCGGGCGTGCCCGCCGAGCCGGACTCAATGGTCCATCTGGGCCACGACCTCCGGCGGTGCCGCCGGAAGCCGCACGGTGAACATGGCGCCGCCGCCGGGGGCATTGTCGGCGTGCACCCAGCCGCCGTGCGCCTTCACCGTGTGCGCCACGATGGACAGGCCCAGCCCGGTGCCGGGGGTGTTGCGGGCCTTGTTCGAGCGGTAGAAGCGGTCGAAGATGTGCGGCAGGTCGTCCTGGGCGATACCGGGACCCTCGTCGGACACGGTGAGCGTGTCGCCGGCCAGGTGCACATGCACCGTGCCGCCGCGCGGCGAGAACTTCACCGCATTGTCGAGCAGGTTCGTCACGGCGCGTTCCAGGGTGTCGGGCTCGCCCACCACGTAGAACGGCTCCAGCGAGACATCGAAGTTGAGGCTGCTGCCGCGTCGCTTGGCGCGGGTGATCGCCGACTCCACCACCTCGGCGAAGTCCAGCGGCTCGGGGCTGGGCAGCACCACGTCGTCGCGGCTCAGCTGCACCAGGTCGCCCACCAGCGAGGTGAACTCACCCAGCTGGGCGGCCACGTCGCCCAGGATCTCGGCACGTGCACCCTCGGGCAGCATGCCGCTCTTCTCGTCGGCCACCAGCAGCTCGACGTTCGTGCGCATCGACGTCAGGGGTGTACGCAGCTCATGGCTGGCGTCGGCAATCAGGTATTTCTGGCGGTTCCGGCTGGACGCCAGCGAATGCATCATCGTGTCGAAGGCCCGTGACAGGTCGCCCAGTTCGTCGGCACGCGTCGAGCCGATCGGCACCAGTTCGTCGGTCTCGGTCACGTGCGCCACCGCGTCCGACAGCTGGCGCAGCGGCTGCATCACCCGGCGTCCGATCGTGTAGCCCACCGCCGCGGCGATGATCGTGAAGCCGATGCCCAGCCACAACAGGATGGCGCGCAACTGGTCGAGGGTGTCGACCAGCGGTTCGAGGGGACGCGCCAACACCAGCGCATAGGAACTGTTGTCCTTGGCCTCCATCGGCACGGCGACGAGCCGATAGCGCTGACCGTCGGGGCCCAGGGACACGGTGCGCGTCGACTTGCCGAACTTCATACGCGCCACCGCCACCTCGGGGGCGTCGGGCTGGATGCTCACCTTCTCGCCCTGCACGCGCACGATGGAACGGTCGGACTTCACCAGCACGATGTTCACATTCGCGGCCTGCAACGACGAGCTGTTCAGCCCGCCCATGCCGGTGACGTCCGACGCGATGGGGGTGACCATGTAGCCCGCGAGGCTCACCAGCTCATCGTCGACCTGGCCGTACAACGAGCGGCTTGTGGACACATAGGCGATCATGCCCACAACGGCCACGGCCAACGCCACCACCGCCGCGGTCATGGCCGCAAAGCGCTGTTGCAGGGTGCGGGGTTCGCCGTTCCTGCCCAGCACTGCCCGCCGCAGGGGCCGGATCACGGTGCAGTTTCACGCAATACATAGCCCACACCGCGCACGGTGTGGATCAACCTGGGCTCACCCTCCTGCTCGGTCTTGCGACGCAGGTAGCCGATGTAGACCTCCAGCGAATTGGCGGTGGCCGGGAAATCGAAGCCCCACACCTCATTGAGCAGCCAGCTGCGGTCGAGCACCTTGCCGGGATGCTCCATGAAGGTCTGCAGCAGCGCGAACTCGGTGCGCGTCAGGCTGATCCGGCGTCCGCCCCGGGTGACCTCGCGGGTCTGCGGGTCGAGCGTCATGTCGGCGAAGCTGAGCACCTCATTGGCCTGCTGCGACTCGGGACGCGAGCGGCGGGTGAGCGCCCGCAGCCGGGCGAGCAGCTCCTCGAGGCTGAACGGCTTGACCATGTAGTCGTCGGCCCCGGCGTCCAGGCCATCGACGCGATCTCCCACCGCGTCGCGGGCCGTCAACACCAGGATGGGCACGTCATTGCCGTTGGCGCGCAGCATCTTGGTGGTCTCCAAGCCATCCAGGCGCGGCATCATCACGTCCATCGCCACGGCGTCGGGGTGCAGGTTCGACAGCTTCGCGAGCGCCTCGAGCCCGTCCTCGGCGGTCTCCACCTCGTAGCCGCTGTAGTGCAGTGAACGCGCCAGCGAATCGCGCACCGCCTGATCATCGTCAACAACCAGGATCTGCATCGCCATGCTGTCTCATTTCTCGTTCGTCGGCGGTTCGGATTCTGTTCCGGGGCTTGCCGTGTCGGCGGACACGTCCGCGCCGGTGGACGCAGCGCTATCAGAGGACGCAGTGTCTTCAGGGGAGGCAGTGTCGCCTGTGGACCCAGCGTCCGATGTGGATTCAGTGTCGTCCTCAACGACCGGCTGCGCCTGCGGACCCTGGGTGCGACGCACGCGCACCTCGTGGCCCTCGTTGTTGAGCCAGTGCACCGCGCCCGATCCGACCACGTCGGAGCGTCCCGAGGCGACGTCGACCACCAGCGCGGTGTCCTCGTCGATCGCGATGGCGCTGGAGATGTCATGGTCGAGCAGCGCGGAGATGGCGCGTTCCAGCAGGTGTTGCGAGTCGATGTGCACGTCCACGGCACTGCCGATCAGGCCCAGCCCGTCGCGCACCACGATCTCGGTGCTGCCGTCGCCGGCGATCTCGGGGCCCACTGCGCGTCCGTGCGACTGCCAGCCACCCACGATCGCGTGCTTGGCCACGATCTGGGCGCCGGCACTGAAGCCCATATAGGGCACGCCGCCACGCACGATGCGCACGATCTCGTCGCGAAGCGGCGTCAGCGCGTCCAGGTAACCCGGTGCCCAGCCGCCGGCAACCACCAGGCCGCCGAGCTGCTCGGGATCGGTGGGCCACTCGACGGTGCCCTCGTCCTCGTCGATCAGCCAGATCGGTTCGATCTGTGCCTCGGGCCAGCGCTGCCTGATCGGGTCGGCGTACATCCCCACTGATGCGCCGGCCTGCTCGGGCGCGCCCAGGATTGCCAGCGCAATGCGGGGTCCGCGGCCACGGGCCTGCTCGACGAAGCTGTCATAAATCGGCCCCGTCGCCTGAGACGGGCCGCCACCCACCAGGAAGAGAGTCATGGCGTCAGCCTACTCAGCGCCGCCCCCGAAGGCCTCCCTCACCCGCGGATCCCACTTATCGACGCAGCGAGGCGGCGTCATCCAGGATGGCGGGCATCGCCGCCTCGATCACCTTCAGCGTGAACTCGAAGTCGGACATATCGCCGTACCAGGGATCGGGCAGGCCGTCGGCGTGGTCGCCGGGCACGAAGTCGGTGATCAGCGCCAGCCGGTCGCCGGGGGCGCCCATCGACGCCAGGTCGTCCAGGTGCGAGCGCTCCATGCCGATGATCAGGCCGGAGCCGAGCTCGGCATCGGTCACCAGGTGGGCCCGGTGATCGCCCACCGGATAGCCGTGGGCGCTCAGGCATTTCGCAGCACGCGGGTCGAGGGGATTGCCGCGCTCCCAATCGCTCACGCCGGCGGAATCGATGCGCAGCCCCAGCGCCCGGTCAGCGGCCTGTGCGCGGGCCACCTGCTCGGCCATCGTGGAGCGACAGATATTGCCCAGGCAGACGAACAGCAGGTCGAACGCGCTCAATTCCGGCCCCCGTAGTTGTCGCGGTTGCCGCCGAGCAGCATCGCCACCACCGACACGATGAGCGCGCCGACGAAGGCCGAGCCCCAGCCGGCCACATGCCAGCCGACGCCCATGGCACCGCACAGCCAGCTGGCGAACATCAGCACCGCCGCATTGATCACCCACAGGAAGAGCCCCAGCGTGATCACCACGAAACAGCTGCTGACAAGGGTCAACACCGGCTTGACGAAGGCGTTCAGCAGGCCGATCACAATGGCCACGATCGCCAGGGTCAGGGCGCGCTGCCCCGTGGTGTCGTTGCCGATGAAGCTGATTCCGGGCAGCAGCCAGGTGGCAACGCCCACCGCCGCCGCATTCACCACTGTGCGCCAGAGCATGCCCCCAGCCTGCCGTGCCGGGCGCCCGGCAATCAAGGCTGCGGCACCCGCGGCGTCCCCCAATCGACCCCCGGGCGATCGCCGGGCGTGGGGGTGGTGCCCGATAGTCTGGAGACCAGTTCGTCAACGGAGGATCACATGGCGGTAGATCTGTCGGGTCGCAACTTCCTGAAGGAAGCCGATTTCACCCCGGAGCAGTGGGCCGAGTTCCTGCGCCTGGCCGCCGAGCTGAAGGCGGCGAAGAAGTCGGGCACCGAGCGTCCCACGATGGTGGGCAAGAACATCGCCCTGATCTTTGAGAAGACGTCCACGCGCACGCGCTGTTCCTTCGAGGTGGGCGCCCACGACCAGGGTGCCCACGTGACCTACCTCGACCCGTCGGGTTCGCAGCTGGGGCACAAGGAGTCGGTGGAGGACACCGCCCGCGTACTGGGACGCATGTTCGACGGCATCGAATACCGCGGCTTCGGCCAGAGCCGCGTGCAGACGCTGGCCGACTACGCCGGGGTGCCGGTGTGGAACGGGCTCACCGATGAATGGCATCCCACCCAGATGCTGGCCGACCAGCTCACCATGACCGAACGGTCCACCAAGCCGCTGCGCGAGGTGTCGGTGGCCTACGTGGGCGATGCGCGCTTCAACGAGGGCAATTCGCACCTGGTGTCGGGCGCGCTGTCCGGCATGGACATGCGCATCATCGCGCCCAAGGAGCTGCAGAACAGTGCCGAGGTGATCGCCACCGCCAACGAGATCGCCGCGACGACCGGCGCGCGGCTCACCGTCACCGACGATCCGAATGCGGTGGAGGGCGTCGACTTCGTCTCCACCGACGTGTGGGTGTCGATGGGCGAGCCGAAGGAGGCCTGGGCCGAGCGCATCGACCTGCTCAGGCCCTATCAGGTGAACTCCGCCCTGCTGGCTCGCACCGGCAATCCGAAGGTCCAGGTGCTGCACTGCCTGCCCGCCTACCACAACCTGGGCACCGCGATCGGCCGCGAGATCTACGAGCTCACCGGCATGGACGACCTGGAGATCACCGACGACGTCTTCGAGGCGAACGCCGACGTGATCTTCGACGAGGCCGAGAACCGGATGCACACCATCAAGGCCGTGATGGTCGCGACGTTGGGGGAGCGGGGCTGAGCCATGGCGAAGGGATTCACCCGCGCCGAGCTGCAGGCCTTTCGTCACCAGACGGTGCCCGACCTGTTGCCGGAGCCGTTGCGCCTGCTGTTCGTGGGCATCAACCCGAGCCTGTGGAGTGCCGGGGTGGGCGTCCACTTCGCCCATCCGGGCAACCGCTTCTATCCGGCGCTGGCTGCGGCCGGCATCACCTCACACGTGATCGACGCCTCCCACGGGTACCCGCCCGAGGGGCTGTCGGAGCTGGAGCGTGGCGGTGTCGGCATCTCGAACCTGGCGCGCGAGGCCACGACGAAGGCCGATGAGCTGGACAACCAGCAGTTCGTTGACGGGCTGGCGCGCATCCGTGAGATGGTGCGTCGCTATCACCCGAAGGTGGTGGCCTTCCTGGGCATCGGTGCCTACCGGGTGGCCACCGGGGACCGGCATGCCAAGGTCGGTGAACAGGCGCTGCGCCTTGATTGGGGCGACGGCACCGGGAGCAGCGCCCACGTCTTTGCGCTGCCCAACCCCAGCGGGCTGAACGCCCACGAAACCGTGGAGTCGCTGGGCCGTGACTATCGGGAGGCCGCCGAGGCCGCGGGCGTGCCGCTGTTCCACTGAAGACGGGTACCGCCCGAGCGTCACCCTCGACGAGTTCTGGCCCTACTGGATCATCGTTCCGGGCTGTGGCGGTTCGCGAGTGGGCCGTCCAAACGCCGCCGATTCGTACCGCGCCGAGGTCTCGCCTGGGCGACATCCGTACTACCCGCGGTACCCCGCGGGCGTTGGCGTCACTGCCTTGGTAACTGGGCTCTTTCCTCATCATGTGGGTCGTGCTAGCTGTACTTCCCCGTGACGTTGTGAACGCGGGCTGAGGGAGTCTGGCCGCCGATCCCGGTGTGGGGTCTGTGGTGATTGTAGTGATGGAGCCAGGTCTCGTAGGCTGCGGCGCGCTCGGCTTCGCTGGCGTAGGGCTTCGCGTAGGCCCACTCGACGGCGAGGGTTCGGTTGAACCGCTCGACCTTGCCGTTGGTCTGCGGCCGGTATGGCCGGGTCCACTTGTGCTTCACCTCGTCGCCGAGCGCGTCAGCGAAGGCGCCTGACCGGTAGCAGGAACCGTTGTCGGTCATCACCGCGGTGACTGTGACGCCCAGGCCTGCGAAGAACGCGTTCGCGCGGGTCCAGAACCCCGCTGCGGTCTCTTTGCGCTCGTCGTCAAGGATCTCTGAGTACGCGATCCGGGAGTGGTCGTCCACGGCGTGGTGCAGATACCGGTAGCCGCGAGAGCCGGCTGCCCCGGCACGGGCTGCCTTGTCGCGGGCCACTCCCGCGTGACGGTCCTGCATGGATCCGCGACCGTGGGCACGCCACCCGCCGCCGTCGGGGATCCGGCCTTGTTTCTTGATATCTACGTGCACGAGCTGGCCCGGCGCGGCGACCTCGTACCGTTTCGGCTTCGGGCGGCGAACCGGCAGCCCGGTGGCCTGGTCGATGTTGATCAGCTTCGGCATCTTGTATCGGGCGAGCACCCGACCGACCGTGGAACGGTGCAACCGCAGGTGATACGCGATCCGGTGCGGACCCCACCGGCGAGTGAACCGCAACGCGACGATCCGATGCTCCGTCTTACGCGAAAGCCGGTTCGGTGACGAGGTGGGCCTCGAACTACGGTCGATCAACGGCAGCCCTGCCCGGTACCTGTCGGCCCACCGCTTCACCGTCGCGGGCGAGCACTGGAACCGTTCCGCCGCCCGCCGCAACGACCAGCCCTGTTCCACGACGAGAACAGCAAGACGACGACGCCCTTCCGGTGTCAAGGGTGCGTTAGCGTGAGTCACGAAGACCTCCGTGGTCAGGAGAGTGAGTGTGGTAACCCACATCCTGCCCGGAGGTCTTCGCTACCTCACCCGTTCACAACCTCCCGGGGAAGTACAGCTAGCGTGCCATATGTCAAAGGGTATAAACGTTTCTACGCACAAACATCTACTCCGAGAAGGTGAGCCATGAGCTCGAACCATGCATCCGCCGACATCCTGGCGACCAGGCAGGCCACCCTGGCTGATCCCCTGACGCTGCCCTCGGGTGCCGTGATCAAGAATCGCATCCTCAAGGGCGCCATGAACGAGGCCCTGGGCGATCGCGGTGCGCACCCAACCGAGCCGCTCGTGAACCTCTATCGGCATTGGGCGAGCGGCGGCACCGGGCTGTTGCTCACTGGAAATGTGATGGTCGATCCGCGGCAATTGGGCGAGCCCGGCAATGTCGCCGTCGAGGACGAGACGGATATGGACATGCTGCGCCAGTGGGCGCAGGCCGGTACCGAGAATGGTGCGGCCCTGTGGATGCAGATCAACCATCCCGGCAAGCAGTCGCCCCGCACCATCAACCAGCATCCGGTAGCTCCCAGTGCCATCGGATTCGGTGGCAAGTACGAACGCTTCTTCTCCATGCCCCGCGAGCTGTCCCGTGGCGAAATTGAAGCGATTGTCGGTCGGTTCGCACGCACCGCAGTCATCGCGAGGGACGCCGGATTCACCGGAGTGGAGATTCACGGAGCTCACGGGTACCTGGTGAACCAGTTCCTGTCACCACTCGACAACCACCGGACGGACGAGTACGGGGGTTCACTGGAAAACCGGCTCTTCACAGATGAGGGTGTAGCTGTGGTGCGACCTGGGGCGGCGCGTCGGTGTCGGGGTGAGGGTCGAGGTCTTCCGATGATGGGAGTTCTCACACAACCCGTCCGGAAGACCTCGACGTGCCTGACGCTACCTTCACGCGCCCTGACCTGACTACCTTCACCCGCCTCGACGGCCTCGGTCTGGAGGTCACCGGCCAGCTGCTCGAGCCTGACCGGTCCGTGCTGGCGTGCCGGGTCGTGGAGCCGGACGACTGGTGCAGGCGGTGCGGCTGCCAGGGCGTGCCCCGTGACACGGTGAGCAGGGAGTTGGCGCACGAGCCGTTCGGGTGGCGCCCTACCACGCTGGTGCTCACCGTGCGCCGCTACCGCTGCAAGGAGTGCTCGCACGTGTGGCGTCAGGACACCACCGCTGCGGCGCCGCCGCGGGCCAAGATCTCCCGCGCCGGCCTGCGGTGGGGTCTGGTCGGGATCGTCGTCGGCCACCTGTCGATGGCCCGAGTTGCCGAAGGACTGGGCGTGGCGTGGAACACCGCCAACGACGCGGTCCTGGCTGAGGGCCGGCGTCTGCTCATCGAGGACCCGACCCGCCTGGACGGTGTCAAGGTCGTCGGGGTCGATGAGCACGTGTGGCGGCACACCCGGCGCGGTGACAAGTACGTCACCGTGATCATCGACCTCACCCCGGTCCGGGACGGCACCGGGCCCTCACGCCTGCTGGACGTGGTCGAAGGTCGGTCGAAGAAGGCGTTCAAGGACTGGCTGGCCGAGCGGGACCAGGCTTGGCGCGATGGGATCGAGGTCGTGGCCATGGATGGGTTCGCGGGCTTCAAGACCGCCACCACCGAGGAGCTGCCGGACGCCGTCACGGTTATGGATCCCTTCCACGTCATCCGGTTGGCCGGGGACGCTCTCGATGAGTGCCGCCGCCGAGTCCAGCAGGAACTGCACGGACACCGCGGACGCAAGGGCGACCCGCTCTACACCGCGCGGCGGACCCTGCACACCGGGGCTGACCTGCTCACCGACCGCCAGCACGAGCGCCTTGACAAGCTCTTCGCTGGGGACCGGCACGTGCACGTCGAGTGCACCTGGGGGATCTACCAGCGCATGATCTCCGCCTACCGTCACCCCGACCGGGCAGCCGGCCGCGTCGAGATGAGCTCCGTGATCGACGCCCTCGCCGAGGGTGTGCCTGAGGCGTTGGTAGAACTGCGCAAGCTCGGCCGCACCCTGACAAGACGCGCCTGCGACGTCCTGGCCTACTTCGACCGGCCGCGCACGAGCAACGGACCTACCGAAGCCGTGAACGGTCGCCTCGAGCACCTGCGTGGCCTGGCCCTCGGCTTCCGCAACCTCACCAACTACATCGCCCGCGCACTCCTCGAAGCCGGCGGATTCAGACCACACCTACACCCTCATCTGGGAAGAGCCCGATCACGATTCGCTTGTCGTCGGGGCTGGTGTAGCCGTTGAGTCCGGCCCCGAGCTGGTTGTGCTCGATGGCCCAGCCCTGGCCGGTGAGCCAGTCGGTCACGGCCTCGGCGATGCCAGCGGGGTCGTCGCCGCTGAGCTGGTGGGCGTCAGCGGGGTTTTCGGGGATCGGCTCGGCTCCTTCGATAGGGTCAGTCTGGGCGAGGTCGAAGACGGACACGGGGAAGAATCGCGTGCGGCGTGAGCGCCCCGAGCGAGGCCGTCCGTCAGTGTTCTCTGGCAGGACCGGGGGTGGTCGCGTCCTTGGCTGTGTCGTCGGGGTCGGCATTCTGTCGGATCTCTCGGCCCTTCTCGATGTCCTGCCGCTCCTTCTCGGCGGCCTTGTCGCTCTTGCGGGTGTCGCGCGAAGGTAGCTGGATGTCCTCCTCGGCGGCGATGCCCGCCTGCAGCTGGCGACCTCGCTCGAGCTCAGCATCGAACTCCGCGCCGAACAGCAGCGCGAGGTTCGCGATCCACAGCCAGAGCAGGAAGATGATGACGCCCGCGAGCGAGCCGTAGGTGCGGTCGTAGTTGGAGAAGTTTCCGACGTAGAACCCGAAGGCTGCGGTGGCGAGTGCGAGCACGATGATTGCTAGCAGGGCGCCCATGCTGATCCACCGGAATTTTGGCTGCTTCGCGTTTGGGGTGGCGTAGTAGAGGATGGCGACGACCAACACCGCGATGAATATGAGCAACGGCCACTTGGCGATGGACCAGATCGTCTGGGGTACGTCGCCAATGCCGAGGGCGTCGCCGATCGCTTTGGTGACGTCGCCGGAGACGACAAGAATGATCGCGGCGATGACGAGCAGCACGATGGTGATGACGGTGACCAGCAGCTGGGCGGGCTTCAGCTTCCAGAACGGCCGCCCCTCCTCGATCTCGTAGATCCGGTTCATCGCACGGCTGAACGCTCCCACGTATCCGGATGCTGACCAGATGGCCAGCAGGATGCCGGTGATGAGGGCGAACCCGGCACCCGGGGACTCGGCGATCTGCTCGATCGGTCCGCGGATTGTGTCGACCGTGTCGCCGGGAGCGACCTGCTCGATGATTCCCAGCACCGCGTCGCTGGCGGCTTTTCCCTGCCCGACGACACCCAGTAGCGAGAAGATTGCAATCAGGCACGGGAAGAGCGACAGCACCGCGTAATACGTCAGGGAGGCGGCGATGTCGGTGCACTGGTCCGAGGAAAACTCGCGAATCGTCTTCCGCAGTACGTATTTCCAGGACCTCTTGTGCAGATCGTCTGGGGAATCGGGCTTGCCTGATGCTTCGGGGTCTGGGGCGTTGCGCGGGGTGGAGGGGGCTGTGCTGGTCATTGCAGGCTCCTTCGTGAAGGGGCGGGCCCGTCGTGTGACGGGCCCGCCCGATTCGTGCGGGTTCAGCTGTCGGAGATGTTATCGCGAGCGTGCTGAGCCTGGTCTTTCACGTCGCTGGCCGCGCCCTGGGCTTCGTCCTTGACTGTGGCGACGGAGTCCTGTGCCGACGACTTCACGGATTCGACCGACGCCTGCAGAGGCTCCTTCAGATGCTCGCCGATTTCTTTCGCAGCATCGGTGACCTCGTCAACCAGCGGCTGCGCCTGCTCCTTCACGGTTGCAGCGAGGTCCTTCTCCTTCGATGACGCGGGGATCAGCGACGCCGCGAGCAGGCCGGCACCGAACGCGATCAGTCCGACCGCCAGCGGGTTCCCTTCTGCTTTGGCGACCGCGCGGTCCTTCAGATCTCCGGCGTGAGAGCCCGCATCCGTCAGCGACGAGCCGGCGTCATCCGCTGCGCCCATCACACGCTCCCGGACGGAGGTGAAGGCGCCACGGACCTTGTCGACCTGTCGGTCCACGATCTTCGACGGGGAGACCTCATCGGCCAGGGCGTCCACGTCCCTGCCGAGGTCGTGGCGGGTCCGCTCGATGTCGGCGCGGATCTCGTCGGGTGAATCGCTCATCGGTTCTCCTCATTTCTCTTCAGCGTTTCGGGGATCTCTTTCAGGGTGTCCACGGTCTGCGGGACGCCCTTCACTTGCTTGATCTGGCTGCGCCCGACCAGGAACAGGATCAGGGCAATGAGTGCCCACAGGACCGCGACGACAACGCCGGGCATCACGGCGATGTCCTTCTACGCTGGGGCTATGACGTCCTACCGCAGCGCAGTCGAGCCGGTCACATCCTCGGTGGCTCGTCTCATGGATGAGATCTTGGCCGACCTTGACGACAATCAGGGCGGGATTGGCTGGTGGCGAGGATACGTGGGCTGGCAAGTCTCAGCGGAACTGGGGGAGTATCTACTGTCTGCTTGCGGCGGTGTGTCGGAAGCCTTGATCAAAGCCTCGCTGGCCATCCAGGAGTATAGAGAAAGCTTGAAGCGCCCTGAGTTTGTTGGAGACTCCTGACCTTGGAAACGAGGATGGGGTTATGCCGAAGGAACTGGCGAATGGGAAGCCGACGACGCGTCGCTACTCGGTCGAGGAGAAGGCCGCCGCGGTGCGGATGGTGAGGACGCTGCGCGCGGAGCTGGGCGTCACGCAGGGGACGGTGCAGCGGGTCGCGACGCAGCTCGGTTACGGGGTCGAGTCCGTGCGGATGTGGGTCAAGCAGGCCGACGTCGACGACGGTGTCGTCCCCGGTGTGAGCTCGGCGGAGGAGCAGCGGGTGAAAGAGCTCGAGCAAGAGAATCGGGAGCTGCGCCGGGCCAACGAGGTGCTGAAACGGGCGGCGTCTTTCTTCGGGGCGGAGCTCGACCGCCACTACCGGAAGTAGTCGCGTTCATCGACGCGAACAAGGACGACGTCGTGGACGGTCGCCGGCTCGGAGTCGAGCTCATCTGCAGACTGTTGCAGGTGGCTCCGAGCAGCTACTACGCCGCCAAGACCCGTGCGCCCTCTGCCCGTGCGCTGCGTGACGAGGAACTGATCCCGCAGCTGGTCGAGATCTGGGAGGCCAACTACCGCGTCTACGGGGTCCGCAAGCTCTGGAAGGCTGCCCGGCGTGGGGGCATCATGATCGGCCGCGACCAGACTGCGAGGCTGATGCGCGTCGCAGGGATCGAAGGTGCGAGGCGGTCGAAGCGGGTGAAGACCACGCGGCCGGACCCGGCGTCGTCGCGGCACCCGGACCTGGTCAAGCGGGAGTTCACCGCGACGGCACCGAACCGGCTCTGGGTGACCGATCTGACATTCGTGCCCACCTGGGCTGGCGTCGCCTACGTCTGCTTCATCATCGACGCGTTCTCCCGGATGATCGTGGGGTGGCGGGTCGCGTCACATATGCGCACCGAGATGGTCCTCGACGCGATCGAGATGGCGCGCTGGTCCCGAGGCGCCCACCATGAGGATCTGCGGTGTCACAGCGACGCGGGCTGTCAAGGTGAATTCAACTGGTCGTCGCAACACCTTGACCGTGGAGGTGTTCAGCTGTGGCGACGAGGGACTGGGCCGCGAAGACGAGCGATGTGCCCGAGGGTGCGCGTCGGCAATGGCGTGCGGATCGGGCGTTGCGTCCGCCGATGCGTTCGCCCGGGCGGCCTGAGCCCTCGCGGGCGGTGCAGCGGCAGTTCTGGCGTCTGATCGCGACGGGCATCACCTCAGCCGAAGCGGCTCTGAAGGTGGGCGTGTCTGTGCCGGTCGGGTCCCGTTGGTTTCGCCACGCTGGCGGCATGCCACCGATCTCACTTGCCGAGCCCAGCGGCCGTTACCTGTCCTTCGAGGAGCGTGAGGAGATCGCGCTCCTGCGCGCCAAGCAGGTCGGCGTGCGTGAGATCGCGCGCAGGATCGGCCGCGACCCGGGAACGATCTCCCGCGAACTGCGCCGCAACGCGGCCACGCGCAGCGGGAAGCAGGAGTACCGGGCGTTGGTAGCGCAATGGAAGGCTCAGCAGACAGCGAAGCGCCCGAAGACGGCGAAGCTCGCGACCAACGACCGGTTGCGTGAGTACGTTCAGGAGCGCCTCGCCGGAAACGTCTGTCGGCCTGACGGCAGCATCGTCGTGGGGCCGGAACCGCCGGCATGGAAGGGGCTGAACAAACCTCACCGGCAGGACCGGCGGTGGGCGACCGCGTGGAGCCCGGAGCAGATCTCGCACCGGCTGAAGGTCGACTTCCCGGATGATGAATCCATGCGCATCAGCCACGAGGCGATCTACCAGTCGCTGTTCATTGAGGGCCGTGGTGCGCTCAAACGCGAGCTCGTCACGTGCCTGCGCACCGGCCGCGCCCTCCGGCAGCCGCGGGCTCGAGCACAGAACCGCCCGCAAGGTCACGTCACCGCCGATGTCGTGTTCTCCGAACGGCCCGCAGCAGCCGCGGACCGCGCCGTGCCCGGGCATTGGGAGGGCGACTTGATCATCGGCACGGGCCGGTCCGCGATCGGCACTCTCGTCGAACGCAAGAGCCGGTCGACCCTGCTGGTGCACCTGCCGAGGCTGGACGGGTGGGGCGAGGCGCCGCCGATCAAGAACGGGCCCGCGTTGGGCGGCTACGGCGCAGTCGCGATGAACGCCGCGCTCATCGCGTCGATGATGAAGCTCCCCGAACAGCTCCGCAAGACGCTCACCTGGGACCGCGGCAAAGAACTCTCCGCGCACGCCCAGTTCGCGCTCGAGACGGGCACGAAGGTGTTCTTCGCCGACCCCCACTCGCCCTGGCAGAGGCCGACGAACGAGAACACCAACGGGTTGCTGCGGCAATACTTCCCGAAGGGCACCGACCTCTCACGATGGTCCGCTGAAGACCTCGAAGCAGTCGCCCTCGCACTGAACAACCGACCCCGCAAGAGCCTCGACTGGAAGACCCCCGCCGAAGTATTCCAGGAGCAGTTACACTCGCTCCAACAACCCGGTGTTGCAACGACCGGTTGAACCCAGGCAATTCACATCGATTCGCTACGGCGAACGCCTCGCAGAGATCGGTGCGACACCCTCGATCGGGACCGTCGGCGATTCGTATGACAACGCCCTGGCCGAGACGGTGAACGGCTACTACAAGGCCGAGTTGGTTCGCGGGCCCACCCGCTCGGGACCGTGGAAGACGGTCGAGGATCTCGAGCTCGCGACGCTCGGCTGGGTGCACTGGCACAACACGCAGCGCCTCCACGGATACCTCGGAGACGTCCCACCCGCCGAGTTCGAGAACGCGTTCTATGCTGTCCCCAACGACAGCAATCTGCTGATCGGAATCAAATAGCGCGAGTCTCCATCAGACCCAGGGCGCTTCAGCTCATGTGCCCGCGACCATGCGTTGACGCAGGCCTGGCGCGCCATTGCCAAGCGTGGGGGATCCCGCGACGAACTGATCGGCGCTCAGCAGGCTCTCGGAGATGCCGGACAGCGGCGTGAGGATCGACTCGACGCATGGCTAGAGCAGACCATCGTCAGCCTTGGACAGGCCCTCGACCGGGTTGCCGCGGTGATCGTCATTGTCGCCGGGATCAAGTGCGACGTCATTCGCACCGATTGGGGCGAACTTCAGAAGGTGGCCGTCAAGGCGCTGAAGAACGGTCGTGGCCAAGGGTTGCGACAGGGTGTGCTGGCTGATGTCGGCACATCGGGGCGTGAGCGACAGAATGCTCTGCTCTCAGATGTCCTGAAACCCGAGGATCATGGCCCTGAGGACTGGCTTTCCTGGCTGATCGCTCAGCGCAACACGATGGTGCACCGTGCACCGCGAATGTCATTGATCCAGATGGTGGGCACCAGGGCGCGTCCGACGGGTGTGATCAATCCCTTGCCCAGTCAGCCGGACTGGGTGGGCACACGTGCCATGATCGACGCCGGAAAAGCAGGCACGATGAGTTCCATGTTCCTGGTGTCCACGCCGCAGACGGTGCTGGAGGGCTTGCGAGGGTCGATGTGTACGTTCTTGGACCAGCTATTGAAAGAGACTCTTTACCTCTGGGGCGCACGTCGATCCGATCCGCGACTGATCGTTCAACCGGGGGACAGCTGGCAACCGGTGCCGAAGTCTGGAACGCTCTCCTTTCCCGGATACGGAAAGCCTGCCTCGATGGTCACCAAGGAGATCGCGGTACATCCCTCGATGGGTCGGCGTCTTCGCGCCGCACGGCTGATGGACTACCAGGTCCATCTCTGGGAGGCGTGAGGGTCACTCGACGTCTCTCAACCCTCGACGCTGTTTCGCTGCATGTCCGCCTTGGGCCAGACAACGTGCTCACCAAGGGCTTCCAAGAACGCGGAGTAGCGCACGGTGTCGAGGTCTCCGCGAACCACCGCCCTGCCAACTTCATCGCGACGCGACCAGAACCCCAGCTCCCCGCTACTCAGGGTGACGGCACGGATCCCCATGTCCATGCTGGCGAGTGCTTCTCCTGCATCGGCGGGCGGGAGTGCGACTGCAGAGGCCACCACGTCATGAACCCCGGTCAACGCCCGCTGATACTCCTCCGATGTCATCGGCGCCACCCCTGGGACCAACGGACGGCTGCGGGGGTCGAGGATCGTCAACGCCACCATGATCGTCGACACACACCAGCGAGCTGGCGAACGTGTCCATCGCCACCGCCGCGATGCTGGATGCCGGCAAGCCCTGGACCGTCTCGCCGATGAGCCCGGAAATCTCGGCAACCATCGCATCGGCATCGATCTCGGATGTGCCATCGGAGGCCTCATGAAAACGATGCTTCGCCTCGGTCTGATGCCCCACCACCGGGCGTGCCAGCGCGTCATGGACCGCAGCCCGGCTCGAGGTGGAGCCGATGTCCATCGCCAACACCAGCGGCGACACCGCCTGCGACAGGGCAATGGGCTCGGCCTGCGTCAATGACTCTGGCATATCCAAAGCCTACGAGGCCGAGCCCATCGGCATGGACAACTGAAAGCAGCCCGCCCCGGTGAACCAGGACGGGCTGTTCAGTGCACGGTCGAAAATCTGACCGCCCACATGCTCTATTTGAGGGCGTTGCCCATCTTGTTGAGCAGCGGGCCGATGATGTCGAGCGGCAGCGGAAACACCACGGTGGAGTTCTGGTCGGCACCCAGCTCGAGCAGCGTCTGCAGGTAGCGCAACTGCAACGACGCGGGCGACTGGCTCAGGGTCTCGGCGGCCTGACGCAGCTCATCGGAGGCCTCCAACTCGCCACGCGCCGAAATCACCTTGGCGCGACGCTCACGCTCGGCCTCCGCCTCACGCGCCATCGCCCGCTGCATCGCCTCGGGAATCTCCACATCCTTGATCTCCACGGTGGACACCTCGATGCCCCACGGCTTGGTGCGGGCATCGATCACACCCTGCAAATCGATGTTGAGATCGTCGCGGTGGGCCAGCAGGGTATCCAGATCGACCCGTCCCAGCAGGGAACGCAATGTGGTCTGCGAGATCTGCGAGGTGGCAATCGCGTAATTCTCCACCTTGAGAATCGCATCCTTCGGCTCAAGCACCTTGAACAGCACCACCGCATTCACCCGCGCCGGCACATTGTCCTTGGTGATCACTTCCTGCGGCGGAATCGTCAACGTGATCACCCGCAGATCAACCCGCTGCAACGAATCGACCAGCGGGAACACGAAGTGGATGCCCGGCTCCAACGTGGGACGCAGATGCCCGAACCGGAACGCAATGCCGCGCTGATATTCGGGAATCACCCGCAACGACACGAGCAGCACAATGAGCACGACGGCAACAACAGCAAGAACAACAATCAGCAGAGCCACGACGCGGGCCTTTCAGAACGAAAAAAGTAGTGACGGTTTGGCATGGCCGGGGTCCCGGCCGCAGAACTCATGATTGATCAGGATTCGACCCCAAGGATCGGCCCATCACGGGTGGCCGACCCACGAGCAGATGGTCACGAGTCCGGCGTCTCTTCACGACCGGCACCGATGTCACGTGGACGCGGGCCTCCCGGAATCGGCGCCGAACCATCATGGATCACCTCGGCGCCCCGACTTTCGCGCTTGAGGCGTTCCTTCATCGCCAACGCCGAGCTGATGTGCAGCGGGGTGTCGCGGGTGCCGCGTCCACGCCAACCGGTGGCCGGGGCTGCATCGGCCAGTACGCGTTCGCGTTCCAGGGCTGCGGCGCGCTTGCGTTCGTCGCTCACATTGCCCCACTTCTGGGCGAACCGATCGGCCAGCACAGCAGCATCGATCTCGTCGGCGTCCACCACCTTCACATGCGTGGGCTCGACGAAATTCGCCGGGCTGCGCATCAGATGACGGGCCAGCGGAACCGAGGCAGCCACCACCGCAACGGCAGTGGCCACCTCGACCGCAATGTCTGCCGCGGTGTGACCCAAAATGGCCACCCCCGCGATCAACACCAACCCCGAAACCGCCACCGCCAGGGCAATGCCCCGGTGGAAACGTCCCGACTCCGAATAGGGCCACGGATCAACCTCGCGAGTGATCTCGCGGCCCATCATCGAGGTGGTGCAGGTGTTCTTCACCTGGCAGGTGTTGCACACGATGGACGACGCGCGGTAGTGCATCACCCGGTTGTCACGGTCGAAGGCAGTGGGGAAAAGCCACTGGTCCTCGGAGCACAACCAGGCGTCCTGATTCTCGTGGTAGTGGAAACCGAAATTCCGCTTCGCCGACGACTGCTGCGAGGTGCGCTTGGCCAACAGGTCAAGCCCATAGCCCACACCAACCAGGATCAGCGCATAGGCGCAGAACATCCACACCACGAAATCAACACCCCACAACGGCGCATCCATGGTGTTATTCCTCTCTGCGATCGCTGCGGTAGGGGCTCACCTGATCGGGAACCGCATCGGCCTTGTTGGCGGCAGCCATCTCGGCGATGCGCTCATCGGTCAGCGCCTCGTACAGCGGCGGATCCATCAATTCGTAGACAACCGGCTTGGAATCCTTGCTGAAGTACGACTTCAGCGCCTTCCACGCCAGCCACAGCAGCGGCACGATGCCCGACAGGAAGATCACGTCACCGGGCATGCGCAACCAGTCGAGCAGAGTATTGCCCGGATCGGTGATGTAGCCGATGGCACGGGCATCGTAATAACCCTTGCCGACGCTCTGGTACAGCTGGGCGACACCCAACGGCAGCAGCGAGATGAACACCATCCACACCAAGCCGATGTTGGTTGCCCAGAACGCCCATTTGACGCCCTTCTCGGGCCATTCCTTCTCGGGAATGATGTAGCGCAACACGAACACCGCGAACGCCAACGCCAACATGCCGTAGACGCCCATCATCGAGCCATGCGCATGGTTGGCGGTCAAGGCCGTGCCGATCTCGTAGTACGACACGATCGGCAGGTTGATCAGGAAGCCGAAAATGCCGGCACCCAGGAAGTTCCAGAAACCCACGGAGATGAGGAACATCACGGCCCAACGATGCGGGAACGGCTTGGTGCGGTTGGTGTATTGACGCGAACCCAACTGCATGAAGCCCCAGGCTTCCACCGTCAAGAACGTCAACGGGATCACCTCGGCAGCCGAGAACACGGCACCGAAAGCCATCGTCTCGGCGCTGGTGCCCGAGAAATACAGGTGGTGCATGGTGCCCACCACGCCACCCAGCGAATACAGGATGACGTCGAGCATGATGATCGAAATCGCCATCTTCTGACGCACCACACCCAGCAGCACGAACACATAGGCAACCATCACGGTGGTGAACAGCTCCAGGAAGTCCTCAACCCACAGGTGAACAACCCAGAAGCGCCAGAACTCGGCCACCGAGAAGTGGGTCTCGGAACCGGCCAGCATGCCCACCGCATAGAACATCGGGATGGCCAGACCGGAGAACATGAACAGCCACGGCAGCGACGTCTTCTTGGTGCTGTTGAGCTTGGAGCGCAGCGTGCGGATCACGATGAACATCCACAAGAACATGCCCACGGTCAATGCGATCTGGAACAGCCTGGGCAAATCCAGATACTCCCACTGCTGAGAGAACAGTGAACCCTCGGGCAGGATGCCCTTCTGGCTCAACCATTCGGTGGCCAGCGAGCCGAACACCACGATGGCCACGGCCACCAGCAGCACGCCGGTGAGGAAGCCCTGCTTCTTGGGTTCCTTGCGGGTGATCAGCGGTGCCAGGAAGATGCCGGCCGCCAGGAACCCGGCGGCAGTCCACAGCAGTGACAGCTGCACATGCCAGGTGCGCGAGACCGTGTAGGGCAGGATCTGGGCGATGTCGATACCGAAGAAGCCGGTGAGCTCGACCCGGTAGTGCTCGGTGAGCGCGCCCACCATCGCCTGGGCGAAGAACAACACCATGATCACCACGAAGAACAGGCCCGAAACCTTCTGGCTGGGCGTCAGATGCACCTCGTCGGGCTGGCGGAAATCAAGCACCGGGGCTTCTTCACCATGCCAGCCGATGCGTGCCGACCAGCGACCATAGACGGCGAACAGAATGCCGATGCCACCCAGCAACACGATGAGCGACAGCACCGACCAGATCATCAGATTGGCGGTTGGGCCGTTGCCCACATTCGGCTCGGAGGGCCAATTGTTCGAGTACGAGTAGTCGTGACCGGGCCGGTTCGTGGACGATGCCCACGCCGTCCAACCGAAGAAGGCGGTGGTGTCCTCGATTTCTTCACCGGGCTCGAGTGCATTGGGGAACATGCCATGCTCGGTGGTCGGCGAACCCAGGAAGTCGGTGTAGTAGTCGACCATCTGGTGATAACCGGCGATCTGCTGGTCTGTCCACACCAAGGTGCCGGTGTTCTCGTCGTAACGGTTGGTGCGCCACTCGTCCTCGACGGCCTGACGAGGATCCTGCACACCATCGGCGGTGTACTTCTCGACGGCAGCGTCGGTGGTCAGGCGCAGATATTCGGCGGTGAAGTCGGGGCCCAGATAGGCACCGTGGCCCATCACCGAGCCGTATTCCTGCAGGCCGCGGCTCTGGTAGAGCGCCTGACCGTGGCTGATCTGCTCGGTGGAGATGATCTCCTGGCCCTGCTCATTGACGATGCGATCGGGCTGGGGCATCGAGTCGGTGTAGGTGCGCATCGCAAGCGCTGCCATGATGCCGAAACCCAGCAACATGACGAAAGCGACGGCCTGCACCCAGCCCTTGGATGCGTAGGCCGATACGGTTTCGGCCCTCCGTTTGGTTTTTGCGACCTGCTCAGTGGTCGGCTGGTTCTTGCTCGGCATGATTGTTTCCTCTGCCAGACGGTGAGAGTTGAGGGGATCAGACGGGTGCGGGCAGCGGGCACGTACGGGGGTGGCCGGGGGAACACCCAGACATCAGCCGACAGCGCCACCCCATCTGGGCGCGCCCGCAAGGTGTCGACCAGACGCACCAGCGCCACCTTCGACGCATCCCGGCCATGTTCGGGGTCGTGGAACATCGATTCACCGGCGAACAGGCCACGCATACCCACGCCATACAGGCCGCCCACCAGACGTCCTTCGTCATCCCAGGTTTCCACCGAATGCGCCACGCCGCGTTCGAACAATTGCGTGTACACGGCGACCACATCCTGGTCGATCCAGCCGTCGGGACGCTTTGGGTCGGCGCAGCCGGCCAGCACCTGCTCGAAGGCGGTGTCGACCGAGGTTCGGTAATGGTTGAGCGCCTGCCGCAGCGAATGACTCACCCGCAGCGCCCCCAGCGGAAGGATGGCGCGACGTACGGGCGACCACCAGCCCATGCCATGAAAATCGGACTCATGCAGCGGCATCGGGAACAGGCCCGACGCATAGGCTGCCAGCGTCAACTCGGTGTCGATGGTGTCGGTGAAGCCCACGAGATCCTGGCCGGGCCAATCGGCCTCCAGACCGAACACATGGGCAAGCATGTCTCCAGTGTGGCACCATGCCCCGACGTGCGCCGTGGTCCGGTCGTACGCATCCAGGCGCACGGCCTCCGAGCGCGCCGGGTCAGCCGCGCAGCCAGACCACCGAACCGTCGTCCCCGGTGCATGTGGTGATCGTGGTGCCCTTGGCGCAGGTGACGGCCACTGACCGTCTGGTCTGGCTGTTGGTGAGGGTGAGCGACGTGCGCGTGGCGTCGGCAGCAAGTGCTGTCTGCACCTGCGTGCCGAAGGTGCAATAGGTGGTGCCGCGCTTCACCGCCATGGTGCCGCCAGCCGTGCAGTGGGCCTACCCTGGTTTTTCGGACACCTGATGTGGCGGGGCCTGGTGGCCCTGGGGGAAGGTGTTGTCATGAGCACGGGGAACGAGAAGACGCGGAGGCAGCGTCGCAAGTTCACGGCCCAGTACCGCCATGAGGCGGCGAGGATGGTGATCGACTCGGGTCGCACGATCGCCGAGGTCGCCCAGGAGCTGGGGCTGGGTCCCCAACTGTTGGGCAGGTGGGTGAAGGCAGAGAAGGAGACCATGACGCCGAGCACGTTGAGTCCGGATGAACGCGAGGAGTTGAAGCGGCTCCGCAAGGAGAACGCGGACCTGCGGATGGACAACGAGTTCTTGGGAAAAGCAGCGGCCTTCTTCGCTGCGAAGCATCAGTGAGTGAGAAGTACACGCTGATGCAGGCGGAGAAGGCTCGGTACCCGATTGCCCGGATGGCCCGCCTGTTGAAAGTGTCCACTTCCGGGTACTACGCGTGGGTTGCGGCCCAGCAGCGGGATGGGGATCATCTTCTCCCCAGCCTCCGGGCGCGTCGGCGCCTGGATGAGGCGGTGCGCCGCATATGGGTGGACTCCCGAAGCACGTACGGGTACCTGCGTGTGTGCGCCCAGCTTCGCCGTGAGGGGGTGGTGGTGGATCGTAAGACGGTGGCGGCCTCGATGCGCCGTCAGGGCCTTGCGGGCATCAGCCCGCGCCGGTTCCGTCCGGTGACGACGATACCGGGGACGCGCACGCATTCGATCCCTGACCGGGTCAAGCGACACTGGGACACGGGGCAGGTGGATCGCGTGTGGGTCACCGGCATCACCTACCTGAGGACGCGGGCCGGGTGGGTGTACCTGTGCGCCATCAAGGACGCTTGCTCCCGGAAGGTCATCGCAACCGCCATGTCGACGACCATGACGACGGACCTCGTGGAGGAGGCGTTGCGCCGGGCTCGCATTATTCGCCCGAACGCGCCCAGGAAAGTGATCATCCATTCCGACCGTGGCACGCAATTCACCTCCGAGCAGATGTATGAGTGCTGCCGGGAACTCCACCTCGACCAGTCAATGGGACGCACCGGGGTGTGCTGGGACAATGCGATGATCGAATCCCAGTGGTCCGTGTTGAAGGCTGAGTTCTACGACCGCTACGAGTGGGACACCCCCCAGCAGGCCATTCAGGGCGTGGAGGAGTGGATCTACGACTTCTACAACACGAAGCGCCTCAACTCAGCGATCGGCTACCAGACCCCAGTCGAGTTCGAAGCCCAACACGCGGCAGCCCTGACACGGGCCGCCTGGACCAATCCAACCGTCCGAAACTTGCGGGTAACCCCAATTCAGCGTGGTTTGGTTGTCCTTGCTTGACGAGTTTCGGGGGTTGGCGGTAGGGGCGTTGTCCGGAGGCTGAGGCGAGGATCCGCAGGCGGTAGTTGTCGAAGTTGCGGAAGCCGCGGGCGATGCGTCGGGTGGTCTCGATGACGTTGTTGATCGCCTCGGTGGGGCCCGCGTTCGAGCGGTCGGTGTGCCAATAGGCCAGGATCTCCCTCTTCCAGGCTTTCAAGGTGCGCCCCAGCCTGGCGACCTCAGGAATCGGCTCCCCCGCGTGCTTCGCTCCAAGCGGGAGGTACCCCCAGGTCCTTGAGAGCATCGATGAGGGTGACCATGTCATGGGAGTCGCTCTGCTGGTAGGCATCGATCAGCTTCTGGTAGACGGTCCAAGTGATGGTCACCTCCCAGTTCGGGTCGCCTTCTTGGAGGAGGGCATCCAGCTTGGTCGCCATCTTCTCCGTGAGGTGGCTGGCCCCGGTGAGGAGGAGTCTCCGAGCCCGATACAAGGGGTCTTTGGCGTGTCCCCTGCGCCCCAGGGTGTCCTGCTGGACTCGGCGACGCACCTCGTCCAGGGCCTGACTGGCCAGCTTTGTCACGTGGAAGATGTCGACGACCATGTCCGCCTCTTTCAGGGTCGCTGAGATCGCGTTGGCATAGCCCCTGTAGGGGTCGATGGCAGCGATGAGGATCTTGCTCGCGAACTCCTTGCCTTGGGAGGCCAACCAGTCCTCAGCGACCGCTCCCGAGCGCCCGACCTGGACATCCAGGAGCCTCGCGAACGGCTTCGTCTTCCCGTCCTTGCCTCTCTTCGGCCTCGTGTGGTCCACCACCCCGGTGATCATCCGATTCTTGTGGGGCCCGCAATGACGCCACACGTGCTCGTCGAGGCCCAGGGCTTCCACGCTGGCCTGGTCGCTGATCTCCTTGAGGCGCTCCTGGAGGGGTCCCTCGATTGCCTTCCACAAGGTGCGCCACCCCACCTGGAGGTCCCGGGCCAGGGCGGAGATGACAACGTCTCGGGTGAGAAGCTGGTTCACAGCCCAGGTGATGGCTCGGGTCGTGAAGTGCTTGGCAGGGGTGGAGCCAACTGCGTCTCTTCCCCCCACGAGACCTGGGGGCAGGAGTGTTGCCTGCACCGCCAGGTGCGCCTGGACCACACGAGGAGGACAGGGACACCGAAGACACCGATGTCGTGGAGGAGACGTTGTTGGCGACCATCCGCCACAGCCTGGACCCCACAGGCGGGGCAGAGCACTCCCCCAGGGTCGGTCTCGACGTTCAGACGCAGGCCCGCAGGTGAGCGGTCCACACGCGTGACGTGGAAGCCGGGGAGGTCAGCGATGGCATCAGCGAGCGTGCAGTAGCCGGGATGAGTGCAGGTAGTGTGGAACACGGTCGGGGTCTTCTTCGAACGGGTGAGTCTGAACGCTTCCCATTCAAGAAGGCCCCGACCCTTCTCACCAGCACCGACACACCCCTCTCACCACCCCACGACACTCAGGCCAGCCTCACCAAACCACGCTGAATGACGAAGAGCCGGTTTGTCAGTGCTTCATGTATCCCAACGGTTCGAAGTCGACTCGTGCCGGGCAGTTTGCTCAGGTTTTGCAGAACATCGCGAGCGAAGTCCTCGGGCCCGCCCGCTTCCTGCATGAACTGGAGGAGATCGGGTCCACTGTCGGTATCCGCTGTCGCACGAGACTCCCGGTATAGCGAGATCACTTTCTTGACTGAGGCTGAGGTAGCGCGAAGGGAGTATGCGGAGTTGAGCGCGCACAGGGCCAACGAGTCGTGGAACTCGACAGGACACTGCCAGTTCGCTGAGTCGCCGAGATCCTGTTGAACGGCGGTTAGGAGCCCGCCCAAGTCGGTAGACATGCTCGAAGCATATGCGTGCAGTTCCCTGCTGGGCAGCCTTTTGTGCTCAGAAGATCTGTCCACTGTCAACCGCCGTACAACTGGGCATCAGGAGGGTAGACTGGATGAGCATTGAGTTCGGGCGCTGCAATGGATCTCGTGGCCAGAAGGAAGCCCGCTGACGTGGTTCTGCTTGATCATGCAAGACCGCCGCCAACGGGCGTTGGCCCAGACTGTCTAGAGGAGAATAGCCGTGGAAAAACTGGAGTACTTGGCGCGGACACTCTCGCGAACGAGTCGCAAAGACTATGAGAACTACGTCGTGAACGCGGTTTGGAACCGCCTCGACGACTCTGAAGTCCAGCCGGTCTCCCAGAAGCTGGTTGCGATCGATCCTCGGTCGCGATACTTCATTGACTTGTACTTTCCACAGCTCAATATGGGCATCGAATGCAACGAACCGTATCACGCAACTCGCTCAGAGCAAGACGCGGGCAGAACGATTACCATATTCGATGTGCTGCATCAAGTTCAACCGAACAGTGGGTATCAACAACTTGACATCGACGTGTTTGTCAGGGATCACACTGGGAACGTTCAATGGGCTCCGCTTGAAGCGGTTGACAATGCCATCGATGACGTGGTTGGAAAGCTGCGCGCACGAATCGAGACCCTCCGGCAAAGTGGCGGCTTCTCGCCTTGGGTGATTGAACCGGACGATCCATTTGCATACTTCCAGAACCGTGATGAGATTTCCATGGCCGATGACATCGGATTCGCCAATATTGCCACGGTATGCAACTCGATTCTTGGGTCTTCATACTCTCTGGAGAGTAGAGGTCCTCGCAAGTCTTGCTTTGTTCCCAGTTCTCTCCGGTCGATCTATGGCAGCGAGTATTTGGTCTGGTTTCCCAAGAAAGCAGTTGCGGGGCATGCGGTCAGTCGTGGCTGGAACAATATGCTCTCGGATGACGGGCTGAGTCTGGATGAATACAATGAGGATTGGAATGCAATAGATTCGGCTACTGGACAGAAGCGAGTAGTATTCATTCAGGCCGTCGATCCCGTCACCAGAGTTCGTGCATATCGTTTCGCTGGAGTTTTTTTGCGAGACGGTGTTTCTGAAATTGGAGGAGTTCCCAGAAAGCACTATCGTCGGATCTCCGACAAGTTCACGGTGGTTCATGGATAGGGGATATCCGGCTCTTCGTCATTCAGCGTGGTTTGGTTGTCCTTGCTTGACGAGTTTCGGGGGTTGGCGGTAGGGGCGTTGTCCGGAGGCTGAGGCGAGGATCCGCAGGCGGTAGTTGTCGAAGTTGCGGAAGCCGCGGGCGATGCGTCGGGTGGTCTCGATGACGTTGTTGATCGCCTCGGTGGGGCCCGCGTTCGAGCGGTCGGTGTGCCAATAGGCCAGGATCTCCCTCTTCCAGGCTTTCAAGGTGCGCCCCAGCCTGGCGACCTCAGGAATCGGCTCCCCCGCGTGCTTCGCTCCAAGCGGGAGGTACCCCCAGGTCCTTGAGAGCATCGATGAGGGTGACCATGTCATGGGAGTCGCTCTGCTGGTAGGCATCGATCAGTTTCTGGTAGACGGTCCAAGTGATGGTCACCTCCCAGTTCGGGTCGCCTTCTTGGAGGAGGGCATCCAGCTTGGTCGCCATCTTCTCGGTGAGGTGGTTGGCGCCGGTGAGGAGGAGTCTCCGAGCCCGATACAAGGGGTCTTTGGCGTGTCCCCTGCGCCCCAGGGTGTCTTGCTGGACTCGGCGACGCACCTCGTCCAGGGCCTGACTGGCCAGCTTTGTGGCTCTTCACGAACGAGGGTGTAGCGCGGGTCTGAATCCGCCGGCTTCGAGCAGCGACCGAGCGATGTAGTGGCTGAGGTTGCGGAAGCCGAGGGCCGTGCCGCGGAGGTGTTCGAGTCGGCCGTTGATCGCTTCGGTGGGGCCGTTGCTGGTGCCGGGGCGGTCGAAGTAGCCGAGCACGTCCGAAGCGCGCTGTGTGAGGGTGCGGGCGAGTTTGCGGATCTCGACGAGCTGCTCCGGGACGCTGGCGCTGATCTTGTCGATCGTGTGCGCGAGGAAGAATCTGCCCAGGCCGCGGTCCTTGTCCCGGTAGGCGGTGATCATGTCTTGGTAGATGCCCCACGTCGCTTCGACCTCGACGTGCCTGTCCTCGGCGAACAGGGCATCTAGCCGCGCCTGCTGCTTGTCGGTGAGCAGACCGGCACCGGTGAGCAGGGTCCGTCTGGCCTGGTAGAGCGGATCGCCCTTCATGCCCCGCCGGCCGAAGACGTCGTGCTGTACCCGGCGTCGGCAGTTCTCCAGCGCGTCACCGGCGAGCCGGATCACGTGGAACGGATCCATGACCGGGGCCGCGTCGGGCAGTTCTTCGGCGGCGGCGGTCTTGAACCCGGTGAATCCGTCCATGGCGACGACCTCGATCCCCTCTCGCCAGGGCTTCGGTCTGGCGGCGAGCCAGGTCTTGAACACGGCTTTCGAGCGTCCGGCGACCATGTCCAGCAGCCGTGCCGGGCCGGTCTTGTCGCGCACCGGGGTCAGGTCGATGATCACGGTCACGTACGTGTCGCCGTGGCGGGTGTGTCGCCACACGTGCTCGTCGACGCCGATCGTGGTCACGCCCTCGAACCGCGCCGGGTCATCGATCAGCCGCCGGCGGCCCTCGGCGAGGATCGCGTCGTTCGCGGCGGACCAGGACACCCCCAGCCCTGCCGCGACACGCGTGACCGAGAGATGATCGAGGACCAAGCCCGCCAGCCCCCACGCCAACCCACCGCGGGAGATCTTCGCCCGTACCGGCGCGGCGGCCGTGGTGTCTTGCCGCCAGACCCGCCCACACCCGCAGCATTTGTAGCGCCGGACCCGGATCAGCAGGGTCGTGGGCCGATGCCCGAATGGCTCATGCGCGAGCCGACGGATCACCGTGTCGCGCGGGGCGCCCTCGCATCCACACTCGCGGCACCACCGGTCCGGCTCCACGACACGGCACTCGATCACCGCCCGATCCGGGTCCAGACGCTGCCCGACAGCCTCCAGGCCGAGCTCGTCGAGACCGCAGAACGTGGTCAGGCAAGGTGTAGTGAAAGTAGGGTGTGACACGTCGAGGTCTTCCGGCAGATGGCGAGTGTGAGAACTTCCATCCTCAGGGAGACCTCGACCCCTACCCGGCCACCGACACGCTCAACCCGCTACACCCTCGTTCGTGAAGAGCCGCGAAACGCACCAAGACCACGCTCGTGTCGTTCCTCACCGCCCCGAAGCAGAGGCGCTCATCGCTGCCCCGGACACCCGGACCTGGCTCGGTCGCCGCGACCGGCTCCTGCTGCACCTGGGCATCCAAACCGGACTCCGCGTCAGCGAACTCATCAACCTGCGCGTCGGTGACCTTCAGCTCGGACCACACAGCCAACTCGAATGCGTCGGGAAGGGCCGCAAGCAACGCGTGATCCCGTTGCAGAAGAACACCGTCAGGCTCCTCACGGCCTGGCTCGCCGAGCTCCCACCAGCGCGAGAGGGGCCGCTGTTCCCGACCAACAGCGGGACACCCCTGACCAGGGCTGCCGTTGGGAAGCTCGTTACCCGGCACGCCGCGACCGCGGCCGAGAGGTGTCCTTCATTGACAGGGAAGAACGTCACGCCGCACACGCTGCGGCACACCTGCGCGATGAGCCTCCTGCACGCCGGCATCGACACCGCCAGCATCGCGCTCTGGCTCGGGCACGCGAGCATCCAGACCACGCAGATCTACTTGCATGCCGACCTGGAACTCAAGCAGCGAACCCTCGAACGCGTTCCCGCGCTCGACGAGCGGCCACCAGCCCGATACAAGGCATCCGACGCTCTCATCGCGTTCCTCAAGAACCGGTGACACCGCGATGGTTATGTTGACCGGCTCAACCATTCACCCCTGCCCCGCCTGCGCGCTCACCGAGCCGGTCAACATAACCCCGAGGTCGACATACCATCGCCAGATCGCTCCTCGAAGCCGGCGGATTCAGACCGCTCCTACACTCTCATTCGCGATGAGCCGCCAAAGCGTCTCGACTGCTCCGAGCCTGGACAAGATGCGTCCTGTCACCGGGTCATTGGGTTCGATGAGCATGGACAGCACCATCCTCGCGGTGCGCTCGTCATTCGCGACCTCACTCAAGCTGGTCATCATCGGTTCCTCTCGGCGCTCGTTACCGACGAGGTGCGCCGAGAGCTACCGACGGATCAGCAAATCGGAACCGCAGCTACGAGTCATCGCTCGCCTCGTCCACGATGAGTCCAGCCTCGACCAGTGCAGCCCGCACGGCCTTACGGTCCACGCCCATCCGGCGACCGATGGCCCGCATCGAGACGCCCGCTCGGGTGAGCCGCACGGCCTCCGCCTTCTCGTCGATCCCCAGCCTTGGTCGGCGGCTCGGCACCTTGCGGCGACGCAGATGGGAGAACACGGTGGCGCGGTGAATGCCGTACCTCTCAGCGAGCGCCTTGACGCTCATCCCGGCCAGGTAGTCGCCGACGAGGGCGTCCACCTCGGAGTCGGTCAGAAAAGTTTGAGCCGTCTCGACAGTGCTCGCAACAGGGCCACGATCATCCTTCGGAGCGGTATCCTGGGGACGTCGAGAGACCTCGTAGACCCCACGGTCTAGGCGGTTGACCAGGGTTTTTGTCTTGGGGGCGGAGTTGCCGAACGTACTACTCAGGCACCCCGTATGTCATGAGTCGCGTCATCGTTTACTAACGGTGGCGCGATTCGTGTTTTGGGGTGCGGGTGAAGCGTCCTGGGTTCTGTTCCGAGTCTCAGCAAGGAGAATCGGAGTATGCCCAAGAAGTTCAGTCCCGAGCTGCGTGACCGCGCCGTGCGGATGGTCTACGAGCGCCAGGCGCGCGAGGGAGGCCCGCGCGCAGAGTCGATACGTGCCATCGCCCCGCAGCTCGGTGTCGGCCTGGTGAATCGCCCCGGGTCTGGTGGAGGCTCTGAATCCACGGGAGGATGAGGAGCATGGCAGCACCGAGGAAGTACCCCGACGAACTTCGGGAGAGAGCCACGAGGATGGCAGTTCAGTCACGGCGCGATCCATCGACGAGGTCGGGAACGTTTCGCCGTGTGGGCGAGCAGCTCGGGATCAATCCTGAGACTCTGAGGAACTGGGTCGTGCAGGCCGAGGTTGACGAGGGGCACCGTCCCGGGACCACGACCAGCGAGTCCCAGCGCCTGGTCGAGCTGGAGAAGGAAGTGCGTGAGCTGCGCAGGGCGAACTCGATGGCGGATTCAAGCGATGGGCGCAAGGAACTCTGCGAGCTTCTCTGATGGTGTCAGATAGCCCAGCGTCTTGCGGGGGCGTCCGTTGAGGCTGTCCTGGATCGCGTCCAACTCCTCGCGGCTGACGACGCTCAGGTCGGTGCCTTTGGGTAGGTACTGGCGCAGCAGGCCGTTGGTGTTCTCGTTGCTCCCCCGCTGCCAGGGCGAGTGGGGATCGCAGAAGTAGATCGGGATTCCTGTGGCGATGGAGAACGCGGCGTGCTTGGACATCTCCGCGCCTTGGTCCCAGGTGATCGTTCGGATCAACGAGGACGGCAGCTTGCTGATTGCGGCGCGCATCGCGGCCTCGACCTGCTCGGCGCTCTTGCCGTCGGGCAGGTGCAGCAGCAGTGTCATTCGCGTCGAGCGCTCAACGAGCGTGCCGATGGCGCTGCGGCTGCCCTCGCCGAGGATGAGATCACCTTCCCAGTGGCCTGGCACGGCGCGGTCGTCGGCTTCTGCGGGGCGCTCGCTGAGCATGATCATGCCGGGGATGCGGCCGCGACCGTCCGTGGTTCGGCGGGGCTTGCGGGCCGATCTTCCGGACCGCAGGCACCGCGCCAGCTCACGGCGCAGTTCGCCTCGGCCCTGCACGAACAGCGACTGGTAGATCGTCTCGTGGCTCACGCGCATCTCCGGGTCGTCGGCGTGATCCAACCGTAGGCGCGCCGCGATCTCCTCAGGTGACCACAGTTGCTCCAGCCGGCTGGCAACCTCCTCGAGCAGCCGGCCCGACGCAAGCTTGAACGGCTTCGGTCGGCGCGCCTGCTCGCGGGCACGTTCATGACCACGCCACGCCGAGTAGCCGCAGCGACCCCCACCGCGCTTCACCTCACGGCTGACGGTCGACACCGCACGCCCCAGCTGCTCGGCGATCGCGGTGAAGGTATCGCCGCGATTGATGCCCAGCAGGATCTGCTCGCGCTCGTCGATCGTCAGACAGCCCTGACGTGGCTCCCACCCGAACGGCCTGGCGTCAAGGTGCCTGCCGGTGCGGGCCATGATGCCGACCATCGGCGCGCTGCAGCCGATCTCCTTCGCGATGTCGACCAGCCGCCAGCCCTTCCCGTGCAGCCTGAGCGCGAGCTGCTTCTGCTCCCGGCTGAGATGACCGTGCCTGCCCTGCATCCGGATCCTCCTGTGATCAGTGACTGCCTCATCTCACAGGACTCGTTGCACTGACCGCTTGAATCCGCCGGGCTGCTCCGATCCGGTCGAGGCCATCGCTGTGGCCGGAGAATGCCTCGGACGGTCCCGCGGGTGATTACCTGGGATGCCCCTGACAGAGGGTCTTGGGGACGAAGCTGTCGGGGTCCACTGCAGGCAACTGCGGGGATCACGCTCGGCAGAGCCGAGCAGGCTCCCGGTTGGTGGTGACAGGCACGCCGACGTCCCTGCTTCCCGGCGAGATCCGCTCCTGAATCCGTTCCAGCGGTGAGTGTCGGGGGAGCGCAGAGGGCCACGGCCCTCAGCACTTACTCGGGCGTGGGCCAGCACCCGGTCCGGGCCCGGGCCTTTGGCGGTCAAGTCGTGGGACGGCTGGCGTCGAGCTTGGCCGTGGCCGCCTCGAAGTACTCGGCCTCCACAAGAATCTCGTAGGAGGACGCCTCCAGGCCCTGGACGCTACTGAAGTCCCGGCGCCCGCCGGTGGCCGCGTGGCCCAGCAACCCGAAGATCAGCCCCCACACCGCGCCCAGGAGTACCGCCCACAGGATTACCGACAGCCACCCCACGACCGTGAAAAGACCCAACAGCAAGCCAATGAGCAATCCCAGCCAGGCTCCGGAGGCGGCCCCGTACAGGGCGGCCTTGCCGTAGGTCATCCGCCCGGTGACCTGCTCAACCAGGCGCAGATCGGTGCCGACCAAGCGCACGTGCTCAACCGGGAACCCGGCGTCGGAGAGTCGGTCGACAAGGCGCTGAGCCTCGTCATAGGAGGGCACTGTGCGCAGGACCTGGTAATGAGCCGAAGCAGTGGGTGGAAGAGGGGAGGGATGGGACATGCTTATCGTTTCCTGTTCGTGGTGACGATCCGACCCGGACGGTGGCCTGCACCCGGGGTTGCCGGGCACCTGGGTCGGGAGTGGACGGAAAGTTAGGAAGAGAAATTGCGGAACAGTCCGGGCACATCAGCAGCCCTGGCCTCCCTTCCTCCCCCTCGGTATCGGCCGTTCAGCCGCGGTGCCTGCGATCTTCGTGGACTTCTGCCACTGGCTCCGACTCGGCATCGGAGCCCGAAATCACCAGCACCCCGTCGGTGCAGGTGGCGGTAGAAAGACCCGAACGCATCAAGGTCCTTGCGCATCAGCTCGGCCACGGCCGTGGCTCCTCTCCGGGTCCTCAGCCCCATCCCCGAGCCCGTCGGTCCGTGGTGGACCAGCGACGGGCCCGCTCTCAGGGCCTTACAAAATGTCGCGGACCTTACCAGGATAAGCATATTTATCTCTGCAGTAAACGCCCGGCCCGTCTTCGGCGCCTCGTGCCACACATGCCTTCCCGCTCGGGTTGCGGCGGGCTATAATTCGCCTTTCACGTGCCCGGCTTGCCGTCTTCGGAGCTGGGCCTTGACACCCCTGCACCGGGTACCCCCGCATCAGTACCGCACCTGCCGCTGGGCAGTCGATGCATCACCTGTCCGAACGGAATCGACCGGCCCCACGCTGATCACTGCTCCCACACCGCCGAAGCACTTCAACCGATCCGTCACTGCAGCATCATCGAGAAGTCGTCCTCGACACCGGCAGGTCCCGGGCCCGCTGGCTGTGATGTCTTCGCGCTGGCGGCGTCGGCGGGGAGAGGATTTCAGTGAGCAGCACCGCTCTTTCCGGGATCGAGGCGACCACCGAATCCGGCCCGCGGTGCTGCACGAAACCTTGGGGGCTCCATCGAGCCAGTGGCAATCCGACCGTGGTTGCCTCACCATGGAGCGGTGACTGCTGAGCGTTGCCGATCCACCGCCGATCCTGCCGAACCCCTTTCCGATGCCGAGCTGCTCATCGGCCTGGTGGTCTCACCATCCCTGAATGCGGTGCTCGGCCCCGAGGTCACCACCTCGGTGCGCAAGATTTTGGTGCAGCGGTATCCGGGAGTGCGCTGGCAACTGAAGATGGCCGAAGACCGGCTGGTCGATCCACCCACCGAGACCTTGGACCTGCGGGAGGCGGCCCGAAACCGCGTGCTGGAGGAGAACTGGGATTTGGCCGTGGTGCTCACCGAGATCCCCCTGAAGACCGGCCGACGTCCGGTGCTCACCCAGCTCAGCCCCGTGCACGGGGTAGGACTGGTCTCCGTCCCAACCCTGGGACCCGTGCACGTGCGGCAGAAGGTGCAAGAGACCACCGTGCACGTGGTCGGGCAGCTCCTGGGCTACGACGCCGAAGACCCCAACGCCCAGCGGGATCTTGCTCGAAGAGCCCACCAGCTGTCCACCGACCTCGACGAACGCCCGGACGACAACGTCGTGCAGTTCACGGCCCGAGTGCTGAGCGGCAACGTGCGGTTGCTGCTGGGCATGATCCGCGCCAACCAGCCTTGGGCCTTCGTGGCCCGGCTCTCCCGGGCGCTGGTCGTGGCAGCGGCCACCGACATACTGACATTGGTGGCCGCGGACCTATGGGGGCTCATCACAATCCACGGTGTAGTGGGGGTGTGATGGTGGCTGGTGTGTCGGTCACCGGGTAGGGGTCGAGGTCTTCCGAGGATGGGGGTTCTCACACCAACCCATCGGGAAGACCTCGACGTGCCTGACGCTACCTTCGCGACCCCTGACCTGACCACCTTCTGCCGGCTCGACGAGCTGGGCCTGGTTGCGGTTGGTCAACGACTCGAGCCTGGACGGGCGGTGATCGCTTGTCAGGTTGTCGAGCCGGACGACTGGTGCCACCGCTGCGGCCAGCATGGTGTGTTGCGGGACACGGTGGTGCGTCGGCTCGCTCACGAACCGCTCGGGTGGCGGCCGACCCTGCTGGAGGTGCTCGTCCGCCGGTACCGGTGCGCCGACTGCGCTCATGTGTGGCGCCAGGACACGAGCCGGGCCGCGGAGGCCAAGACCCGACTGTCGCGCCGCGGGCTGCGGTGGGCGTTGGAAGGGATCGTGGTGCGCCACCTCACCGTGGCCCGGATCGCCGAAGGCTTGGACATCAGCTGGAACACAGCGAACGACGCGGTGCTCGCCGAGGGTAAGCGGGTGCTGATCAACAACCCGCACCGGTTCGACAAGGTGACCACGATCGGCGTGGATGAGCACGTGTGGCGGCACACCCGTCGCGGCGAGAAGTACGTGACCGTGATCATCGACCTGACGCCGGCAAGGACGAACAGTGGACCGGTCAGGTTGCTGGACATGGTCGAGGGCCGCTCCAAGAGCGTGTTCAAGCAGTGGTTGTCTGAGCGTGACCAGGCGTGGCGCGACCGGGTGGAGGTCGTCGCGATGGACGGCTTCACCGGATTCAAGACCGCCACCACCGAGGAGTTGCCTGATGCGGTCGCGGTGATGGACCCCTTCCATGTCGTGAGGCTCGCCGGCGACGCCCTCGACCGGTGCCGCCGTCGAATCCAACAGGATCTGCACGGCCACCGCGGCCGTGCCGGCGACCCGCTCTACTCGGCCCGGCGAACCCTGCACACCGGAGCATCGCTGCTCACCGACAAACAGAAGACCCGGCTTGACGCCCTGTTCGCTGACGAGGCGCACACCGAACTTGAGGTCACCTGGGCGGCCTACCAACGCATGGTCACCGCCTACCGCGACCCCGACCCTGCTCGCGGCCGAGACCTCATGAACAAGCTCATCGCCAGCCTCGCCAGCGGCGTCCCAGCAGCGCTGGTCGAACTCCGCACACTGGGCCGCACGCTGAAGCAGCGGGCGGTCGACGTGCTGGCCTACTTCGACCGGCCCGGCACCAGCAACGGTCCCACAGAGGCGATCAATGGCCGCCTCGAGCACCTCCGCGGATCAGCCCTCGGCTTCCGCAACCTCACCCACTATGTCGCCAGATCCCTCCTCGAAACCGGCGGGTTCAGACCTCAGCTACACCGTGGATTATGATGAGCCCAGCTCGGCGATCATTCCTGGAAGCGCGGAGGGGACCCTTGCGGCCGTGAGGATTCTGCAAGCATTGCCCCTTCCACCGTATGGATTTCGTGAGGATCGCGCCACTCCTGCGCGTGCCGCGATTTGATCGATGATTGCGCCTGCCCAGAGTGCAGTGCGCCATCAGGTCGGTCGGGCGGAGCGCATCCAGGGTGAGTGGCGCTGCCGCTGTCAACAAGGGAGTCAGATGCTCGTGTCCACACACAGCGATCACCGGAGTCTGCCTTTATGGCGACAGAGACCATCCAAGGCACCGTATTCCCCCGCTCGAGGGCTCGTGCTCGCTGCGCTGGGTGTCGTGTTCGGCGACATCGGCACCTCACCCCTCTACTCCATGCAGACCGTCTTCGCGATCGATCACCACACCGCCGTACCCAGCCGCGACAACGTCATCGGCATCATCTCGCTGGTCATCTGGTCCATCCTGCTCATCGTCTGCATCAAGTACGTCACCCTCGTGATGCGTGCCGACAACGGGGGCGAGGGCGGCATCTTGGCCCTCATGGCTCTGCTGCAACGCCACATCCCCTCACGCTGCCGACTCGCCGCTGTGACGATGGGAATCGGAATGGTGGGGGCGGCGCTGTTCTACGGGGACTCAATGATCACGCCCGCGATTTCGGTGATGAGCGCCCTCGAGGGTGCCGCCGTCATCGATCCCGGTCTGACTCGGATGGTGCTGCCCGCCGCGGTGGTTATCCTCACCGCCCTGTTCGTCATCCAGCAGAGGGGTACCGCGGTGATTGGACGGGCGTTCGGACCCATCATGCTGGTCTGGTTCATCAGCATCGCCGCGCTGGGGGCACCGTGGATTCTTCGCTGTCCTCAGATCCTGATGGCGCTGTCACCCCAGTGGGCCCTGCTGTTCGTCCTTGAGCGCCCGTGGACGGCTTTCGTCGCCATGGGGGCGGTCGTGCTGACCGTCACGGGAGCGGAGGCGCTCTACGCCGACATGGGCCACTTCGGCAGCCGCCGGGTCCGCATCGCCTGGTTCTCGGTGGTGCTGCCTGCTCTCATGCTGAACTACCTCGGGCAGGGCGCCATGATCATTCTTCATCCCGCCTGGATCGACAACCCCTTCTTCCGAACTGCGCCGCAGTGGGCACAGGTCCCGCTGGTGGTGATCGCCACTCTGGCCACCATCATTGCCTCCCAGGCTGTGATATCCGGCACGTTCTCGGTCTCCCATCAAGCCTCCAGGCTTGGCCTGCTGCCTCGCTTCTCGATTCGCCACACTTCTCGGGAGGAGGGCGGCCAGATCTACATTCCCGAGGTCAACTGGATGCTCTACCTCGGTGTTCTGCTGCTCATCGGCGCTTTCCGCACGTCGGCACGGTTATCCACCGCCTACGGACTCGCCGTGACCGGAACCCTGCTGCTCACCACGGCCCTCTTCCTGATCCTGGTCCGCCTCGTCTGGGACTGGTCGTGGTGGCGAGTTCTGCCGATAGCAGTGGTCATCGGTGGCCTGGAGCTGTCTCTCCTCGCGGCCAATCTGCTCAAGATCACCTCGGGGGGCTGGATTCCGTTGGTGATCGCCGGTGCGATCATCGTCATCATGACGGCGTGGCGCAAGGGCACCGCGTTCGTCGTCTCCAGTCGTGCCTCCGCCGAGGGGCCGCTGGATGACTTCCTGGCTCGTATCAAGGACGATCGACCGACTCGGGTTCCCGGTTTGGCGATCTACCCGCATCCGGGCCGGGTCACCACACCACTCGCGCTGCGCAACAATATCCAGTTCAACCATGTGCTCCATGAGCACAACGTCATCATCTCGATGGTTGATGAGAACATCTCCCACATCCCTCATCGGGATCGGATCAGGGTCACCGACCTCGGGGACCCCGACGACGGCATCGCATACGTCGAGTGCCATGTCGGTTTCGCCGACTCCCAGAACATTCCGTCCGCCCTGGCGCTGGTCATGGACCAGCTCCCCGACCCCCGGATGCACATGCAGGAAGCTGTCTACTTCCTGTCAGTGGCCAACATACGTCGCGCCGACGACACCGACCCATTGGCATCCAGATGCCCGATGGCCACCTGGCGGCGGCTCGTCTACCTCACGCTGTCGAGGAACCAGGCCGACCGCACCACGGCCTTCCGGATTCCGCGAACCCGATCGGTCGTTCTCGGCGATGTGATCACAGTCTGAGGACGAGATAGTTTGTGGTGACCCGGTCTGTGAGGTCGCCCGGGTTCCTCAGATGCCTAGATGTACCCGGCCATGAGGTTGGTGGCAGTGCGGGTCTTCTGAATGGGGAGGACCTCCCTCTGATTTCTCGCGTGGGGACGCGGCGTGGAGCTGCGTTCAGCCCTTCGTGATTTGGATGCGGCGTGGCTGGGTGGCCTCGGTCTTGGCCACCTCCACCCGCAGGACACCGTCGCGTAGCGTGGCGTTGACCTGGTCTGGGTCGACGTCGGCCGGCAGCGTCACGCGGTACTCGAACTGCCCGACTTGGCGTGTGCTCCGGCGTAGGATGCCGGTCCGCTCCCGTTCTTTGACCTCGCCGTGGATGCTCAGCTCGTTGCCGCGCAGCTCGAGGTCAACGTCGTCCTCCTTCACACCGGGCAGGTCAGCCTCCAGAACGTAGGAGCCCTCTGTCTCCTCCAGCTCTACCGGCGGGGCCCAGAGCGAGGCGACCCGGTTGGGGAAGTCGCCCAGCGCGGACTGGACGAGCTGGTTCATCCGGGTGGTGAGGTCGTGCAGTTCGCTGAAAGGATCCCGATGGGTGATCTCCGTGTTGCCGCCACGAACAGGCAGTGCCATCACCATCACCTTCCTCTCGTCTCAAGATCACATATCAAGATCACATAGTTGAGCGAACCACGCTCAGGTTTTATTCCCGCACCTGGACCCTCTGTGGCTTCTTTTCTGATGGGGGCTACCTGTACTTCCCCGTGACGTTGTGAACGCGGGCTGAGGGAGTCTGGCCGCCGATCCCGGTGTGGGGTCTGTGGTGATTGTAGTGATGGAGCCAGGTCTCGTAGGCTGCGGCGCGCTCGGCTTCGCTGGCGTAGGGCTTCGCGTAGGCCCACTCGACGGCGAGGGTTCGGTTGAACCGCTCGACCTTGCCGTTGGTCTGCGGCCGGTATGGCCGGGTCCACTTGTGCTTCACCTCGTCGCCGAGCGCGTCAGCGAAGGCGCCTGACCGGTAGCAGGAACCGTTGTCGGTCATCACCGCGGTGACTGTGACGCCCAGGCCTGCGAAGAACGCGTTCGCGCGGGTCCAGAACCCCGCTGCGGTCTCTTTGCGCTCGTCGTCAAGGATCTCTGAGTACGCGATCCGGGAGTGGTCGTCCACGGCGTGGTGCAGATACCGGTAGCCGCGAGAGCCGGCTGCCCCGGCACGGGCTGCCTTGTCGCGGGCCACTCCCGCGTGACGGTCCTGCATGGATCCGCGACCGTGGGCACGCCACCCGCCGCCGTCGGGGATCCGGCCTTGTTTCTTGATATCTACGTGCACGAGCTCGCCCGGCGCGGCGACCTCGTACCGTGTCGGCTTCGGGCGGCGAACCGGCAGCCCGGTGGCCTGGTCGATGTTGATCAGCTTCGGCATCTTGTATCGGGCGAGCACCCGACCGACCGTGGAACGGTGCAACCGCAGGTGATACGCGATCCGGTGCGGACCCCACCGGCGAGTGAACCGCAACGCGACGATCCGATGCTCCGTCTTACGCGAAAGCCGGTTCGGTGACGAGGTGGGCCTCGAACTACGGTCGATCAACGGCAGCCCTGCCCGGTACCTGTCGGCCCACCGCTTCACCGTCGCGGGCGAGCACTGGAACCGTTCCGCCGCCCGCCGCAACGACCAGCCCTGTTCCACGACGAGAACAGCAAGACGACGACGCCCTTCCGGTGTCAAGGGTGCGTTAGCGTGAGTCACGAAGACCTCCGTGGTCAGGAGAGTGAGTGTGGTAACCCACATCCTGCCCGGAGGTCTTCGCTACCTCACCCGTTCACAACCTCCCGGGGAAGTACAGCTACCCCAGGCGGGAGCGCCTGCAGCGAGGTGAGCCGTTGAGTCGCGCAGGGAGCCGGGCGTCCCAGTGGCAGCCGACCAGGAGACGGGAGGTGTCCCGCCGCGGACGCCGGCGTCCCGCTCGCGCCGGCGTCCGCGATCCCTCTACTGCCTCTGCCCCGATCCCTCGCCGGTGGCTTGCTGCTCGCCGGAGGAGGACCCCTGTTCGATCGCTGCCGTGCGGTCGGAGGCCGTGACCTGGATCTTGCGCGGCTTGGACTCCTCAGCCACCGGAATCGTCAACGTCAGCACCCCGTCGGCATAGCCGGCCTCGATGCGGTCCGTCGCCAACCCCCGACCCAAGGTGAGTTGACGGGCGAAAATCCCCGCAGGCCGCTCCCGCACCAGCCACTGCGCCTCCGCTTCCTCCGGGCGCCGCTCGGCGCGCACCGTCAACGTGCGGTCATCGACATCGATATCGATCGAGTCCGGGTCCACGCCCGGCAGGTCGATCTTGGCGACAAAGGCATCATCACCCGAGCGGTACAGATCCATCGGAATCGCCGCTGCAGACGGGGCCTGACGCATGGCCGTGCCCAGCAAACGCTCAATCTCACGGAACGGATCCAGAGCAGTCATCTTCACCATCACCTCTCAGTGACCGGTGGCCCGGCCCTCCGGGCCTCGTCTTTCCCATGATACCACCACAGCCCACACGACGCGACCGCAACAGATTCCAGCCCGCGTCGGTGGCCATGGCGGCCTCCAGGACCTCCAGGGACATCCCTGGAGGCGTCCCATCGACCTGCACCCGAGCGCTCGCGCGGCATACCTGAGCACAGAGTGCAGACGACTTCGAACTTCCGTGCAGCCGACTTCGGAAACTGACATGACCCGCGTAAGTTGGCGGTCGAAGGGTGGTCAAAACCCCCACCGAAACCGAAACGGGTGATAGACCGTTTTCGACCTGGCCGGGTAAACTGGGATGAGATGGAAGGAGGCGGGCCATGGCTGAGGTGACAGCGGCTCGTGTGCGGTTCCGCGATGTCAAGCCCTATGACGCGCCCGCTTCGCTCGACGAGCTGCGCGGACCCTATGACGGGCCCATCGACCTGCCACACTCTGTGCGTTGGCAGGCCGATCGGTTCGACGTGGACGTGTCGAACCTGGGTTGGCGTCGCATGGCTTACCAGGCGTTGCTCGCCGAGGGGACTGCCGATCAGCAGCGCCGCTTGATGAACCGAGATCGGCTCATCGAGGCGTGGCCGATTCTGAACATGGATCCGCGCGTGCGCGGCCTGTGGGAGAAGAGGTTCCCCCGGCTTCGGGTCGTCGTGTGAGCAGAGATCAGGAGGAGCAGCGGCGCATCACGCGCCTGGCCTTGGAGGCCGTCGGCGACGATGCCGGCTTCGCCCTGGCCGGCTCGGGCGCGATCCGTGAGCACGGGCTGATCGACCGGCCCACCGAGGACGTGGACCTGTTCACCGTCCAGCAGGCCCAGGCACGGTTCGGCACGTCGCTCGACCGGATCATTGCGGCGCTGCGTGCGGCCGGCTACACCGTGGAGAGCCGCCGGCGGCAGGACACGTTCGCCCAGCTCACCATCGTCAGCGCGCAAGGGCGCAGCACTGACATGGACCTGGGCGTGGACTGGCGGGCTCACCCGCCCGTGCGGCTGGAGGTCGGGCCCGTCTTGTCCATTGAGGACGCGGTGGGCAACAAGGTCGGGGCCCTGTTCTCGCGGGCCGAGACCCGCGACTACCTCGATGTGGACGCGATCCGGCGTTCCGGCCGGTACAGCGACGAGGAACTGCTGGACTTGGTCCGGGGAGTCGATGCTGGCTTCGACCTGGGATGGTTCGCCCAGAACCTTGACAACGTGGAGCGTATCCAGCCCGAAGAGGTGCGCGTCTACGGTCTGACGGCTGGTCAGCTCGACGATGTGAAGATGCGCACCAAGGCGTGGGCATCGAGCATTCACGCCCGCGTCCGGCGTGAGAACACCCGGGCTGGCCTGCACGAACGTATCGAGAGCGAGATGGAACGGCGTCGCGCGAAGCGCGATGACGATGACGACCCGCACCGAGGAGAGCCGAGAGGACGGGGGAGCCGATGACGATCGTCGGGTACGCACGCGTGTCCACGCGCGAACAGACTCCGGCCGCCCAGGAGGCGGAGCTGCGCGCGGCCGGGGCCGAGCGCGTGTTCGTGGACCACGGCGAGTCCAGCCGTGCGGCCGACCGGCCGCAGTGGTTGGCGTGCCGCGACTATCTGCGTCCGGGCGACACGCTGGTGTTCCGGGCGCTGGACCGGCTGGCCGGAAGCGAGGTCATGGCCATCGAGATCGTCCATGACCTGATCGGGCAGGGCGTGAGCATCAAGAGCTTGACGGAGCCGGCGCTGAGCATCGACACGTCGAGCCCGATGGGCCAGGCCATTGTGGGGATTATGGCCGTGTTCGCTCAGTTGCGCGTGGACACGATCCGGGAGAACACCCGGCGCGGCCTGGCCTATGCGCGGGCCCAGGGGAGGGTCGGCGGCCGCCCCACCGTCATGGGGTCGGAGCGAATCGACGCCGCCTTGCGCATGAAGGCGCAGGGCCAGAGCAACGCGCACATCGCCACCGTGCTCGGCGTGAGCACGTCATCGGTACGCCGAGCCCTTGCCCGAGCCCAGAGCACCCCTTCGTCCTGATAGTTGCCAGCAGGTGCGTGGAGGGTGGCAGTCAAGGGTGCCGCCGCAGGCGGCATCGCGCAGCGACGCGCAGCGCCCTTGAGGGGCTCTTCACAGATGAGGGTGTAGCTGTGGTGCGACCTGGGGCGGCGCGTCGGTGTCGGGGTGAGGGTCGAGGTCTTCCGATGATGGGAGTTCTCACACAACCCGTCCGGAAGACCTCGACGTGCCTGACGCTACCTTCACGCGCCCTGACCTGACTACCTTCACCCGCCTCGACGGCCTCGGTCTGGAGGTCACCGGCCAGCTGCTCGAGCCTGACCGGTCCGTGCTGGCGTGCCGGGTCGTGGAGCCGGACGACTGGTGCAGGCGGTGCGGCTGCCAGGGCGTGCCCCGTGACACGGTGAGCAGGGAGTTGGCGCACGAGCCGTTCGGGTGGCGCCCTACCACGCTGGTGCTCACCGTGCGCCGCTACCGCTGCAAGGAGTGCTCGCACGTGTGGCGTCAGGACACCACCGCTGCGGCGCCGCCGCGGGCCAAGATCTCCCGCGCCGGCCTGCGGTGGGGTCTGGTCGGGATCGTCGTCGGCCACCTGTCGATGGCCCGAGTTGCCGAAGGACTGGGCGTGGCGTGCTGGGGCTGTGTCAGGTGCTGGGCCGGGTGTAGGCAGCGGCGCGCACCACATCGTCGTCCTCCAGTCCAGCTCCTAGTGCTCCGCCCACGGTGGCCAGGCTGGCGGTGAGCCAGCTGATCTTCGCGTAGTCCAAAGCGTTCACTGGGTTCCCGGCGATACCGGCCAGTACCTGCTCGTCGATGAGCAGCAGCGCGCCGACCCAGGACAGGATGAATAAGACGAGGTAGAACACCACAACCCCGATGGCCACGGTCGCGGTGGTGGCCAAATTGAACAGGATGACCTGCTCACGTTGGGCTCGCCGCCGTGGGCGCTCCCACAAGTCGGCTCCCAGGATCAGGGTGGCACTCACCGCCCCGATCGCCATCACCGCCAGCAGGACCAGGCGCACCGGCCCGTAGGCCATGGCCAGTACCCATAGGGGCTCATCATAATCCACGGTGTAGCTGAGGTCTGAACCCGCCGGTTTCGAGGAGGGATCTGGCGACATAGTGGGTGAGGTTGCGGAAGCCGAGGGCTGATCCGCGGAGGTGCTCGAGGCGGCCATTGATCGCCTCTGTGGGACCGTTGCTGGTGCCGGGCCGGTCGAAGTAGGCCAGCACGTCGACCGCCCGCTGCTTCAGCGTGCGGCCCAGTGTGCGGAGTTCGACCAGCGCTGCTGGGACGCCGCTGGCGAGGCTGGCGATGAGCTTGTTCATGAGGTCTCGGCCGCGAGCAGGGTCGGGGTCGCGGTAGGCGGTGACCATGCGTTGGTAGGCCGCCCAGGTGACCTCAAGTTCGGTGTGCGCCTCGTCAGCGAACAGGGCGTCAAGCCGGGTCTTCTGTTTGTCGGTGAGCAGCGATGCTCCGGTGTGCAGGGTTCGCCGGGCCGAGTAGAGCGGGTCGCCGGCACGGCCGCGGTGGCCGTGCAGATCCTGTTGGATTCGACGGCGGCACCGGTCGAGGGCGTCGCCGGCGAGCCTCACGACATGGAAGGGGTCCATCACCGCGACCGCATCAGGCAACTCCTCGGTGGTGGCGGTCTTGAATCCGGTGAAGCCGTCCATCGCGACGACCTCCACCCGGTCGCGCCACGCCTGGTCACGCTCAGACAACCACTGCTTGAACACGCTCTTGGAGCGGCCCTCGACCATGTCCAGCAACCTGACCGGTCCACTGTTCGTCCTTGCCGGCGTCAGGTCGATGATCACGGTCACGTACTTCTCGCCGCGACGGGTGTGCCGCCACACGTGCTCATCCACGCCGATCGTGGTCACCTTGTCGAACCGGTGCGGGTTGTTGATCAGCACCCGCTTACCCTCGGCGAGCACCGCGTCGTTCGCTGTGTTCCAGCTGATGTCCAAGCCTTCGGCGATCCGGGCCACGGTGAGGTGGCGCACCACGATCCCTTCCAACGCCCACCGCAGCCCGCGGCGCGACAGTCGGGTCTTGGCCTCCGCGGCCCGGCTCGTGTCCTGGCGCCACACATGAGCGCAGTCGGCGCACCGGTACCGGCGGACGAGCACCTCCAGCAGGGTCGGCCGCCACCCGAGCGGTTCGTGAGCGAGCCGACGCACCACCGTGTCCCGCAACACACCATGCTGGCCGCAGCGGTGGCACCAGTCGTCCGGCTCGACAACCTGACAAGCGATCACCGCCCGTCCAGGCTCGAGTCGTTGACCAACCGCAACCAGGCCCAGCTCGTCGAGCCGGCAGAAGGTGGTCAGGTCAGGGGTCGCGAAGGTAGCGTCAGGCACGTCGAGGTCTTCCCGATGGGTTGGTGTGAGAACCCCCATCCTCGGAAGACCTCGACCCCTACCCGGTGACCGACACACCAGCCACCATCACACCCCCACTACACCGTGGATTGTGATGAGCCAGGATCAGATCGTCCTCGCAGAGTGCGTGTCAGGTCGACGATCCCCACCAGCCACAAGCCAACAAGCACCAGGTCAATCGTCATGACAGGCAGCTCCACAGACCTTCGAACTGAAGATTCCTTCCGATGGTCTGAGCCAGCATCGTGCCAATCAGCTCAGCGTCTCGCTCCTTCCTGTCGTCGAAGTGGTGACGAGCCAAGATCCGTTTGACGATGTCCGGGTCGATGGAAAACAAGCCAGAGAGATCCTCGGGCTGATGCCCCAGAAGGAGGTGGCCAAGCTCATGACCAATGATCCCGACCCGACGGCGACCAGATACGCCGGATGGTAGCTGGATGACATCACATGATCCGGACTGCACCAGAAGACCGGAAGGGCCCTGCTGTCCTAGGTATGAGACCTCTTGGAGACAGATGGGTCGCCCTGTGGCAGCGCTCGTCGCTTTGATGGCCTCGTCCACTGACCTGACATCACGAAGAACCGTCGAAAACACGTGTCGAACGTTCATCGGACTCTCCCCCCGCTTGTCGATGATCACAAGCTGGTGAGTCACTCTACGACGTCATCGTCGGTCGTCTGAGTCACGGCGCAGAGCCCTGATGGCTTCCATCACCAGGTCGGGGTTCAGACCCTCACCGCGGGCTGCGATGCCCTCGATCTTCACTCCGGACTCGCGGAGCTGTTGCAGCGCCAGGAACTGCTTCTGAATCTGATGGGCGCGGAGATCGTTGAAGAAGTAGTCAACGTCGACCCCGAAAACCTGTGCTAGAGCGCCCACGAGACGGGCTGACGGGTTCGTCCGGCGGCCCGTTCTGAGATGGGCGATATTGGAGTAAGTGGCTTCCACTCCCCTGGCCAAACACTCCTCTGCGATGAGTTCGTTGGTCCACTTTTCACCAGACGGCGGGGGCACCATAGCCACGAGGAAGTTGAGACGGGACCGGAACGAGGTTGCCCAGCTGTCTTCCTCCAAACCGCCGTGTTCGCTCACGTGACCTCACACCACCTTGCGGACCGACCCGGCGCCGGAATGACCGCAGGTGCAGTACCGCGCAGCGGGTCAGTGGGTGCAGATGAGCAGTCGGAGGGAGTGGGGTTCGAGCGTGATGACGTCGCGGGGTCCGTATCGCGGCGCTGAAGCCGGGATGGCCCCGGCTGCGACGGTGATGCCGGTCGTGTGGTCGGCGGTGTCGAGGTAGTCCGTCCAGGTGGTGCCGTACTCGATCCCGGGCACGGTGAACGACAACGGCGCGGGTGTGGGGTTGACCATGAGGAGAAAGGAATCGTCGCGCACGGGCCGACCGCGGCGGTCTGGTTCGGGGATGCCCTCGCCGTTGAGGAAGACGGTCAGAGCGCGGGCGTGCCCGGCGGTCCACTCATGGTCGCTCATCAGCTCACCGGCAGGCGTGAGCCAGGCGATGTCTTCAAGGTTGGTGCCGCGCACGGGGCGGCCTTCAAAGAACCGGCGCCGGCGAAACACCGGGTGCTCGCGGCGCAGGCGAATGAGCCGGCCGGTGAACTCGGTCAGCTCGCTGAACTGCGCGGCGCGACCCCAGTCGACCCAGGACAGCTCGTTGTCCTGGCAGTAGGCGTTGTTGTTGCCGTCCTGGGTACGGCCCAGCTCGTCACCGGCCAATAGCATCGGCACCCCTTGGGACAGCAACAGCGTGGCGAGCAGGTTGCGCTTCTGCCGCTCGCGCAACGCCAGGACGGCCGCGTCATCGGTGGGGCCTTCGACCCCGCAGTTCCACGAGCGGTTGTCATTGGTCCCGTCGGCGTTGTTCTCCCCGTTGGCCTCGTTGTGCTTGGTGTTGTAGGAGACCAGGTCCTGGAGGGTGAAGCCGTCGTGGGCGGTGATGAAGTTGATCGAGGCGTACGGGCGCCGGCCGCTGGACTCATACAGGTCGGAGGAGCCGGTGAGCCGGGAGGCGAACTCCCCGATGGTCCCGGGAGTGCCGCGCCAGAAGTCGCGGACGGTGTCGCGGTAGCGGCCGTTCCACTCGGTCCACAGGGGCGGGAAGTTACCGACCTGGTAACCGCCGGCGCCGATGTCCCACGGTTCGGCGATGAGCTTGCGCTGGGAAACCACGGGGTCTTGCTGGACCAGGTCGAAGAACGCGGCGAGGCGGTCGACGTCGTGGAACTCCCGGGCCAAGGCGGCGGCCAGATCAAAGCGGAACCCGTCGACGTGCATCTCAATCGCCCAGTAGCGCAGCGAGTCCATGATCAGCTGCAGCGCGTGCGGATGACGCACGTTGAGGGTGTTGCCGGTGCCCGTGTAGTCCACGTAGTAAAACGGGTCGGCGGCGAGGCGGTAGTAGGCCGGGTTGTCGATGCCGCGGAAGGACAGGGTCGGGCCCAGGTGGTTGCCCTCGGCGGTGTGGTTGTAGACCACGTCAAGGATGACCTCGATGCCCGCCTCGTGCAGGGTACGGACCATCGCCTTGAACTCGGCCACCTGCTGCCCGCGTGTGCCCTGGGCGGCGTAGCGGTGGTGCGGGGCGAAGAACCCGATGGTGTTGTATCCCCAGTAGTTCGACAGCCCACGTTGGACGAGGTGGTGGTCGTTGACGAACTCGTGCACGGGCATCAGCTCCACCGCGGTGACACCCAGGCGTTGCAGGTGCTCCACCACGGCCGGGTGGGCCAGGCCGGCGTAGGTGCCGCGCAGCTCCGGTGGCAGCTCCGGATGGCCGATCGTTAGGCCACGCACGTGGGTCTCGTAGACGACCGACTCGTGATACGGGATGCGCAGCGGACGATCACCGCGCCAGTCGAAGTACGGGTTGACCACCACACACCGGGTCTGGTGGGCCGCAGAGTCGGCGTCGCTGCGCTCCCACGGCCGGCCGAAGCGGTAGCCGAACAGTGACTCGTCCCAGTCCACCGGCCCCTCGACCGCTTTGGCGTAGGGGTCCAGCAGCAGCTTCGCGGAGTTGGACCGCTGACCGCGGGCCGGGTCGTATGGGCCGTGGACCCGGTAGCCGTAGCGCTGCCCCGGGCCCACGCTCGGCAGGAAGGCATGCCAGATGAACCCGTCGACCTCGGCCAGCTCCACCCGCGTCTCGGCACCGGCGTCATCGAACAGGCACAGCTCCACCCGCTCGGCGAGTTCGGAGAACAGGGCGAAGTTCGTCCCCGTGCCGTCATAGGTCGCCCCCAACGGGTACGGTGTGCCCGGCCAGACTTCCACGAACACCTCCTGTCATTCTTCCTGCCCTGGTGGCAGACGGGGTGCCGCCGAAGCCCGGGGCACCACTATATACCGGCGGGCCCGGTGGCGTCATGTCGGTTGCGCGACCCACGTGGGCGCGCACCACACCGACCCACAATGAGGGCATCTGACCCTCCGGTGCGGAGTCGTGGACGGCGAGGAGGAGTCCGCCGCCGTGGTGGACCAGACGCTCCCATACGATCGGGTGCGGGCCGGTGAACAAGCCAGAGACGAGCAGCGTGGGCTCCTCGCGGGGCCCGGACCGTTCGATGAGGACCCACCGGCGAGCCGTCAGGTCCGCGGTGATGCCCTCCAGCACCGGCACCGCGCCCATCCCTGGTTCCCACCGCACCAAGCCGAGCTGCTCGAGTGCCTCGCCGCGCCAGTCAGTGGCCTCACTGAGCGCTACCGCCAGACCGGGCAGGCCGAGCTCTCTGCCGTTCAGCCGTCGCCCCGTCACGACACCGGCGCCCCGCCCGTGCTGCGGCGGTGAGAAAGCGACGCCGCTTCCACGGACGCCGGGCTCACCGAAGGCGAAGGCCGCGCCTGACCTGCAAGGCTTGGCGACTCATCCTCGGCGGCAGGCCAGTTGTCACCGGTGTGGTTCTCGTGGCCGATCGCCCGCCAGAGCCACGCCTCAACGAGCGGGGCCAGGAGCAGCATGCTGACGAGGCAGACGGCCAAGATGAGCACCACGACCAGCCCGCCCAGGTCCGGCACCGCTCACTCCGTCGCGCACTCGGCGCACACCGCCGGCTCGCTGCCCACGGTGCTGACCAGCTGGCTGTGGTGGTGAACCAGGAAGCACCGGGTGCAGGTGAACTCGTCCTTCTGTTTCGGGACGACTTGGACGGTGAGTTCCTCACCGGACAGATCGGCCCCAGGAAGCTCAAATGTCTCCGCGAGGAGCAGGTCCTCGTCATCATCGATCGTGGCCACGCTCGGCTCACGCCCCGGCATCTCCGCCACCGGCGTCTCGGTCAGGTCCTCATCCGTCTCGCGCGGCGCGTCATAGTCTCTGGCCATCCCCTACCGCCCCTTCTGAATGCCCTTTCTACAACCCCTCTATGCATCCCAAACCGATTGTCCCATCGAGTGGAATCAAGTGCGGTATCAACGCATAGCGCGACGACATCCGAGACCGCCGCAATAGATAGCAAGGACTTCCGGACGCCCAGCAGCTGATCGGCGCACGAAGTCAATCACCGGCGGCCATAGCGGTTTAAGTCGGTGGTTGTAGACCCACGCACTGCCGACGGGACGCTGGTCACCTGGAGGTCCCCTCCGACGCCAGTCGGATCGACATCGGTAAGGTCTTCCTCGCTGTGCGGAACGGGTGGTGCGGCAGGGGCGGGCAGCGTCCCTCGGCCTTGACCGGCTCTTCATAATTGAGGGTGTAGTCGGGGTCTGAAGCCTCCGGTCTCGAGCAGTGATCTGGCGATGGTATGTCGACCTCGGGGTTATGTTGACCGGCTCGGTGAGCGCCCAGGCGGGGCAGGGGTGAATGGTTGAGCCGGTCAACATAACCATTGGCTCTGGAGTCGGGGTTCGCTTGATCTGACCGGGGCGGTCGCTGGGATCGCTCGGCTTCAGGTCGAGGAGGACCGAGATGGTGGTTCATCGTGATCAGCGCCGCGCCGACGTGCGGGATGTGCTGGATGAGTTCGAGAGGTGGCTGCTCCAAGAGCGATCAGCGCAGGAGTGCACGGCTGCCGCGTACACGGCTCGCGTCGCAGCATTCGTGGAGTGGCTGCCCGCGCCGGTCGAGGAGTCGCTGCGGAAGCTGACCGCGGCGATGCTGATCGAGTGGGTGGACCTGGAAGCAGCGCGTGGGCTGAAGGCATCGACGTTGGGCAAGCAGCTGGTGATGCTGCGCTCGTTTCTGCAGTACGCTCACCGCTCCGGTCGGATGGGACAGGACCTGTCCGGGGTGGTGCCGCACGCGGCGGCGTGGCGACTCTCATCGATTCCGGACCCGGTGCCGGCGGGCACGATCGAGGCACTGTTCGACACTCTCGATCTGCGTTCACCGAAAGGGCTGCGTGACCGGGCGATCCTGCTGCTTCTTACCGGGCTCGGGCTGCGCGCTTGTGAGATCGCCGGCCTTCGGCTCGACGACATCGGCTGGCGCACCGGAAGCCTACGCATCCGGGGCAAGGGCGACCGTGTCGATGAGCTCCCACTGCCCGACGAGGTCGGCCACGCCTTGGAGGATTACGTGCTCCACGGCCGCGGCGGCAGGGTCCAGGGCGAGGAGGTGTTCTGGACGGTCATCGATCCGGTCCAGCCACTGAGCGCCAACGGTGTCTGCGGGACGATCCGGCAAATCTGCATCAAGGCCGGGGTGGAGAAGTTCGGCCCACACCGGCTGCGGCACACGTTCGCGACCGGGATGCTCGCCACTGGGGCGACGTTGCAGGAGGTCCAGGGGCTGCTACGCCACGCGCATCTACGCACGACCGCGCTCTACGCCAAGGTCGACAAGAACCGGCTCACCGCTCTCGCACCCGAATGGCCGGCGGCCGCGTCATTGGGCAGGTGTCCACGATGAGCGGGTTGCGCGATCTGATGGACGGTTACCTGGCGACCCGGCGGGCACTCGGGTTCAAGCTCGTCGCGCCAGGCAAGACTCTGGATGCGTTCGTCGGCTGGATGGAAGACGCCGGTGAGCCCACGATCCGCCGGGATCTGGCGACCGCGTGGGCAGCACAGTTCTCCCGCGGCACGGTGCTGGAGCGACTGAACTATGTCCGCCAGTTCGCCGAGCATGTCGCCTGGTTCGACCCCGCGACCGAGGTCCCCGTCCTGGACGGACGACCCTACGGCGCTCATCGTCCTCGCCCGCGGATCTTCACCGACCAGCAGATCGACACGCTGCTGGTCGCGGCAGGCTGACCCCACGAGTCCGGGCGGCTTCCTGGCAAACGCTACTCGGACTGCTGACGGTGACGGGGATGCGGATCAGCGAAGCGAGGAACCTCAACGACGACGACATCACCATCGACGACGATGCCGGTGATGGCAGCGGTTGGGTGCGGGTCACGGACACGAAGTTCGGCAAGTCCCGCCTCGTCCCACTCCGCCCGACGACGATGACCGCGATCCGCAGGTATCGGCGGCTACGGGATCGGACGTTCCCGGTCCCGAAGACGACCGCGGTGTTTGTCGCCCGCCGAGGCACCCGGATCGCCCGCTCAACCGCGGGGAACACGTTCCGAGAGATCCGCGAGGCCGCTGGCTTGGCCGGCGGGCCGACCGAGCCGGCCGCCCGGCTGCACGACTTCCGGCACTCGTTCGCGACGAACACCCTGATCGGGCACATCCGAACCGGCGGCGATGTCGACGCGATGATGCCGGTGCTGTCGGCGTTCCTCGGACACGTCGGCCCGGAGGCGACCTACTGGTATCTGTCGAACACTCCCGAACTGGCGGCTGCTCTCGCGGAGCGCATCCAAGCGAGAGGGGGCGGTGATGAGTGACCTCGCGCCGTTGCTGCAACGGTTCTTCACCGACAAGCTCGACCGGCATCTGGATGCCAGCCCGCACACGAAAGCCGCCTACGCCGACACGTTCCGGCTCCTACTGACCTACGCTGAGCGGGCCACCGGGATCGCGCCATCGGCGTTGACGCTGGCCGATCTCGACGCAGACCTGATCGGCGGGTTCCTCCAGCACCTGGAAACCGAGCGCGGGAACTCCGTCGCGACCCGCAACGCCCGCCGGGCGGCGCTGCGGTCGTTCTTCACCTACGCCAGCTACCGGGCACCTGACGCGATCGCCACGATCAGCCAGGTCCTCGCGATCCCCGCGAAACGGGCTCATCACAATCCACGGTGTAGTGGGGGTGTGATGGTGGCTGGTGTGTCGGTCACCGGGTAGGGGTCGAGGTCTTCCGAGGATGGGGGTTCTCACACCAACCCATCGGGAAGACCTCGACGTGCCTGACGCTACCTTCGCGACCCCTGACCTGACCACCTTCTGCCGGCTCGACGAGCTGGGCCTGGTTGCGGTTGGTCAACGACTCGAGCCTGGACGGGCGGTGATCGCTTGTCAGGTTGTCGAGCCGGACGACTGGTGCCACCGCTGCGGCCAGCATGGTGTGTTGCGGGACACGGTGGTGCGTCGGCTCGCTCACGAACCGCTCGGGTGGCGGCCGACCCTGCTGGAGGTGCTCGTCCGCCGGTACCGGTGCGCCGACTGCGCTCATGTGTGGCGCCAGGACACGAGCCGGGCCGCGGAGGCCAAGACCCGACTGTCGCGCCGCGGGCTGCGGTGGGCGTTGGAAGGGATCGTGGTGCGCCACCTCACCGTGGCCCGGATCGCCGAAGGCTTGGACATCAGCTGGAACACAGCGAACGACGCGGTGCTCGCCGAGGGTAAGCGGGTGCTGATCAACAACCCGCACCGGTTCGACAAGGTGACCACGATCGGCGTGGATGAGCACGTGTGGCGGCACACCCGTCGCGGCGAGAAGTACGTGACCGTGATCATCGACCTGACGCCGGCAAGGACGAACAGTGGACCGGTCAGGTTGCTGGACATGGTCGAGGGCCGCTCCAAGAGCGTGTTCAAGCAGTGGTTGTCTGAGCGTGACCAGGCGTGGCGCGACCGGGTGGAGGTCGTCGCGATGGACGGCTTCACCGGATTCAAGACCGCCACCACCGAGGAGTTGCCTGATGCGGTCGCGGTGATGGACCCCTTCCATGTCGTGAGGCTCGCCGGCGACGCCCTCGACCGGTGCCGCCGTCGAATCCAACAGGATCTGCACGGCCACCGCGGCCGTGCCGGCGACCCGCTCTACTCGGCCCGGCGAACCCTGCACACCGGAGCATCGCTGCTCACCGACAAACAGAAGACCCGGCTTGACGCCCTGTTCGCTGACGAGGCGCACACCGAACTTGAGGTCACCTGGGCGGCCTACCAACGCATGGTCACCGCCTACCGCGACCCCGACCCTGCTCGCGGCCGAGACCTCATGAACAAGCTCATCGCCAGCCTCGCCAGCGGCGTCCCAGCAGCGCTGGTCGAACTCCGCACACTGGGCCGCACGCTGAAGCAGCGGGCGGTCGACGTGCTGGCCTACTTCGACCGGCCCGGCACCAGCAACGGTCCCACAGAGGCGATCAATGGCCGCCTCGAGCACCTCCGCGGATCAGCCCTCGGCTTCCGCAACCTCACCCACTATGTCGCCAGATCCCTCCTCGAAACCGGCGGGTTCAGACCTCAGCTACACCGTGGATTATGATGAGCCGGTATTCACAGATGCCCATCGTGCGCTCTGTCAGGCACAAGCCGGGTCAGGCCGCTTCGCCGGCGGAGGCTGCGTCCCATCCCTCAAAGATGATGGATCCCCAGTGGAGGCAGGGGTACCGGCTCGTTGCCGAAAACGGCCTCTTGTTCGATCTGCAGGTTGCCTGGTGGCACATGCGGGAGGCCGTGGACCTCGCGCGCAGCTACCCGCAGCAAACCATCATCGTCAACCACGCGGCGCTTCCGTCGGACAGGTCCCCGGAGATGATGCAGGGCTGAAGCAGGGCCGTCCACGAGCTTGCGGCGTGTCAGAACACCGTGATGAAGATCTCGGGCATCGGGTTGCCGAGCGTGCCGTGGCGGGCGGAGAACAACCGACTGATCGTGGAGACGCTGTTCGAGGCTTTCGGATCCCAACGAATCATGTTCGCTTCGAACTTCCCGGTGGACTCCCTGTGCGGATCCTATGACGACATCTTCGGAGGATTCCTGGAGATCTCCCGGGACTGGTCTCCCGATGAACAGAGCGATGCATTCATCGGGACCGCGGTGAGGACGTATGGGCTCGAAGAATCGTTGCTGTCGCGGGTGGCAGCCCCCGCCCGGGCGTATGGCACCGAAACTTCGAGGCCGTGAGCCATTGAACACATGATCCCGATGGGGCCACGGATTGTGGCCCACGCGTCGGGAACGCATCAATTCCCACAAGACCAACAGGTCGGACCATTGGCGGTTCGGCTCCCTCTCATCCAGCAATGACGCTTTGAGGTGAAACATGAATACATCGAACGCACAGGAGCTGCCGCGCGCAGTTGACCTATCAATGTTGATCGAGCCACATTGGCGCTTCGGCCCCGAGTTCGGGGAGAAGGAGCTGGAAAAACCCCACTTCACCTTCCACTCAACCCTCCTGCGCATGGCTGCCCACGCCTTTTCGCATTGCGACGCGCCGTTCCATGTATCACCCGACATGGAGACCATCGACGAGATGGGCCTGGACAGGTTCTTTGGTCCGGCGCGGATGGTCGATGTCTCGGGACACGGGGATCGGGCCGCGCTGGGGGAGAAGGAGCTGAGGGAGGGCGGAGCCGCAGCGCTTCAGCCGGGAGAAATCGCCCTGATCAGGTCTGACCACGAGCTGCGACACCCGACGACCACCCCCCAGTACTGGGTTGATTCGCCGTGGATCACTGCCGGGGGAGCTCGCTTCCTCCTGGACTGCGGAATCAAGGCAGTGGGATTCGACTTCCCCCAGGACCGGGGAATTCGCGAGGACTACGACCCTGATTTCGTGCCGAGCACTGACCCGGTCGAGGACTGGGCCTGTCACTCCGTCCTCCTGACCCAGGGGGTGGTTCAGATCGAATACCTCTGCAACCTTCGCAATGTGCACGCCGAGAACTTTGACCTGTTTGCCCTCCCCCTCAAGATCAAGCATTCCGACGGCGGGCCAGCTCGCGTGGTGGCGATCGAAAGTGCAGGGGATCGTCATGAGCAATGACAAAATGGAGTTGACTGATCGGGCCCGTGCGGGAAGTACCAATCGTCGATGGACCCGGCTGATCCCAGTCATCCTGGTCATATACATCATCGCCTACATCGACCGGGTGAACATTGGGTTCGGTATGGGCCAGATCCGCGAGAGCCTGCACATGGATGCGGCCCAGGGCGGGTTCGCGGCGGGCATCTTCTTCATCGGCTACCTGGTGCTCCAGGTGCCCGGCGGCTACCTCGCCCAGAAATGGAGTGCCAGAAAGGTCGTCTTCTGCCTCATGCTGGGGTGGGGACTGTGCGCAATCCTTGCTGGATTCGTGGCGAACTATGGACAGCTGCTCACCGCCCGGTTCATGCTCGGGGTCTTCGAGGGAGGCGTGCAGCCGGCACTCATGGTGCTGATCAATCGTTGGTTCCCCAAGAGTGAGAAGGGAAGGGCGTTTTCACTGTTCATCATGCACAACCCGATCGCCACGGTCATTACTGCACCCCTGGCCGGTCTGATCCTGATGCACGGCTCGTGGCGCGAGCTCTTCGTCATCCAGGGGCTGCTGCCCCTGCTCATCGGCGTCGGGCTGTGGCTCTGGGTGGCGGCGGATGACCCCGCCGAAGCGCGCTGGCTCTCGGCGCAGGAAGCGCAGGAGATCGCGACCCTCAAGGCAGCCGATGGTGACGACTCGGCCGCGTCCAACTGGCGTGCTGCCGTGAAGTCACCGTATGTGTGGTTGCTCGCCCTGATGGGGATGTTGGTGTGGTTGGGGTTCTACGGCCTCCAGCTGTGGCTGCCGACGCTCCTCAAGACAGTATTCAAGGGTGAACTCACCGTCGGGCTCGTCGCCGCGATTCCCCCGATCTGTGCGGCCGCAGCGATCTGGATCAATGGGCGGGGTGCCGACAGGGATGGTCGGTACAACGTGCGGGTCGCGGTGCCGCTGATCGTTGGCGGCGTCATCCTGGCGACCTCAACCCTCATCACCGCCAACCAGCCATGGCTCGTCGTGTTGGCCCTTGCCGCCGCGACCGCCTGCCAGCTGAGCTTCTTCGGTCCCTATTGGACGATGAACTCCACGCTGGTCCGGCCCGAAGCCGTGGGTGCCGGTTTCGGGATCATCAACGGCATCGGAAACCTCGGAGGCCTGTTGGGGCCCTATGTGGGTGGCTGGATCCAGGACACCACGGGATCGCTGGCCCTGGCATCGGTGTTCTTCGGCTGTTCGGTGATCCTCGCCGGAATCATGGCGCTGGCCCTGCGCGGGGCGGTTCGCCGTCGCGTCAGTGCGGATTCCTAGGCATGGTCGACGTCGTCCGACGGCCCTGCCCGCTGGTGTCAGTCGGTGGGGTTGCCGGCGGCGTCGGTCGCCCGCTTGGTGAGGCTTGCAAGGTGGACGTCCAGGGCCTCACGGGCGGCGGCGGCATCGAGTGTGCGCACCGCATTGAGGATTGCCGCGTGTTCCGCGAGTGCGACGGGCGCGTCCGTGGTGCCCATGGCATTGGTCTGCCGCATTCGGTGAAAGCTGAAGGACAGGGAGTTGACCGCGCGGCTGATATAGCGGTTGTGCGAGTGGTCCAGGATCGTCTGGTGGAAGGCCCAATCGGCGGCGTAGTACTCGTGGATCCGATGCTGGTCGTGCAGGGCCCCTGATCCCTCGAGGGCCCTTGCGGCGCGGGCGTGCTCTTCGTACGCCGCGTCCAGGTCGGGGAGCAGGTCCTCCGCGTGCCTCATGGCGCGCTCAATGGCACCATCCTCAAGCACCAGGCGGGTATCCAACAGCTCAAGCATCTGCTCAAGGGACAGCGGGGGCGCCACTCGATATCCCCGGTTCGCCGCCCGATGGACCAGACCCGTGTGCTCCAGGCGGGCCAGCGCCTCGCGGATGGGGGTGGGTGAAATGCGCAACTGGCGTGCCAACGGGTCGATGCCCAGGGCCGTATCAGGTGCGAGCTCGCCGGATGTGAGCTTGTCGAGCAGCAGGTCGTAGACATCGTCGACCAGTGCGCGCGAGCGCAGAGGCGTCAATTGATCGATGCGAGCTGACTGCGAATCCACAGTCGCAAGGCTAGCGGTTTGGCTCCTCTGGATGATCGTGACCTCTCGTGGCATGCGGATGGGCAGGGAGATGGTGCCTGCTCGGGGCTGGTCGACGCCACATGCGCGCATGTGCCCCCGATTCGGCCGGAGCGGCGGGCAACTAACCTAGAAACCCCAAGCAGCGGCGCAGCGGTGTTCCCACCCAGCGCTGCATCCTATATGATGTAGCGAATCGAACCCGGGGTGTGAGCCCCGCAGACATTTCGGAGCAGAACGATGACGTATCTGGTCAATGATCCCAAGCAGTTCGCCGCCGACAGCCTGACCGGCATGGTGGCGGCCAACGAGGACTACCTCACAGAGGTACATGGCGGGGTGACCCGCGCCACCGACAGCCCGCAGGGCGAGGTCGCCGTGATCGTGGGCGGCGGGTCGGGCCATTACCCGGCCTTCGCCGGCTGGGTCGGCCCCGGCATGGCCCATGGCGCCGTCTGCGGCAATATCTTCGCCTCACCCTCCGCCTCGCAGGTGGAGTCGGTGGTGCGCGCCTCCGACCACGGCGGCGGCGCGGTGCTGCTGTTCGGCAACTATGCCGGTGACCGCCTGCAGTTCGGCGCGGCACAATCCCCCCTGGGTGCCGACGGCATCGACACCCGCATCGTCACCATCTCCGACGACATCGCCTCCGACACCCCCCAGAACTGGAAGGACCGCCGCGGCATCGCCGGCGACCTGTTCGTGGTGAAGGCCGCCTGCGCCGCAGCCGCCGCCGGACGCGACCTGGACGCCGTCGAGGCCGCCGCCAACAAGGCCAACGAGGCCACCCGGTCAATGGGCGTCGCCTTCACCGGCTGCACCCTGCCCGGCGCTGACGAGCCCCTGTTCACCGTGCCGGAGGGCGAATACGCCCTGGGCCTGGGCATCCACGGCGAGCCCGGCATCTCCAGCCACAAGATGGACACCGCCGAGGGCATCGCGACGCTGTTGGTCGAACGCGTCCTCGCCGAGGAACCCACCCGCACCGCCGGCGGCTACGACGGCCACGTTGCCGTGCTGGTCAACGGCCTGGGCGCCACCAAGTACGAAGAGCTGTTCGTGCTCTACGGCACCGTGAAGAAGCTGCTCACCGAGCACGGACTCACGATCGTGCACCCCATCGTCGGCGAGCAGGTGACATCGCTCGACATGGCCGGGGTCTCCCTGTCCCTGATGTACCTCGACCCCGACCTCGAGGAACTGTGGCTCGCCCCCGGCGACTCGCCCGCCTACAAGACCGGCAGCGTCACCGCCGGTCAGCGCCGCGAGGTCGTCGCCCATGACGAGAAGGTGGCCATCCGGGCCGGCAGCCCCGAATCCGCCGCGCAGGCCGAGGAGCTGCTGCCGCTGCTGCAGGCCCTCGCGGACATGTCGAGCGCCAACGAGGCGTCGCTGGGCAAGCTCGACTCCATCGCCGGCGACGGCGACCACGGCCAGGGCATGGTGCTGGGCAGCACCGCGGCACTGAAGGCCGCAAAGCAGGCAGTTGCCGCCCATGCCGGCACGTCCACCCTGTTCGACGTGGCCGGCGCCGCCTGGTCCGAGGGCGCCGGCGGCACCTCGGGGGCCCTGTGGGGCGCCGCACTGCGCGAACTCGGCACGATGCTCTCCGACGACCAGGCCGCCACGGACGACCGTCTCGGCCGCGCCGCCATCGCCGCCGCCCGCCGCTTCGCCCAACTCGGCGAGGCGCGTCCCGGCGACAAGACGATGGTGGACGCCACAGCTCCGTTCGCCGACGAGCTCACCGCGCGGCTGGACGCCGGCGATGACCTCGCCACGGCCTGGGCCGCCGCCGCGAAGGCCGCCACCAAGGGCGCGGAATCCACCGCCGACATGGTGGCCCGCAAGGGGCGCGCCCGCACGCACGGCACGGCCTCGCTGGGCCATCAGGACCCCGGCGCGGTCTCGTTCGCGCTGCTCATGTCGGGATTGGCCGACCGGCTCGCGAACAGCTGATAATCACGCGAAGGGTTGTCGCGCCCGGCCCCGGTCGGGCGCGACACCCCCCGCATCGTCGATGAGGAGAATGCATGCTCTGGGTTGGAACCAGCTGGAAGATGAATGGCACGCGCGCGTCGTCACGCACCTATGTGGAGGCGCTCAAGCAGGCCGACCACAGCGCATGGGGCGGGGTGCAGGCCTTCATCATCCCGCCGGCCACCGTGCTGGCCGAGGTCAGCAAGCTGCTCGGCCCCGACTCCGATGTGCTGCTGGGCGCGCAGAACGCGCACTGGGCCGACGCCGGCGCATGGACCGGCGAGGTCTCCGTGCCGCAGGTCGCCGACGCCGGGGCACAACTGGTCGAGGTGGGCCACTCCGAGCGTCGCGCCAACTTCGGTGACACCGACGAGGTGGTCAACAAGAAGGTGCGCGCGATCATCGGTCACGGCCTGCGTCCCGTGCTGTGCGTGGGCGAATCCCAGGAGGTCTTCGACGCCGGCGACTCGGTGAAGTTCATCACCGATCAGGCCGATTCCGCGCTGGAGGGCGTCGACCCCTCGTCGGTGGTCCTGGCCTACGAGCCCATCTGGGCGATCGGCGAGCACGGACGCGAACCGCAGCGCGACGACCTCCTGCGTGCCTTCGACGCACTGCAGTCGCGCTACGGCGACGCGGTGACCGCAGTGATCTACGGCGGCTCCGCGAATCCGGGCAATGCCCGCGAGCTGTTGGGGATCCCCGGCGTGGAGGGCCTGTTCATCGGGCGCGCCGCCTGGACCGGCCCCGGCTATGTGCAGATGCTCGGCATCGCCGGCGAGGTGGCCCGCGCCCACCAGGGATGATGTGATGTCGGGCCAGTGACCCCGGCCCGACCGAAATCCGGTTGCGTGCCTTGGATAGCCTGAGCCCACAACCGGCAGCCGGGGCGGACGCTGGCAGCAGCACTCACCCGCCCGGCGTCGGCGGGCGATTCGAGGGACGAACACTGAGGGGCAACACGGCAATGAGCGTCAGCAGTTCTCACAACGGTGTCGAGAAGCGCCATCTGGAAGGCCAGAAGGAACGCCAGCTCGCCATCGCCGAGATGGTGATCAAGCAGGGCACCATCAGCGTGGAGGACCTTGCCGCGCTCACCGGCGTCTCGTCCATGACGATCTACCGCGACGTCGCCTCGCTGGAGGAGAGCGGCGTGCTGCAACGCCACCGCGGCCAGGTGGTGGCGGTCGCCAGCGGCTTGCACGAGGCCGACGCCGAGTTCCGGGTGGAACAGAGCTCCCAGGAGAAGCAGTGGGTGGCGGCCAAGGCCGGCCAGCTGGTCACCCCGAGCAGCTCGATCATGCTCGACGATTCCTCGTCGGCGGTGTGGCTGTTGCGTTCCCTGGCCGACCTGTCGTCGGTGTCGGTGGTGACCAACTCGCTGCTGGTCGCCAATGAGGTGGCCGAGAACCGTTCGACGAAGCTGTTCGTCACCGGCGGCGAATACCAGGCCTGGGCGCACGCGCTGATGGGTCCCACCGTCGTGCAGAATGTGCGCGCCATGCACGCCGACATCTGCTTCCTGTCGGCCTCGGGTATCTCCGACCTGGCCTGCTTCCACCCCTACCAGGAGGTGGTTGAGGTGAAGCGAGCCATGTTGGAATCCGCCGAGGTGCGGGTGCTGCTGCTCGACCACACCAAGTTCCACCGGCGCGCCCTGTTCAAGTTCGCCGACCTCACCGAGTTCGACCATGTGGTGCTCGACTCGGGCACCCCGCAAGCCCAGATCGACGAGCTGACCGACGCCGGGGTGCAGCTGATGATTGCCGACGACCCGCGTCAGGGGTCGTCGCTCTGAGTGTGACCACCCAACGACCATGACCCATCCGGGCGGGTGTTCGTCCGGAGGCGCTGTGCACAGGGGACGGTGCCGCCGAGGGATCGACGCTGGGGGGTGACGGGGCCCGGCACATGGCCGGTGCCCCTGATCACCGATTCCGGATCAGCCGGCCGGACGCACGGACAGGTAGTCGACATTCGCGCCGGGACGCATCTCAAGGGCCAGTGCCACCGTCCGGGCGACATCGGCCGCGTGAAGGTACTTCTCCGGCTGGTACGTGCCGCCGAGCAGCTCCTGCATGGTCACCTGCATATCGGTGTCCACGGGGCCGGGATGGATCGAGGTCACCCGCACCTGGCCGCGTTCCTCGTCGCGCAGGCCGTTGGTGACGGCCACCAGCGCATGCTTCGTGGCCGAATAGGCGGACTGGTTGGCGCGGGTGTGGAAACCCGAGCCCGAGTTGATGGCAATCACCTGGCCGTGCGACGCGCGCAGCTGGGGCAGCAGCTTCGACGTCAGCGCCGCCACCGCCACCACATTGATCTCGAACAGGTCGCGCCAGGCCTGGGGGTCCATCTCGGCGATCGGGCCCACCACGATGCCGCCGGCAGAATGCACCAGCGCGTCGAGTTGGCCCACGCGGGCGGCCGCGTCGGCCATGGCGGCGTCGTCGGTGAGGTCGACCACGAAGGGCTCGGCGCTGGGTAGCGAGGCCACCAGCTCATTGACGGTGTCGGCATGCGTGCCGCCCACCAGGATGTGCCAGCCCTCGGCCAGCTCTTCGGCGATGGCCCGGCCGATGCCGCGGGTCGCCCCGGTGATGAGAACCGATCTGCGTTCAGTCATGGCCCAACCCTAACGAAGCCGGCTCCGGCCCGAGGTGGCCCTGAGTGGTCACCTGTGCGGCGTCATTGCCGCACAACTGCCCACCCAGCGACGAATCAGCGCGGCGCCGGGCGTGGCGTCCGGTGCCGAGGACAGCCCGAAGGTAGGGATGGGGAGGACCTTTGCAGGGTAGACGACGTAAAGGTCCTCCCCATCTTCCGAAACCTGCATCGCGCCGGATGCGGACGACCGGAACCGGGTGTCCGGACGACGGAGCTGCGGATGAACCCGCCCGCAGTGGTCGTTCGGGACGGGATGCGCCCTTGGATGGTCACCTGTGCGGCGTCATTCCCGCACAACTGCCCACTGAGAGCTTAGGCCTGGTCCATGGTGTCCACAGCGAGCTCGGGGGGCTCGACGCCCGCCCCCCGACCCCCGGGCGCCTGTCCCACCCGGAGCAGATGGCCAGAGCGCTCCAACAAAGGGGAACGCGCGCGCCCGCGCGCGACGGGCCCCGGGTGGTCACGTGGTCGGGGTCATGAAAGACCTCCGCGCGCGCCCGCGCGCGACGGGCCCAGGGCCACCGCGTCGTCACCCTCGAGGGCCAATCCCACCCCGGGGTGGCGGTGTGAACCGGGCATGTGAATACTGGTGCCCGGGCGCCAACCCGCTGTCAGCAGCGCGTCCGGGGCCGCTCGCACCGCCCATCGGGGGCGCCATCCGCCCAAACTCACAGCGGTTCGTCCACAAACTCTCATCCCCGGGGTGGTTTCCACCACATTCCGTGTTATCTTGAGCGTCAGACAAAACGTCCGGTGTGGGCGTCGGAGCCTGTACCGACCAGCGATGCTCGGAGGAGTCATGGGATTCAAGGTTGCAGTGGCCGCAGACGCGGCTGGTGTGGATTACAAGGAAGCCATCAAGGCTGACCTCGAAGCTGATCCGCGCGTGGACGAAGTGATCGACGTGGGCATCGCCCCCGGAGAGACCACCCCGTACCCGCGCAAGGGCATTGCCGGCGCACGCGTGATCGCCGAAGGCGACGCTGACCGCGGCATCTTCGTGTGTGGCACCGGCATGGGCATGGCCATTTCGGCCAACAAGGTGCCCGGCATCCGTGCCTGCACCGCCCACGACAGCTTCTCGGTGGAGCGCCTGGTGATGTCGAACAACGCGCAGGTGCTGTGCCTGGGCGAGCGCGTGATCGGCCTGGAGCTGGCGCGCCGCCTGGCCCACGAGTTCCTCGACTACACCTTTGACCCCACCTCGCACTCGAAGGCCAATGTTGACCTGATCGTGGAGTACGAGAAGGAGACCGGAGCCGACGACAACTCAGTGACGAGCTGCTGACGGCTCGCTGACAACGCCGCCGAGGGCCGGCGACACTCTCCCGAGTCACCTCGCGGGAGCGGCCCGAACACGGGGAAGTCGGCACCCAGGGCGCGGGGCTGAAAGGCCCCGCGTCCACCAAACCCGGCGAGGCCCCCGGCCTCGCATCCACATAAAACAGCGAGGCCCCCGGCCTCGCGTCCACACACAATCGGCGAGGCCCTTGGCCTCGCCTCCATACAAGATCAGCGAGGCTGGCAGGCACCGCCCCTACCGGGATTCCCGGGGGGCGATGGAACCGAGGGATTCCGCGTCTGCCAAGATCAGCGGGCGGCGCCACGGCGTCGCTCCACAGGCTTGTCGCGATGGGAGTCCTCGTCTCCCACCGGGACAAGAAGAAATGTGCAAGCAGGAACAGGTAGTAACTCGTCGGGTTCGCCCGGCGACGGCCATATGCACGTCGGGTGGGGCATCCAGGGGGGTGCTCCACCCGATTCAATGAAGAATCGGCCAAGCAGTATCAGCAACGGTTGTGGGCCCAGCCCACCTCACAGATTGGAACATCGATGTTCACCGCTTCTCTGGGAGTCTTCCTCTTCGGGCTCCTCGCTGCGATCGCCGGTGGTGCGGTCGGCGCCGCCATCGGCGGCAACTACGCATTCGTCCTCACTGGCTTCGCCGTCATCGCCAGCTGGGGCATCTTTGCCGCCACGGGAAACACCTTCGGGCTTGATTACCTGGCGTTCGGCCCCTTCATGGGCCCCCACATCGCATTCGCCGGTGGTGTCGCCGCCGCGATCTATGCGCGCTACCGGGGCTACTTCGAGGATGGCAAGGACGTCAACTCGCCGCTCGCCGGCCTCGGCAAGCCCGACATCGTCTACGTCGGCTCGCTGTTCGGCATCTTCGGCTACCTGTGCCAGATCGGCGTCAGCCACATCCCGTGGTTCGGCACCCACACCGACTCGGTGGCACTGTCGGTGCTGCTGTCGGGCCTGCTGGCCCGCGTCGTCTTCGGCGGCCTGCCCGGCAAGGGCCTCATGAGGGGCTCGCTGCACAACGCAGAGGCCTTCCACCCTGACGCCACGACCTTCCCGCAGAAGATCAAGCCGGGCCCCAACGGCCGCTGGCTGGAATGGCAGGAGAAGCCCTCCCAGCTGCTCACGATCGGTTCGCTGTTCGGCATCCTGGCCGGTGGCGCCTCCCTGTTCCTGGCCGGCAATGTCGGCGCCTACCTCACCGAGCGGGGCTTCGCCAACACCCTGGCCGCCGCCAATGCCAACAGCTTCACCTTCGGCATCTCGGCCATCGTGATCCTGTTCCTCATCACCAACCGCAACATGCCGGTGCAGCACCACGTCACCAACATCGCCGGCCTGGCCGCCATCCAGTTCTTCCCCATCCTGATGGGCAAGACCTTCTCCACCTACACCTGGACCGCCACCAGCACGTGGGACTCCCACACCTGGCTGATGGCCTTCCTGGCACTCATCATCGCCGCCGTCTTCGGCGTGTTCACCGCACTGCTCGGCGAGTTCTGCGCCCGCCTGTGGTACGACCGCGGCACGAGCCATATCGACCCCCCGGCCGCCTCCATCTGGCTCGGCAACACGGTGGTCGTCTCGCTGGCGATGTTGTTCTCGTGAACTGAGCACGTGCAGACATGACCGCAACCGGATCCATCCGTCGTACAGGAGACTTCCCCATGAGTTCTGACACCTCAACTGCTGACATCATCAACGTCCCGACAGATTTCGCACAGGCCTATGTGTTCGACCTGGACGGCACGATCTACCTCGGTGATCAACTGCTGCCCGGTGCCAAGCGCATGATCGAAGAGCTCCGGCGACGGAGGATTCCGGTGCGGTTCCTGTCGAACAACCCGACCAAGGACCCCGAGCAATACGTCGAGAAGCTGGCCAAGCTCGGCCTGCCCACCGACATCGAGGACATCTGCAACACCGTGGTCACCACCACGCGCTGGCTCAAGGAGAACCATCCCGACGCCAAGCTGTTCCCCGTCGCGGAGGAGCCGCTCAAGCGCGCCCTGCGCAAGGCGGGGTTCACCCTGACCGACGACCCGTCCGAGATCGACATCGTGATCGCCTCCTATGACCGCACCTTCGACTACCACAAGTTGCAGGTGGCCTTCGACGCGATGTGGTTCTACAAGCGGGCATTCCTCATCCAGACCAACCCCGACCACTTCTGCCCCTTCCCGGGCGGACGCGGCGAGCCCGATTGCGCCGCCGTCGTGGCGGCCATCGAGGCCTGCACCCAGATGAAGTCCCAGGTGAACCTGGGCAAGCCCTCGCCGATCATGCTCGCCGAGGCACTTCAGGGTCTCGACGTGGAGGTGTCGCGCTGCGTCATGGTGGGCGACCGCCTGCAGACCGACATCCAGATGGCGCTGGACACCGGCATGGGCTCGGCCTGCGTGCTCACCGGAGAAGCCACCCCCGACGACATCAGGGGCCTGGACGATGCACATCACCCCACCTATGTGCTCGACCGGGTGGACCAGTTGATCCCCGCGTCCGCGTGGCGCGAGCTCGGCTGGACCGAAGACAACGACTAACGCTCGTCTCATACTCAAGGAAGAGAACGAAATGATCGGCAATACCAACGGCTCCGGGCCCTACGTGATGGGCATCGACTACGGCACCGAATCGTGCCGTGTGGCCATCTGTGACCTGCGCGGACGCCCCATCGCGATCGCGTCAACCGCCTACGAGACCACCCACCCGCGTCCGGGCTGGGCCGAGCAGAACCCCGAGGACTGGTGGAAGGCGCTGCAGGCGTCCACCCACAAGGTGCTGGCCAACGCCGGCATCCCCGCCTCGGCGATCGCCGGCATCAGCTACGACGCCACCACCCTGACCCTGGTGGCCATGGACGAGAAGGGCGAGGAACTGCGTCCGGCCATCATGTGGATGGACGTGCGCGCCACCGAGCAGGCCGCCCGTGCCGCCGACTCCGATTCGGTGGCCAAGCTGTACAACGGCGGCGGCCATTCGCCGGCCATCGCCGAGTGGTTCCCCTTCAAGGCCGCCTGGCTCAAGGAACACGAGCCCGACATCTACGCACGCGCCGCGCACCTGGTGGACGCGCCCGACTGGGTGACCTACAAGCTCACCGGCGAGTGGACCACCAACATCAACTCGGCCGCACTGCGCATGTACTACAACCGCGCCCAGGGCGGCTGGCCCACCGACTTCTACGAGACCATCGGCGTCGGTGACGTGTTCGAGAAGATCTCCGACCGCGTGCTCGACCTCGGGCAGCCGGTTGGCCAGCTCGGCCTGATCCCCGCCCAGCTGCTGGGCCTGCGTCCCGGCATCCCGGTGGCACAGGGTCCCGCCGACGCCTGGGCCGGCCAGATCGGGCTCGGCGTGCTCTCGCCCGGCTCGATGGCCCTGATCACCGGATCGTCGCATGTGCTCACCGGCCAGACCGACACCGAGATCCACGGCAAGGGCTTCTTCGGTGGCTACAGCGACGGCGTGATGCCCGGCCAGTTCACCGTCGAGGGTGGCCAGGTGTCCACCGGCTCGGTGCTGAAGTGGTTCAAGGACAACTTCGCCGCCGACGTGGTGTCGGCCGCCGAGAAGGTTGGCCTCAACCCCTACGACGTGCTCAACGAGAAGGCCCGCGGCATCCGTCCCGGCTCTGACGGCCTGATCATCAACGAGTACTTCCAGGGCAACCGCACGCCCTATTCGGATTCGAAGGCCCGCGGCATCATCTGGGGCCTGTCGCTGGCACACACCCCGGCGCACATGTACCACGCCATCCAGGAGGCCGTCTGCTACGGCACCGCGCACAACCTGCGCGCCATGAAGGCCGGCGGCTTCGACGTGGAGCGCATCGTCGCCTGTGGTGGCGCCACCAAGAGCCGTGACTGGATGCAGATGCATGCCGACGTCACCGGCGTGCCGATCACGCTCACCGAAGTCGGCGACGCCGTGGTGCTGGGCACCTGCATGCTGGCCGCCGTCGGCGCGGGCCTCTACAAGGACCTTCCCGAGGCGTCGGAGAACATGGTGCACGAAATCGACGTGATCGAGCCCAACCAGGCCGTGCACGACGAATACCAGTTCTACGTGGACAAGTACTGCGACACCTACCCCCAGCTTCAGTCCATGATCCACGACATGGTGGACCACGAGGCTGCACAGAAATGATTGGAGAACTTCATGTCTGATCTCATTGCGAAGGCCCTGGCCGACGCTGACGACACCGATGTGGTGGTGATGGGCCAGAATGTGTTGCCCGACACCGGAAAGGTGTTCAAGCAGCTGTTCGGAAATGCCCACGCCATTGTCGTGGCCGACGGAATCACCTGGGGCGTGGCCGGCGAGGCCGTCACCAAGTCGCTGACCGACGCCGGGATCACCCTCGACGAGCCGTTCGTCTTCCCGGGCCATCCCACGCTGTACGCCAGCTACGAGAACGTCGAGAAGGTGCGTGACCACCTCAAGGCCACCGACGCGATCGCCTGTTCGATCGGCTCGGGCACCCTCAACGACCTGGTGAAGCGGGCCAGCGATGAGCTCGGACGTCGCTACATGAACGTCTGCACCGCCGCCTCGATGGACGGCTATGCGGCGTTCGGTGCGTCCATCACCGAGAACGGCTTCAAGCACACGATGAGCTGCCGGGCCCCGCAGGGCCTGGTCGCCGACCTGGGCATCATGGCCGCAGCGCCGCAGCGTTGCACTGCCACCGGCCTGGGCGACCTCATCGAGAAGGTGCCCGCCGGTGCCGACTGGATCCTGGCCGACGAACTGGGCATCGAGCCCATCGACAAGGGCACCTGGGACCTGGTGCAGGGCCCGCTGCGCGGTGCGATCAGCAACCCGCAGGCGCTTGCCGACGGCAACCCGGAGGCCTTCGACGGCCTGGCCGAGGGCCTGATCATGTCGGGCCTGGCGATGCAGAAGTACCGCATCAGCTCGCGTCCCGCCTCGGGCGCCGGCCACCAGTTCTCCCACGTGTGGGAGATGGAGCACCTGGGCTTCGACGACGATCCGCCGCTGACGCACGGGCTCAAGGTGGGCCTGGGCACCATCTCGGTGCTGGCGCTGTGGGACAAGATCCTCGACATCGACTTCAGTGCGCTCGATATCGATGCCGCCGTGGCCAAGTGGCCGACCGCCGACGAGCAGGAAGCCATCGTGCGCAAGTCGTTCACCGGCGCCATGCTCGAGCCGTCGGTCAAGCAGACGATGGCCAAGTACATCGACGCCGACGCCCTGCGCGCCCGGCTGGCGATCGTCAAGGAGAAGTGGCCCGAGATCCAGCAGCGCTGCCGCTCGCAGGTGATGCCCGCGGTGGACGTGGAGTCGATCCTCAAGCAGGTCGGCGCGGTCTACCATCCCGGGCAGATCGGCCTGACCGAACAGCGCTTCCACGACACGTACTACCGTGCGCGCCTGATCCGCAGCCGCTACACCCTGCTCGACTTCCTGTTCGAGACCGGCGTGCTGCACGACGAGGTGGAGAAGCTGTTCGCACCGGGCGGCTTCTGGGCCGAGCGTCCCTGGGGCGGCCAGAAGTACTGGAACGAGTGAGTTGAACGGTTGGTGGGTGGATCCGGCGTGCCGGGTCCACCCACCGGCACGGCCCGTCGGCAGGCGGGGTGGCCGTTTCGCGCGGCAGGTAGAATCATTGCAATGAATAGGCCATCGCGGTAACGCCGGAATGCGCGCCATGGTGGATATCGGGTGCGTCGCAGGACAATTCCCGTTCCGGGGCATTTCCCCATCAACAATTCTTACACGGTAGGACTTACAAGGAAGTAGGACCCCATGTCTGACCAGTTTGTCATCGGGCTTGATTTCGGCACCTTGTCAGGACGCGCCGCCGTGGTGCGCGTCAGTGACGGAAAGATGATGGGCACGGCGGTGCATGAATATCCGCATGGTGTGATGAGTCGCACCCTGTCGGCCGCCGACGGCCAGACACTGCCCCCCGATTTCGCGCTGGAGGCGCCCGACGACTACCTGGAGGCGCTCTACGCGTCGGTGCAGGGTGCGCTCGCCGAGGCCGGCATCGACCCCGCGCTGGTGATCGGCATCGGCGTGGACGTCACCTCCGCCACCGTGCTGGCCTGCAAGGCCGACGGCACGCCCCTGTGCGACCTGCCGGAGTTCGCCAACAACCCGCACGCCTGGATCAAGCTGTGGAAGCACCACGGCGCCTATGAGCAGGCCAATCGCATCGTCGAGCTCGCGCAGGCCCGCGGTGAGGCATGGCTGGAGCGCTACGGCGGCATGCTGTCCTCGGAGCTGGCGCTGCCGAAGGTGCTGGAGACCCTCGAGGCGGCACCCGAGGTGTACGCCGCCACCGAGGTGTTCTGCGACGCGGTCGACTGGCTCACCTGGTACCTCACCGGCCAGCTGGCCTATGCCGCCGGCGATTCCGGTTACAAGCGCATGTTCCAGGACGGCAGCTACCCTTCCCGCGAGTTCCTGGCCGAGCTCAACCCGGGCCTGGCCGACGTCTACGCCGAGAAGATGAATGCCCCGGTGCTGCCGCTCGGTGCCCGGGCCGGCGGCCTGCGGGCCGACGTGGCGCAGCGGATGGGCCTGCCCGCGGGCATCGCCGTGGCCACCGGGAACATCGACGCGCATGTCACCGCGCCCGCCGCCAAGGCGGTGGAGAACGGCCAGATGGCCGCCATCGTGGGCACCTCGGCCTGCTACGTGGTCTCGGGCCCGCAGATGGTGCTGGTCCCCGGCATCTTCGGTGTCGTCGAGGGCGGCATCGTCGACGGTTCTTGGGGCTATGAGGCCGGCCAGACCGCCGTGGGCGACATCTTCGCCTGGTTCATCGACAACTGCGTGCCGGCCAGCTACCACCAGGAGGCCGACCAGCTGGGCATTCCGGTGCACGAGCTGCTCACCCGCAAGGCGGAGCTGCAGCAGGTGGGGGCCCACGGGCTGATCGGGCTCGACTGGCACAACGGCAACCGGTCGATCCTGGCCGACGCCCAACTCACCGGGCTGATGCTCGGCCAGACCTTGGCCACCACGCCGGAGGACCAGTACCGGGCGCTGCTCGAGTCAAGCGCCTTCGGTGCCCGGCGCATCATCCAGGCCTTCCGCGACGCCGGCGTGGCCGTCGACGAACTCGTGATGGCCGGCGGGCTGGTGAAGAACAGGCTGTTCATGCAGATCATGGCCGACGTCACCAAGATGCCGTTGTCGCTGTGCACCGCCCCGCAGCCCGGCGCGCTCGGCTCGGCGATCTTCGCCACCGTGGCGGCCGGTGCCTACCCCGATGTGCGCACCGCGTCGGCGGCCATGGGCTCGAAGGCCGAGAACGTGAACACGCCCGATCCCGAACGGTCCCGGGACTACGACCTGCTGTATGCCGAGTACTCGCACCTGCACGACTACTTCGGCCGCGGTGCGAACCCGGTGATGCACCGGCTCAAGGAGATCCGTCGCGACGCCCTGGCGAGGGCCCAGCGCATCGACAATGCCGAGCTGGTGGCCGGTGCCGAGCAGCTGGCGAACGCCCAGCAGCCGGCTGGTGCCGAGCCGTTGGCGGGCGATGGGCAGCTGGCGAACGACGGGCAGGCCATGTGACAGCTGGCCATTGCGCGGAATCGGGTGCCCCCGGGGCGCCGACCTTGACATCTTCATGGTTGGCCCGCCCCGATAAACAGGCACAATGGAAGGGAAGCAATGAATCGGAGGATACAAGGATGAGCGACCTGAAGTGGACTGACGAAGATCGCGAGGCGGTCAACATCGCCCGCACACTGGCCGCGGATGCCGTGGAGGCAGCCGGCAGTGGCCACCCCGGAACGGCGATCTCGCTGGCACCGCTGGCTTATCTGCTGTATCAGAAGGTGATGAACGTCGACCCCGACGACGAGCACTGGATCGGTCGCGACCGCTTCCTGCTGTCGGCCGGGCATGCCTCGGTGCTGCAGTACTCCCAGCTCTACCTGGGCGGTCTCGGCCTTGAGCTGGAAGACCTCAAGTACCTGCGCCAGGCGGGCTCGCGGACTCCCGGCCACCCCGAATACGGCCACACGAAGTTCATCGAGGCCACCACCGGCCCGCTGGGCGCCGGCATCTCGATGGCCGTCGGCATGGCCATGGCCGCCCGTCGAGAGCGCGGCCTGTACGACCCGGACAACACCGGGGCCAGCGTGTTCGACCGCTACGTCTACTCGATCGCCGGCGACGGCTGCATGCAGGAAGGCGTGCAGTCCGAGGCCGCGTCGCTGGCCGGCGTGCAGGAGCTCGGCAACCTCATCGTCTTCTATGACGACAACCGCATCACCATCGAGGGCAAGACCCGCATCGCCTTCGATGAGGACGTCGAGGCCCGCTACGCCGCCTACGGCTGGGATGTGCAGCACATCGACTGGACCAACGGTGGCGACCACTACGAAGAGAACGTGCAGGCCCTGTTCGACGCCATCGAGGCGGCCAAGAAGGTCACCGACAAGCCGAGCCTGATCCGCCTCACCACCGTGATCGGCTGGCCGCTGCCCCATATGGCCGGCAGTGCCCATGTGCACGGCGCCGCCATCGGCGAGGACGAGATCAACGCCATGAAGAAGGTGATCGGATTCCCCACCGAGCCCTTCACCTTCAACCAGGACATCGTTGCCGACACCCGCAAGGCCCTGGCCGAGCGCGGCAGGGGCGCCCGGGCCGCCTGGGACGAGCGCTTCGCGGCATGGCAGGGTTCGCATGCCGAGCAGGCCGCACTGCTCGACCGCGTGCTGGCCCGCAAGCTGCCCGACGACCTGCAGGTGCCCAGCTTCGAGGCCGGTGCGGTGAGCACCCGCAAGGCCAGTGGCAAGGTGATCTCGGCGTTGGCCGAGCAGCTGCCCGAGCTGTGGGGCGGCTCCGCCGACCTGGCCGGCTCGAACAACACCACGATCGAGGGTGCCGAGAGCTTCCTGCCCGCCGACCGCGCCACCGATGAATGGCCCGGCAATCCCTATGGGCGCGTGCTGCACTTCGGCATCCGTGAGCATGCGATGGGTGGTGCCCTCAACGGCATCAACCTGTCGGGCCTCACTCGTGCCTTCGGTGGCACCTTCTTCGTGTTCGCCGACTACATGCGTCCCCCGGTACGCCTGGCCGCCCTCATGGGTGCGCCCTCGGTGTTCGTCTGGACGCACGACTCGGTCGGCGTCGGCGAGGACGGCCCCACCCACCAGCCGGTGGAGCACCTGGCCAGCTACCGCGCCATTCCGGGCCTGGACATCGTGCGCCCGGCCGATGCCAACGAGACGGCTGCCGCGTGGGTCGAGATTCTGTCGCACCACGATCGTCCGGCCGGCATCGTGCTGACGCGCCAGAATGTGCGCACCGTCGATCGCACTTCGGGTGAGTTCGCCTCCACCGACGGCGTCGCCAAGGGTGCCTATGTGCTGCGCGAGGCCCGCAACGGCAAGCCCGAGGTGATCCTGATCGCCACCGGTTCCGAGGTGGAGCCGGCACTGGACGCCCAGGACATCCTGGAGACCCAGGGCATTGCCACCCGCGTGGTGTCGATGCCGTGCCAGGAGTGGTTCGATGCCCAGCCCGCGGAGTACCGCGAAGAGGTGCTGCCCTCCAGCATCGACGCCCGTGTGAGCGTCGAGGCGGGGCTGTCTCTCGGCTGGTCGAAGTACGTCGGCTTCAAGGGCGCCTCGGTGAGCCTGGAGCACTACGGTGCTTCGGCCAAGGGCTCGCTGCTCATGGAGGAGTTCGGCTTCACCGGCGAGCACGTGGCCGAGGTCGCCAAGGGCGTGCTCGGTAAGTGACGCCCGGCAGGTAGTCACGCATTACCCGGCCTGACCCCCGGCAACGCGCTTGTCCTGAAAATCTTACGGACTGCGCCGCGTTGCCGGGGGTCACGCCTATGTCTGGGCTCGGCCGGCTGTCGATGTCCCGGCGGGGGGACGGTCGTTGGGTGGATAGGGGATCTGCCCGGCCCACCCTCCGACGAGGCACTTGTCCTGAAAATCTTACGGACTGCGTCGCCTCGCCGGAGGGTGGGCCTTCGCATGTTCGTGTCTGGGGTCCGGGCCTCCTCGCGTGACCTCAGCGACCCGTGAAGTAGATGTCCTTGTGCAGGGCGCAGAGCGGGTTGAACTCGTGGCCGCACACTGGGCAGGCGCCCTGTGAGTACTGCTCATGGCTCAGGGCCGTATTGCAGGCGCAGCACAGCGTCGGCACCGGCTCGTCGGGTCCGGTGGCCACGAACCGGTGGTGCTCCAGCGCATCGTGGCACTGGTAACAGGCGTAGTAGCGGCCACATTGCGCGCATTTCAGCGCGACCACATCCGAGGCCTGGTGGTAGTGCGTGCAGCGTCCCTCGGCGTCCAGGCCGATGCCGTGGAAGGCAATGGACATGTGCACCTCCTGCATGTCGGGTGCCGCGTGCCGGCAGGCGTCCCCTCCCGAAGTCTAGGAGCCCGCAGTCCGAAGCCCGTGGACGCCCCGGGGGCCGCCGATGCCCCGCGATGGCAGCCCCCGGGGGATGTCACAGGCGCCGTTTAGGATGAAGGCACCCCCATCAAGGACGGCCATGGATCAGTTCCCGCAAGGCTTCATCGGCGTGCACGACGCCCGGCAGAACAACCTGAGGCATGTCAGCGTCACCATCCCCAAGTACCGGGTGACTGCCTTCGTGGGGCTGTCGGGCTCGGGCAAGTCGTCGCTGGTGTTCGACACGATCGCCGCGTCGTCACGGCGGGAGCTCAACGAGACCTTCCCCAGCTTCACCCAGCAGTACCTGCCGAAGTTCGGCCAGCCCCATGTGGGCGCCATCGACCACCTTCCGGTGGCGATCGTCATCGAGCAGCAACGCATGCACACCTCGGTGCGCTCCACGCTGGCCACCTACACCGGCATCTACTCGCTGTTGCGGCTGCTGTTCAGCCGCGCCGGCAAGCCCTTCGTCGGCTACTCCGACACCTTCTCGTTCAACCTGCCGCAAGGTATGTGCCCGCGCTGCCAGGGCCTGGGATATGTCGACGACATCGACGAGTCGAAGCTCATCGATCCCGACAAGTCACTCAACCAGGGCGCCATCACCTTCGTCAGCTTCGGCCCCAACACCTGGCGGTGGAAGCGCTACGCCAACAGCGGCTTGTTCGACAACGACAAGCCGGTGCGCGACTACACGCCCGACGAATACGACACCCTGATGAATGCGCCGCGCCACCGCCTCACCGATGCCCCGGCGGCCTGGCCGAAGTCGGCGCTCTACGAGGGGGTGATCCCGCGCATCCGTCGCTCGATCATCGGCAAGAAGGAGGCGGCGCACCACCTCGAGGCCCTGGCCGCCATCGTCACGCGTCGGCCCTGCCCGGCCTGCGGCGGCACGCGGCTGCGTCCCGGTGCGCTCACCAGCCGGATCAACCAGCTCAACATCGCCGATGTGTCGCGGATGGACCTGGTGCACGCCCGCGACTTCCTCGATTCGGTCACCGAGCCGCTGGTGGCCGAGGTGGTGCGCCAGCTGCACACCAAGGTGCAATCGCTCATCGACATCGGCCTGGGCTATCTGACGCTCGACCGCATCACCAGCACCCTGTCGGGCGGCGAGACCCAACGCATCAAGATCGCCAAGTTCCTCACCAGCGAGCTCGTCGACCTGGTGTACATCCTCGACGAGCCCAGCGTCGGCCTGCACCCGCACGACATCGCCCTGATCAACAAGGCGCTGCGCAAGCTGAAGGCGCGCGGCAACACCGTGCTGATCGTGGAGCACAATCCCGAGGTGATCGCGATGGCCGACCACGTGATCGAGATCGGCCCCGGGGCCGGCAGTGCCGGTGGCACCGTCACCTTCACCGGCAGCTACGGCGAGCTGATGGCGTCCGACACCCTCACCGCTCGCATGCTGCACCAGCCCCTGCGCTACCGCGCGCCGCGGCCGGCCACCGGGAGCCTGGCGCTGCGCCATGTGGGCCTGCACAACCTGCACGACGTCTCGGTGGACGTGCCGCTGGGCGTCGAGACGGTGATCTCGGGTGTGGCCGGGGCCGGCAAGAGCTCGCTGATCGAGGCCCTGCGCGAGCAGCTGCACGGCGACTACGTCGACCTGCGCCAGAGCGCCATCACCGTGAACATCCGTTCGACGCCGGCCACCTACCTCGAGGTGCTCGACGTGATCCGCAAGCTGTTCGCGGCGGCGAACCACGTGGCCACGTCGTGGTTCAGCTACAACGGGCGGGGCGCCTGCCCACGCTGCAAGGGCAAGGGCGTCACCATCACCAACATGGCCTTCATGGATCCGGTGGTGCAGGAATGCGAGCAGTGCCACGGCCAGCGCTACAACGACCGGGCGCTGGGCTACCTGTACCGCGGCAAGAACATCGCCGAGGTGCTCACCATGGCCATCAACGACGCCCTGGAGTTCTTCGCGCCGGTGCCCGAGGTGCACGCCAAGCTCGACAATGTGGCGCGGGTGGGCCTGGGCTATCTGACGCTCGGCCAGTCGATGACCACCCTGTCAGGCGGCGAACTGCAACGCCTCAAGCTCGCCGGCGAACTCAACCGGGTGGGCAGCATCTACCTGCTCGACGAGCCGACCGCCGGGCTGCACCTCAGCGACGTCGCCGGGCTCATCACCCTGTTCGACGAGCTGGTCGCCCAGGGCAACACGCTGATCCTGGTGGAACACAACCTGCAGGTGATCAGCCAGGCCGACCGGCTCATCGACGTGGGCCCCGGTGCCGGCGTCTACGGCGGGCACATCCTGTATTCCGGCACGCCCGAGGGTTCGCTCGGTGTGCCCGAATCGGTGACCGGGCAGGCGCTCGCCAACTATGACAGCGTCGTGCGGGCCGTCAGCGACGGGTAGACCCAGCACAGGGGCGGGTGGGGCACCGTGGAGGGTGCCCCACCCGCCCCTGTGGACGTCGTGGGCGATCGGGCCTCAGCCCAGCGAGATCACCTGGCTGAGCACATGCTTCTCGCCGGCCTCGAGGTAGACCTCGTCGGCCAGCGCATTGGCGGTCTCGACGCAGACCATCTGCTGCCATTCGCCCGGCGCCATGCCGAAGTCCTTCTCGCTGCGCTTGCTCCACGGGTTCCACACCACGGTGCTCTCCGAGCCGCTCTTCTCGATGCGGATCGTGCGGTTGAGCACCGGGTCGACGATCGAGGCGCTGGCCACCGACTGGTAGACGCGGTCGGTCTCGCCGCTGAAGGTCACCGGCCCCTCCTGCAGCTGGCCGTCGCGTCCGCTCACCTTGTCCAGGTAGCGCGCAGCGTCCAGGCCCTTGACGCTGGCCCGGGTGACATCGCCCACATGGAAGTAGTTGTGCATCGCGTCCTCGAAATGGCATGCGGCGCTGCCGGCGCGCACCACCAGCGACATCTGGACGGCCACGCCCATGGTCACCACCAGCGTCACCTCGGCGTCCGGCGCGAACTTCGACTTCGCCAGCGTCTCGTCGTCGAGGCGCAGGCGCACCGTCACCTCGCCACCGGGCGTCGAGGAGGCGTCGACGAGCTTCCAATCGGCCAGTCGCGCCAGGCCGTGGGCCGGCTTCTGATTGTGTGAGCGGCCATCGGCGAACCACGGGAACGAGATCGGAACCCCGCCACGAATCGCCTTGTCAGAGGCCAATTGGGCCTGGGCACTCTGCCAGAACACCGGCTCGCTGGCGCCACGCGGCTGCCAGGCGGTCACCTGGGCGCCATGCAGGTGGATGCGTCCGGTGCACAGGCGCGTCGACACGTCGATGGTGGCGAACCCAGCTCCGGACTGGTCATTGGTGGGGCTCTCTTCGTTGAGACGCAGCCCCTCAGGAAGTGTGATGTCTTGCATGTCCTGAGACTAGACGATCCAGCAGCCGGCGACATCCGCCATGCCGGCTTGTCGCCCCCGGGCGTGGCATCGCGCGCCACGACGCGCGAGGATAGGACGAAAGGGAGGTGCGCCATGCTTGTCGAAGAGGATCTACTCATGGCCCTGGTCGGGGCGATCATGGAAGCGGTCGGCGAGCGCGTGGTCGGCATCTACCTGGGCGGCGGGCTAGCCGACACCGACTTCAGCCCCAGCCAGGCCACCGTCAACCTGCTCGTGGTCACCGACGTCGATCCCGACCGCGCGATGCTCGACACCGTGCGCGACATCCACGCCGGCGTGGAGGACGAGTTCAGTGGCTGGGGCGACCGCATCGACATCGAATATGTCGGGCTGCCCGGCCTGGCGGGATTCCGCACCGGCCAGCACGTCGGACTGCGTTCGGAGGCCGGCGAGACCCTGCACCTGGAACCGCTCACCGAGCTGAACGTGCTGAGTTGGGAATCGATCCGGGAACGCTCGGTCGACCTGGTGGGTGACCCCGCCGACACCGTGCTGCCCGAGTTCTCCCGCGACGAGTTCCTGCGCGCGGTGCGCCAGCATGCGGCGGGTTGGCCACAGTGGACGCGCAGCCACACCCGCATGGACCAGCAGGTGTACGCCGTGCTCACCATGTGCCGTGCCTGGTACTCGGCCCGGTTGCTGCGCCAGGCGTCCAAGCGCGAGGCCGCCCTGTTCACCGCCGCCGAGTTCCCGCGCTGGGAGCCGCTCATCACCTGGGCCGACGAGTGGTGGTACGCCGTGGAGGAACCGACCCCGCGCGGCCCGGCCGAACGCACGCTCATCGAACGCGTGCAGGACCTTGTCGACGAGCTGAGCGAGCGGGTGCTGATGGCCGGCACGCCCGCGCAGGGCGCCGGCATCGAGCCCCCTCGTCCACCCGTGGACGCCCCGGACGCCCGTGGCTGAGGCGTCGTCCCTGCGCCCGCCCCGCTCCCCGCTGCTGCCCGCGGTGCTCGTGCTGGTGGTGCTCGTGGCGATCGCCGCCGTGCTGCCCGGCATGCGCGCCCGGATGCGAGAGGACATCCCGCGTGATGATGTCGCCGCCAGCCAGGGCTTCATCGACTGGGCCGTCGGCAGCACCCTGCAGCGTTCCGGGGCGGTCGGCGTCACCGCGTTGCGGCTCACGGACTTCGCCCTGGAGGTCACCGTGCGCACCGGCGACGGTGCCGAGCAGCGCTGGCGGGCGCTGCCGCAGAAACCCGTCGAGTTGGTTGCCAACCAGCCATTGTAACTGTTCAGGTGGTGGCTGGGGTCCAGGCCTGTCCGTTGAACAGGTCGACGAGGACCTGGTAGGTGTTGCAGGCCTGCTTGGTGGCGGTGGACAGGTAGGAGCGCAGCCGGAGGAAGCCCTCGGCGCCGGTCAGAGTGCGGTGGCATCCCGAGACCTTCTGATGCACCTTGACCATGCGGATCTCGCGTTCAGCGGCGTTGTTGTCGGGTGCCAGGCCCGGTGTGGTGGCGAAGCGCAGGTAGTCGTCGATCCGGGCACTGATCCGCCGGGCCAGGGCGCGGTGCTTCGCCCCGACCTTCCCGGGCACTCCCGAATCCGCACCCAGTCGTGCTGCGTCGACGATGAGACGCCGCCCGGCCTCCAGCAGTCCGGGGTCGGCCTGTCCTGCGGCGGCGTGGGGATCGCGGATCAGCGGCAGGAGGGCGTCGAGGACCTGGCGGGCCCAGCAGAACGCCCCGGGCGGGTCGTGGGCGTCGTGGTGGTCGGCCACCGCGACCAGTTCGCGGATCAGGTGGGCGCAGCACAGTTGGTGGTCCACGTGCTCGTAGGTGTCGTAGGGGGCCCACGCGTCATGGACCAGCACACCGGTGCAGCCGGGCAGGATGCCGGCGGCATCCATCCCCGCCCGGCCCCGCCGCCGGTGCACACTGATATGCGAGTACTGACCGGTGGAGGCCGAGTGGACCCAGTGCAGCTTCCCAGCGACCCGCAGCCCGGTCTCATCGGCGTGGACGACAGGGGATGCGGCGATCCGGCCCGCCACCTGGCCGGTGAAGGCGTCCAGGGGCTCACCGCCCGCCTGTTCGACGGCGGCGGCCACCGCCCCGGTCGACACGGGCATCCCCAGCAGGTCGGCCATGGTCACCGCGACCCGCCTGATCGGTATGTACTGGCCGGCGGCCAGGTAGACCATCGCCGCACGGGCCGCCGGCCCGTAGGAGACCGGCGCGGCCACCCCGGCCGGAGCCGTCCCCGCCGTCAGGTGCCCGCAGGCGCACCGGCGGGTGAGGATCTGGTGCTCGGTCACCACCGCGCGCACCTGGGGCAGGTCGACCACCTGCCGGGCCACCACACCCACGTCGCAGCACTCGTCCAGGACCCCGCCGCAGGCCGGGCACCGGTCCGGGGCGTGGGTCACGATGTGATCGGGATGATCGACCTGGCGCAGGGCCGCACCCGGATGGCCGGGCTGGCCGCCCGGGTGCCGTTCTGAGGGGCGCCGCAAGGATTTCGGGGCCGGCTTGGCCAACCCGTCTGCCGAGGGTGGCTTCGACGAGTTGCGCGAGGTCGACCCGAGTTGGCGTTCCAACTCAGCGATCTGGGCCGCCTGGGCGGCCACCAGCCCGACCAGCTCGTCATAGGTGGGTTTACGCGACCGCGGCATGCCCCGAATACTCCACCTCCAGCCCCCGGACCAGCGACGCGACACGCCGCACACCCCGCCAGACCCCCGAACCCACCAGCTGAACAGTTACGCCATTGACGCCCACCAATGGCGTGGTCTCCGGCGACGGCTTCGCCCCGAGCGCGCTCATGGCGGCCTGGACCGACCTGCGTGGCCAGGACGACCAGTGCGAGGCCTCCGACGCCCAGGTCGACGCCACGGTCAGCTGGGGCGGCGCCATCCGGTACACATCACGGTGCAACTCGCCCGAGGCGCAGGTCAGCACCAACCTGATCAAGGGCTTCAGCTCGCCGAACCGCATCGGCGTGGCCAATGTCTACGAGCTCGATTCGTTCGCCGCCGGCACCTCCCTGGAGATCGTGCTGCGGCAGTTGCGCCAGCTCGCTCCCGGCGGGCAGGTGGGCCAGCTCACCGTGCTGGCCGACGCCGGGAGCGCCACGGCGGGGCTGGGTATCACCGGCGGCAGCTGCGGCGTCGAGGCGCTGTGGCGCCAGGCCGAGCCCGATGGCACCAACACATGGCTGCGCCAGTCGCGGTTGTGCAGCGCCGCCGACGGCACCATGCTGCCCACCACCACACTCGATGCGCCCGCCGATGCCGCGCAGCTGGAGGCCCACCGCTTCGACATCAACGCGGTGGATGTCGCCTCCCTCGTCGGGCACCTGCAGACCACCGGCCTGCCCGCGCAACAGGGCTCGGCCAGCGTCGTGCAGGTCGCATGGTCCGACAGATTCAACGAGGTGGTGGCCAGGGTGTCCAGCGGAACGGGCTCGGACGCCCGCACCGGCTGGTATTCGTTGACCGGTGAGCAGCTGGCGATGGACGCCGGCTGATTACTGGATCTCGTCGGTGTACGCCGTGTACCAGGTGACCGGGTCACCGGACGCGCGGAACAGCACCTGGTGGAAGCCGTTGTCGAGGGTGCCGCGCTGACCGCCCAGCACGATGAAGCTCACCTGGCCGAGGTCCAGCTCGGGGGCGTCCGCAGCCGGTGCCAGCTTGAGCGGCTTCTTCAACTGCGCGCCCGGCTGCATGGCGTCGGAGGAAGCAGCCAGGGCCGGCATCGTGCTGGCCCGCACCGGCGTCTCGCGCACCGGGAAGCCACCCTCGATCGCGATGGTGTTCGCCACCGGATGCGCCGGCTGGTCGGAGCAGGCCTCCCCGGCACGGATCAGCCGGTCGACGGTGATCTTCGCGTCCGAGATCGTCAACGTCTTGGTCACATTGCCGCACTGCTTGTCGTCGGTCACCGGCTGGTGCAGCTGCACTGCCGTGTGCTGCGCGTCGTCCCACAGCCACACATAGGCGTAGTGCCAGTAGCTCGACCCGTTGCCCACGGTGATCCATGCCACGGCGTCGGCGAATCCGTCGCCATTCAGGTCGCCGAACTGCGTGGCATTGCCGGCATTGGCCTCATCGACCTTGGCCCATGACTTGTCGCTGGCCTCGGGGCTGGCCGACGCGCCATTGCGCACGGTGGCATTGCCGTTCGCGTCGTACCAGTCGGCGTGGACGAAATCGAAGCCACGGATCGCCTGTGCCCCGGTGGCCGATGACGAGGCGCTGGAGGCGGGCGAGGTGGGTCCGTCACCCGTCTCGGTATGACGCGCCGAGGGCGGCTGCGCGCACGCGGCCAGAGCCAGCACGGACAGGGCGGCGATCACGGGGCGGGCACGCAGGCGAAACGTCATGGCCATGAGCCTAGGGCCCGGCGCGTCCCCGGCCGGTGATACCCGCCGGGAGCGCCCGGACCCGCCGCTGCTGCGCCCTGCGCGGATGCTGGTTGTTCACCCTCGCCGCGTGCACGGTGATGTGGAATGCTTGAAGGAGGACTGGAATGCTTGGGGGAGGACAGGGGGCACCATGGGCGAGGGCCTGCGCATCGGCTTCGTGTCGCTCCATACGTCCCCCATTGCCTCTCCGGGATCGGCGGACGCCGGTGGCATGAACGTCGTGGAGCTCAATGCCGCCCTGGCGCTGGCCGCCGCCGGCCACCAGGTCGACCTGATCACCCGCCGCGACCATCCCGGCGAACCGGCCGTCGAGCAGCTGGCCGAGGGCGTGCGACTGCTCAACCTGGACGCCGGTCCGCCGCACCCGATGGCCAAGAGCGCGTCGGAGGAGCTCATCGAGCCGTTCCGTGCCGCCATGGCCCGCCTGCCCGGAAACTATGACGTGATCCATTCCCACCACTGGTTCAGCGGGGTGGCCGCACTGCCACTCGCCCGCCAGTGGCGACTGCCCCATGTACAGAGCTTCCACTCGGTGGCCGCGCCCAGCGGATCCACCAGCCTGGCCGACGGCGAGCCCGCCGAGTCACCCGGCCGCGTCGCCGGCGAGGCCCTCTCAGCGCGCGAGTCCGACCTGGTGATCGCCGTGAGCCACGCCGAGCGTCGGGCCGTCGAGCTGCGATACCACCGCTTCGACGGCATCGACGTGGTGCATCCCGGCGTCGATACCGAGCAGTTCCATCCACTGCGCGCCGGCCAACGCCACTGGGCCTGGGACGACACCGGCGGATGCTATTTCCTGTTCGCCGCCCGCCTGCAACCGCTCAAGGGCCCCGACCTCGCCATCCGGATGATGGCCGAGATCCCCGAATACGATCGTCCGCAATTGATCGTGGCCGGCGAGGCATCGGCCGACTTCGCCGACTACGAAGCGTCGTTGCATGCGCTGGTGGGCGAGCTGGGCCTCACCGACAAGGTGACATTCCTGGGCTCGCAGAGCCGCGACGAGCTGGCCAGCATGTTGCGCGGCGCCTGCGCGCTGATCAACCCGAGCTACTCGGAGACCTTCGGCATCATCTGCTTGGAGGCCGAGGCCAGCGGCGTGCCGCCGATCGCCGCCCGCACCGGCGGCATCCCCGAGGCCGTGCTCGACGGGAAGACCGGCATCCTGCTTGACGACCGCGACCCCGCGAGCTGGGCAGCGGCCGCCCAATCGGTGCGCAACGACGGCGCCCTGCGCCAGCGCCTCACCCGCGCTGCCCGCGAGTTCGCCTGCCAACACACCTGGACTGTGATGGCACAGGGCCTGGAAGACAGCTATCGACGAGTCATCGCCGCATTCAATGAGGGGAACAGGGCATGAGCACTGCTGCAGAAATCATCGACCAGATCATGAACAAGCCGGCCGGGCTGTCGCTCCTGGTGGTGCATGCCCATCCGGACGACGAGACCCTGGAGACGGGTCCGTTGATCGCCGGGCTCACCGACTCGGGCGCCCGGGTTGACCTGCTCACCTGCACCCGCGGCGAACGTGGCGAAGTGGTGCCCGGGGTGCTGCCCGCCGGCATCACCCAGGACCAACTGGTGGTGCAGCGTGAGCGCGAGCTCGAGGCCGCCTGCGACCTGCTCGGGGTGCGCAAGCAGTACTTCCTGGGCGAGGCGCCGTTCCGGGCACCGGCCCAGCAGGGACGCCACTACCTCGATTCCGGCATGGTGTGGGTCACGCCGACGCAAGCCGGGCCCGCGCCCGACGCGAGTCCGATCTCGCTGACCAAGTCGCCGAAGAAGGAGGAGATCGAGGACCTCATCACGGGGCTGCGCCAGCGCGAATGGTCGGCCGTGGTGAGCTACGACGACGCCGGCAGCTACGGCCACCCCGATCACCTGCGCACCCACCAGGTGGTCAGCGCGGCGGCCAAGAACGTCGGCATCCCGTGCATCCAGATCGTCTCCGACCCCACCGCCGAGGTGCCCGGGGCGGCATGGTTCGCCCCCGATGACGTGCGGTCGCGCGACGTGGTGGTCGAGGCCCTGCGCGCCTACCGCACCCAGCTGCAGGTGCTCGGCACCACCGCCGACGGCACCGAGAGCGCCGACGAGAAGAACGACCTGCACATCCGTCACGTGGGCGGCCAGCGCCAGGAGATCCCCACCCGGGTGGGCCTCATCGCAAGCTGAACGATTCCGGTCAGGCGACGACAATTCCGGTCGGGCAACGCCGGGACGCGTGATTATCGCGTCATCAAGCTGATTGACGCCGATTGCTGGCGGGTGGCCGCCCGTGCTATCGCGTGACGAAGGTCGATAACGTTGTATTCGGATGGAGCGTCCATCCGTCTGGAGTTGTCATGACTGATCAATCACACCTGTCCGGTTGGGACGTCTTCCGTCTCAATGCACCCGACCTCACCCGGCGGGCCATCACCACGGTGCGCGCCAGCTTCGCGCTGCTGGGCGTGCTGGCCCTGGGCCTGGGCATCGCCCTGCTCGCATGGCCCGGCAAGACGATCATCGCGCTCGCGGTGATCCTGGGCGCCTACCTGCTGGTCGAGGGCGTGATCCGCATCGTGATGGCGCTGGTGACCCCGCTGATCCATGTCGGGTCGCGCCTGTTGTCGATCCTGTTCGGGGTGCTGTTCATCCTCGGCGGCGTCGTGATGATGCGCAATCCCGGGTTGTCCGGCGAGACGCTGCTGGTGGTGGTGGCGATCATCATTGGTGTCGCCTGGATCATGGAGGGCGTGCTCGCGCTGCTGGAATCGGGCAGTGCCCAGTCACGGGGCTGGGCCATCGCCTTCGGCATCATCTCGCTGCTGGCCGGCATCATCGTGCTGGTGACGCCCGCCTGGTCGGCCGTGATGCTCATGGTGTTCACCGGCGCCTCGATGGTGGTGATGGGCATCGTCTCGCTGGTGCGTGCCTTCACCTTCGGTCGGGAGGTGCTGCGCGCCCAGCACTGAGGCGGCTGGACGGTCTTCGCGCGGGAACAACCGTGCGTGGATGGTCGTCACATGGAGATGGGGGCGGGTTGGGCACCGACGTTGGCGCCCAGCCCGCCCCCATCCCGCGCCAGATTGCGGAATGTCGTCGCGACAGGCGCCCGGTGGACCTCAGAACAGGCCCTCCTGGCCCTTCGGGGGTGCATAGACCGGATCGATGCCCTCGAACATCTTGCTCACCGACTTGCCGTTGTGGATGCGATCGATGGCCTCGGCGAACAGCGGGGCCACTGACAGCACGTGCAATTCGGGCCAGTGCTCGGCCGGCTCCGGCACGGTATCGGTGGACACGATCTCGGTGATGAACTTCTCGCCCGACAGCTTCTCCAGCGCATTGCCGGCGAACAGTCCGTGCGTGCAGGTGACCGATGCGTCCACCGCACCCTGGTCCTTCAACTTGCGCACCAGCTCAAGGATCGACCCGCCGGTGGCGATCTCGTCGTCCATTACGATGCAGTGCTTGCCCACCACGTCGCCCACGATGGTGTCGATCACCACCCTGTTGTCGCCCAGGCGTCGCTTGCTGCCGGCGGCCACCGGCACGCCCAGCAGGCGGGCGAAGGTGGACGCGCTCTTCGCGTTGCCGAAGTCGGGGCTGACCACCACGGAGTTCTCGCAGTGCTCCTGGAAGTAGCGGGCCAGCACGCCCATGGCGGTGAGCTGGTCGACGGGCACCGAGAAGAAGCTCTGCACCTGCGGCGCATGCAACTGCATGGTGAGCACGCGGTCGACGCCGGCGGTGCTCAGCATGTCGGCCACCAGGCGGCCGCCGACGCTGATGCGCGAGGCGTCCTTCTTGTCGGAGCGCGCATACGAATAGTGCGGTATCACCGCGGTGATCTGGTCGGCCGAGGCACCCCGGGCGGCCTGGACCATGAGCAGCAGCTCCATGAGGTGGTCCTGGGTGGGCGGCACCAGCGGCTGCACGATGTACACATCGCGCTGGCGCACATTGGTCAGCAGCTGCGCCTGGAGGCAGTCGTTGCTGAACCGGGAGATGTTCACAGGAGACAGTCGCACCCCCAGGTGCTGGCAGACCTGTTCGGCAAATGGCTCATGGGCTGAGCCGGAGAACACGATGATGTCCTTCACTGCCATCCTTTCGGCAAGGCCGGATACTCAGCAGACTAGCGGGTCGGCCAACCCCACGAGCCCGATCCCGTCCAGGGGCCGGCTCACGCCAGCTGGTCGAGCCAGGCGTCCACCAGTCCGGGTGCCACGCGGGCCGTGGCGACGCCGTCGGTGCGCGCCCGGTCACGCAGCGCATGCGGGGCGATGCCCGCCGCGTTGAGCTCGTCGTCGTAGGCGATCAGCCAGCGCTCGATCTGTGCCGGATCGGCCTCGGGATGGAACTGCAGGCCCAGCAGGTTGGGTCCCAGCCGGAATGCCTGGTGGTCGCACGTGGGGGTGGACGCCAACAGCTCGGCGCCGTCCGGCAGGCCGAAGCGATCGCCGTGCCAGTGCAGCACCGGGGCGCTGCCGAGCACCGACAGCGGCGAATCGGCACCCTCGCGGGTCAGCGTGAGCGGTGCATAGCCGATCTCCTTGACCCCCATGGGCTCGACGCTGGCGCCCAGCGCCGCGGCCATCAACTGCGCACCCAGGCAGATGCCGAGCGTCGGGCGTCGGGCCTGCACCCGCCTGGTGAGGGCCTCCAGCTCGGTGGCCATCCACGGGAACTCGGCGTCGGGACGGGCCCCCAGCGGCCCACCCAGCACGACGGCCAGGTCGGCGTCGACCAGGGGCTCGGGGGCGTCGACGCCAGCCTGCAACACCTGCAGCCCATAGCCGCGTGCGCGCAGGCGTGGCGCGAACAGCCCGAGGTCCTCGAAGGCGACATGCTGCAGTACGACGGCGGTTGGCATGGCCTCATGCAATCACGGGGATCGCCTAGCCGGTGGCCGGTTCGGTGCGTGACCCCCGTGCGGCGGACGCCGGCATGCGGCGCAGTGAACCCGAGGCGGCCCACAGTCCCAGCGACGCGGCCATGGCCACCATGGCCAGCAGGCTGATGCCCCAGAAGCCCGGCAGGGCCGCGAGCAGGGGCCCGCCGATGATCCCCGCGATGGTGGAGCCCAGGTACATGAACATATTGGCCAACGCCGACACCGTGCCGCGCGCCGTGGTGGTCAACGACTGCAACAGGCCCATGAACACCGGGAAGATCGTGCCGCCCAGGAAGAAGGTGCCCGACAGGATCGCGGCGGCGGCCACGATGCCCGCGCTGAAGGGCAGCGCGAGGTAACCCACCAGATAGCAGGCCATGGCCACCGCCAGGGTGCGTCCCTGCCCGACGCGACGCACGATGCGCGGCCCCACGACGGCACCCAGGGTGTTGCCGGCGCCCAATACGATCATGGCCACGCCGATCCCCGACACGCTCAGCCCGAAGCCACGGGCGAACCAGGTGGCCGCGAAGGACAACACCGCAAAGTTGCCCAACTGGAACACCAGGTAGGCGGCAAACCGGGTGGGCGCATGGGGCGTGCGCAACAGGCCCGCGTACTGGGCGATGATGCCGCCGGAGTGACCGGTCGGTGGCACCGAGGGGAACCAGATCCCCACCGCGATCGCCACCAGGGCCGCCACCGCCCCCACCACGAAGAAGGGCGTCGAGGTGGACACGGCCGCCAGGAAGCTGCCGACCGGCACGCCGGCCAGTTGGGCGATCGTCAGGCCGGCGGTGGGGGCGGCCATCGTCGCGACGACCCTGCTGGGGGCCACGAGCTGGGGGATCGCCGCCCAGATCTGCGGGCTGCCCACTGCCGCGGCCACCCCGGTGGCGAAGCGCAGCGCGAGCATGGCCGGGAACGACCAGGCCAGCCCGCAGGCGAAGGTGGCCACGCAGAAGGCGATGGTGCCCGCGAACAACACATTGCGCCGGTTGAAGCGATCGGAGATCGGCCCGGAGAACACCGCGGTGAGGCAATAGCCGATGGCATAGGCCGAGACCATCCATCCGGCGATGCGCGGTGAGTTCCCGAAGCGGCGCGTCAGATCGGGCAGCAGCGGTGCCACCAGGAAGGTGTCGGTGGCCACCAGGAACATCACCGCAAAGGACAGGACTGGAATGCGTTTCACAGCGGTAACGCAAACGTTGACATCAGTGTGAAGGTCAAGTCGGCGTCCGGAGCCCATCCACGGATTCGGGACGGGGCATCGATGGGGGAGTGGCATGCGCATCGGGGAATTCGCCGAGGTGGCGGGGTTGAGCACCCGCCAGGTGCGTTACTACACCGACATGGGGCTGCTCGCGGCCCGGCGGCTGTCCAATGGCTACCGCGACTACGACGCGGGTGACGTGGCGCGCGCCCGACGCGTCCATGCCCTGTTCGCGATCGGGCTCACCAGTGAGCAGCTCAAGCGGCTGTCGCCCTGCCTTGCCGACGAGGCGACGACCTTCTGCGACGCCACCCGGCAGGCACTGGTGCGCCAGCTCTCGCAGATCGACGAGCGCATAGGGCACCTGCAGGAGGCACGCGAGGCCGTGGCGCGCCAGCTTGAGACGGCCGATTTGTGAGCCCGCGTCGAACTAGCGTCGGGGAGGTCGGGTACCGGGGGTCCCTGGGCTGGGATGTGCGACGAGTGGGTGGAGGAATGCCATGGCTGATGAGCCGCAACATCTGAAGATCGACCTGCACCCGGTGTTGGTGCAGGCGGACGGTGAGGTTGCCGTGCGTGAGGGCGACGAGGTGACGCCGGTGGCGGCGGACTTCGCCGAGCTGGCCCGCGAGTCCGACCCGGTGGGTCGCGCGCAGGGACTGTTGATGCTGCCGATCGTGGTGGGCCTGCAGAAGGGCACGAAGCCGGTGAAGTCGATGCTGGTGGAGGTCACCCGCGACGGGGTGCTCAACGAGCCCGAGGACCGCAATGCCTACGCCACCGCCATCCGGCAGGGCTCGGCCTATGAGGGCAGCTATCGCCACGATGTGACGCTCACCCGGGTGGGTGTCGTGGTGGGCGAGATGAACCAGAAGCTGCCCGACACCCTGTGGGTGCCGTTGTTCGTGCTGAAGGAGTCGGACGGTCGGCTGGTGCCACTGGACGCGAAGTACTTCAATGCCGTGCAGCGCCGCAACCATGGTGGGCAGGAGCCCGGGACGCAGGGTGCCCCGCAGGCGAGCGCCGACGAGGAATCCGGCCCCGACAAGGGGTGATGGCGTCCAGCGCTGCTGGCTGCGGCGGACCTGCCCGCAACGTTGGCCCCGGCCCGGGCGACGGGCTTCGTCAGAACAGGTGCTTGTTCATCCGGTAGTTCTTCACCTGCACGCCGTGGATGATCGGGTGCTGCTCGGCCACCTCCACGAAGCCGTGGTGGGCGAAGAAGGGACGCGCCGTGATGCTCACATTCGAGTACAACAGGGGTGCCTTGGCGATGCGCGCCCGGTTCTCGGCCTCCCGCAGGAGCGCCGAGCCGATGCCACGACGCACGAACTTGGGCGAGACGAACAACATGTCGATGTAGCCGGTCTCGCGGATGTCGGTGAAGCCCATCACCACGCCGGCCACCACGGCCACCAGGGTGCCCGATTCCTGCCGGTCGCGGTTCCACTCGTCAAGCGGGCGGTCCTGGGGCGAGGCCCAGGCGTCGATCTGCTGCTTCGTGTAGTCCTCGGCAGCGGTGAGCGTGACCGATTGCAGGAAGATCGACCGCGTGATGCCGGCGTCGGAGTCCATGTAGGGGCGAACCCGCACGTGTCCGGGAGCAGATGCCATTCGGCCATTATTGCCCGCGCGTCCGAACGTGCGGCTGAAGAATGAGGGGAGCCACATAACCTGCCCGACCCTACCGACTGGGGCGGCTCGGATCGAATGCGTGCTGGGGAGCGGGGCGCGGGTGGGGCGGCGTCCGGCATGGGAATCCGTTGTGATGGTTCAGCCGAGGGTTTACTATTGCGTCCGTGATGATTCATGAGACGCGCGAACAGGCTCTGGCGCGGGTGGGCCATGCCCTGGCCGATCCCACGCGGTGCCGCCTGCTGTTGGCTATCGTCGACGGCGTGGTCTATCCGGCGCAGATGGCCGAGCACCTGGAGCTGTCGCGTGCCAATGTGTCGAACCACCTGGCCTGCCTGCGCGATTGCGGCCTGGTGAGTGCCACCTATGAGGGGCGCCGGGTGCGCTATGCCATTGCCGGCGCGCACCTGTCGGCGGCCCTGGTGCAGCTCGCGCAGGTGGCGCTCGATGTGACACCCACCGATTCCTGCCTCAATGAGGCCGACCAGCCGATCGAATTGGAGGCCCGGGCATGAGCTCCGCAACGCAGTGCTGCGACCACGATGCGCCCGCCGGCGCGGACGACCACGACGAGCTCGCCTGGTGGCGCGACCGTGAGGTGATCTTCCCGATCGGCTCCGGCGTGCTGCTGGCCGCGGGCTTCGTCAGCGCGTTGGCCCAGGCCAATACGGCCTCGCTGGTGCTCTACTGGGCCGGCCTGCTGCTCGGCGCGTCGACCTTCGTGCCCGGTGCCCTGCGGGCCCTGCTGAAGGGACGCCTGGGCATCAGCCTGTTGATGATGATCAGCGCCATCGGTGCGGTCATCCTGGGTGCGGTGGCCGAGGCCGCCGCCCTGGCCTTCCTGTATTCCATTTCCGAGGCGCTTGAGGACAAGGCCATGGACCGGGCCCGCAGCGGCCTGCGCGCCCTGCTCGAGCTCACCCCGAAGACGGCCACCGTGCTGGTGGACGGCAAGCCGACCGACGTCGAGGCGTCGCAGCTGCAGGTCGGTGACCTCCTGCTGGTGCGCCCCGGCGAGCGCGTCGCCACCGACGGCGTCGTGCGGGACGGCGCCAGCTCGCTGGACACCTCGGCCATCACCGGGGAGTCGATTCCGGTGCAGGTGGGCTCGCGCGACGCGGTCTCCGCCGGGTGCATCAACATCTCGGGTCCGTTGCAGGTGAGCGCCACCGCGCCCGGAAGCGACAATTCGCTCACCACGATCGTCACCCTGGTCGAGCAGGCGCAGGCGAAGAAGGGCCGTCGCGCCCGCCTCGCCGACCGCATCGCCGCACCCCTGGTGCCCGGCGTGCTCATCCTGGCCGTGGCGGTGGGCGTGCTCGGCTCGTTGCTGGGTAGCCCCGAGGTGTGGATCGGCCGGGCCCTGGTGGTGCTCGTGGCCGCCTCGCCGTGTGCGCTGGCCATCGCCGTGCCCGTGACGGTGGTCTCCGCCATCGGTGCCGCCAGCAGGTTCGGCCTGGTGATCAAGAGCGGTGCCGCCTTCGAGGAGTTCGGGGCCGTGCGCCATGTCGCCTTCGACAAGACCGGCACCCTCACCCAGGGCAGCCCCTGCGTGGGGCGCGTGCTCACAGCGTCCACAGTGGACGGTGGGTCCATGGAGGACAGCGTGCGCACGAGTGACGCAGCGTCCACGACAGACCCGGCGTCCACAACCAGCACGGCGTCCACCGCTGACGCCCGCCCCGCCGGCGTCAGCGAGCAGCAGGTGGTCGACGCCGCCGCGGCGCTGGAACGCGGCAGCAACCACCCGCTGGCCACCGCCATCGTCGCCGCTGCGACGAACGCGCCCGGCGCCACCGACGTGACCGAGCTCCCCGGCCGGGGCATCCGGGGCCGTGTGCAGGGCCACGAGATCACCGTCGGCAGTCCCCGCTGGCTGGCGCCCGGCGCGCGGGCCGCCGGCGTTGAGCAGCTTGAGACCGACGGCATGACGGTGGTGCTCGTGCACCGCGACGGACAGCCGCTCGGGGCCATCGGCATCCGCGACGAGCTGCGCCCGGAGGCCGCCGAGACCATCCGCGCACTGGGCGAGCAGCGCATCGGCGTCACCATGCTCACCGGCGACAACGAACGCACCGCGCAGGCACTGGCGCGTCAGGCCGGCATCGACGATGTGCGCGCCGGGCTGCGTCCCGAACAGAAGGCGAGCGCGGTCAGCGAGTTGTCACGGCGCACGCCCACCGCCATGATCGGCGACGGCATCAACGACGCGCCGGCCCTGTCGGCGGCCAGCCTCGGCATCGCGATGGGTGCACGCGGCGGACAAGGAAGCGCCGGCGGATCCGACGTCGCCATCGAATCGGCCGACGTCGCCTTCACCGGCAGTGACCTGCGGCTGCTGCCCGGGGCCTTCGCCTTCACCCGGCGCGGGCGGCGCATCATGAACCAGAACATCGCCCTGTCCCTGCTGATCATTGCCACCCTGTTGCCGCTGGCCATCACCGGGGTGCTCGGCCTGGCCACCGTGGTGCTGATCCATGAGGGCGCCGAGGTGATCGTGATCGCCAACGGCATCCGGGCGGCGCGCGTGGCACGGGCCCGCGGCGGGGCCCCGGCAGCCCAGGGCCCCGTGCCCCCTAGTGTGGAGGGGCCCGCGGCGCCACGGATGGTGGCGCATTCTGCCTGATGAGTCACGCCACAGGTGGCGCGCATACGGCCTGACGAATGGAGATCCACGATGAGCGTAAGCACCCCCGGCACCGGCCTGGAGGTCTTCTCGGTGGTGGTCGACACTGACGGAAGCATCGCTCAGATGGAGGACGACGACCAGTACCACACGATCGCCCCCGATTTCGCGGTGCTGTTCGACGACCTCGACCAGCAGTTCACCCAGCGCGGCGTCACCAAGATCCCCGTGGTCACCGGTTTCGGCGACGGCATGGCCGCACCGCGACCGCGTCCCATCATGGTGGCCACCACCGGCGCGCTGGTGTCGCCCGATGACCCCGATGCGTTCATGGATGCCTTCGGGGCCAACGAGGCATACGACGGCGAATACCACGACGTCACGCTGGCGCAGGTGGGCACGCTGGTCAATGACCTGAACCTCGCGGAGGCCTCCCACGCCGCCGACCAGCGGGTGCACTGGGTGCCCGGATTCATCCTCATCACCCCTGACCGCAAGCTGGTTGACCTCGCCTACGCACTGCACAAGGGCTGGATCAAATAGGCGTCGGCGCAGGCTGTGCACCGGGGGGATGCTGGCGCTGTGGGAGCGTCCAATTAATGTGGACCCATGCGCGGGCTGGAGCCAACGGTCCCGATGGGCAATCGAATGGAGAAGCACGGTGAGTCGCAGCACAGGGCCGAAGGGCCCCCAGCGTGGCAAGGCGCCCCGGCAGGTCCAGGGTTACCGGGTGTCGGTCAATCCCGACGGAACCCTGTTGACGAACCGTCCCGACGGCGAGCTCGAAGAGGTGGCCAAGGACTTTCGTGAGCTGACGGCACGACTCAGCCTGCGCGGTGAGCAGCAGGGCCTGCTCATCCTGCCGGTGGTCACCGAGTTCTCGAAGCTGATGCAGCGTCCCTCGCTGTGGCCCGTGGTGCTGGGTGCCGGCGGCCGCCTGCGACGCCCCACCGGGCGCCAGAGCTTCATCAATGCGATCCAGACCGGCTCGCCCTATGAGGGCGAGTTCGTCGACACGACGCTGGTGGAGGTGGGCAAGGACGTCACCGAGATGAGCGCCTCGAATCCCATGCTGCAGTGGGTGCCGGTGTTCCTGATCCTCACCCCCGACGGCCAGCTGGCCGATCTCGGCGAGACGATCATGGAGGGGCGTCGCATGTTGTACCCGCAGGAGGCGGCCAACACCGCCCCCGACGCGCCCGACGAGCCCGGTGCGCCTGACGCATCGCGCGAGCCCGGCGCAGCCGAGGAGCCCTCTGCGGGCTGACGCAGGGCGGCCTTGGTCGCGGTGCCATGATGGCCACAAGCGAGAGGAAGCACTGATGTCTGACGAACTGATGGGCGGCGACCTGCTGGCCGACGATCTGGGGGCCCCGGTGCGGATTTCCCGCCCCGTGGAGCGCGTCGTGAGCCTGGTGCCCTCGCTCACCGAGGCGCTTGCCGAGAGCGCCCGCGAAATCATCTATGGGGCCACCGACTTCTGCGTGCGTCCGGAGAACCTCGACGAGGTGGCCGGCCATCCGGTCACGCGCGTGCGCGGCCCCAAGAATCCCGATCGCACGGTGATCGAGCAGCTGCACCCCGACCTCGTGGTGGCCAACCAGGAGGAGAACCGGGCGTTCGACGTGGAGCACTTGAGGGCCGATGGCGTGCCCGTCTGGGTTACCAGCATCGACACCGTGGACAGCGCGATCACCAGCCTGACAAGGCTCTTCACCGAAGCGTTGGGCAGGGAACGGCCCGATTGGCTGACCCGTGCCGAGCAGAACTGGGCCGAGCCCGATCCCACCGTCACCGCCAGCGCGGTGGTCTGCATCTGGCGTGACCCGTGGATGGTCGTGGGCCCCAACACCTATGTGGCCGATGTGCTGCATCGCAGCGGCGTCGACCTGGCCCCGCTGCCGGTGGACGACTGGAAGAACGCCCGCTATCCCAAGGTGGACCTGTACGCCCTGCAGGCCAGCGGCGCCGACCGCGTGCTGCTCATGGACCAGCCCTATGCGTTCAGCCCCACCGACGGGCCCGAGGCGTTCGAGGGCATGGATGTGCGCATCATGCCCGAGCGTCCGATGGCCTGGTACGGCCCGGGCATGACCGACGCGCGCGCCGAGGTGCGCAAGCTGATCTTCTGAGGCCTGCGACGCCGGACTGGTGTCGCGCGACCGATGTCGTGGGGCCGATCTGGTGCGGCTCAGCCGGCGAGCGGGTGGTGGCGTCCGGAGAAGCCGGCGCGCACCCACCAGTCGTGACCGAAGGATCCGGCATATCCGATGGCGGCGGCGGTCACGGACCACATCAGGTATTCGATGTCGGAGCGACGATCGCCGATCATCACGTCGATGGCCACGGCCAGGCCCAGCATCAGGACGGTGATCGTTACCCACTTGTAGACGAGCCTGCGTCGACTGTGCATCATGATTCCTCCTTCGGAACCGATGCGGCCGCGGCCTTGCGGGCCGGGTGACAACCGCTGTGTTGTCAGTTCAATTCTCCCACCTGCGCGTCGCCAGTCAATGGTTCTTGAGGGTGGAAATGCACGCATGCACGCTGCCGGGCCGGTGTCAGCGCCCGTCGGGGAGTTGGTCGTTGCCGGGTCGGCAGACCGCCGCGTCGAGCATCGCCTTGCCGTGGGACACATAGGCCTCCTCATCGAACTGGTCGATGAGCACGCGCTGGGCGGCGTAGCCGAGCACCAGTCCCACCAGCATCTGGCCCAGGCCGGCGACCCGGTCGTCGGTGAGGCCGTTGCGGGTGGCCCACACGGCCAGGGTCTCGTCGAGGGCATCGCGCAGTTGGCTGAACTCGGCACGCAGCTGGCGGCCGAGCTCATCGTCGCTCAGGGAGCCCGAGCCCAGTTGCACCAGCAGGTCGCTCAGCTCGGGAGCCACGCGCAGGGCGTCCAGGGCGTAGCCGAACAGGTCGGCGGGTGGTGCGGGACGGTTGAGGTAGGCCTCGATGGCGGTGAGTGGCCAGCGCATCGTCTGGTGCGCCACCTCCACCACGATCGCCTGCTTGTTGGGGAAGTGGTGGTAGATCGAGCCCGCCGAGGTTCCCGACGCGGTGATGATGTCGGCGATGGAGGTGCCCGCCACCCCACGGGTGCGGATCAGGTCGGCAGTGGCATCGATGATCGCCTGGTGGCTGCGGACGCTGCGGGATTGCTCGGGCACGGCACCATGGTAGGGCTCAGGGGGCTGACCAGGGGGCCCTGTGGACGCGGCGGTGGTGGTGTTCCACAAGCTGCGGGCTGCATCGTGGGCGTGCGCCAGCCTTGTACGATGCGAGCGTCCACGCGGTGAAATCAGGCACTTCTACCGCCTTCCGGCCAAGCCTCTAGCGGGAGCCCCTCATGCCCATCGGTGCAGGCACCTTGCCGATCATGGGCGAGGCATTCCTCGTGATCGACCTCATCGGAGTGCTGGCCAATGCGATCCTGGGCGGCATCACCGCCAAGCGACTGCGCTTCGACCTGGTGGGATTCACCGTGCTCGCACTGGCCACCGGGCTGGGCGGTGGCATCCTGCGCGACGTGCTGCTCGGTCGCGGCACACCGGTGGCGCTCACCAACCCGATCTACATTCCGCTGGCGGCCGTCGGGGCGCTGGTGGCCTTCGTCGTGCCCATCCGCAAGGTCTTCCAGGAACGGCTGTTCCCCCTGATGGACGCGTTGGCACTGGGTGCCTGGGCCTACACCGGAACGCACAAGGGATTGGTCTTCGGGCTGGGCCCCGTGCAGGCGGTGCTGTTGGGCGTCGTGTCGGCAACCGGTGGTGGCATGTTGCGCGATCTGTTGAGCCGCAAGATGCCCGTGATCTTCGGTGACAACACCCTGTACGCCACGTCGGCGCTGGTTTCATCGGTTCTCGTGGTGATTTTCTACAAGCTGGGCGATTCGGCGTGGGGCGCGGTGATTGCGATGGCTGTCGGCAGCCTGTTGACGATCGTCTCCGCCTGGCGCGGTTGGACGCTTCCGTGCTCGATCTCCAATCCCTTCAAGGGCAAGGACTTCCGGAGATATATCCGGATCAGGCGTCGTTAGCCAACATGGTGAAAGGCCTAGTGGTGGGCCGCTTTTCTCCACCTTTCCGGATCTGGTGAAGATGTCTGACCGGCCCCTTCCACGGCGCGTTTCCATCCCGGGCGGTGCTGGCGAATTCCCGGCCGGACGCTGTCGTTGATGGTGCGCGGCGGGTGCTGGCCGTGCGGGCGTGGGCGCCGTGTCCAGTGGCCGTTCACGGGGCTTCCCCGGCGCAGTGCGGCGTCAACCATGAGCGGGGCACGCTGAAGTTCGGCATGGTCGCCGCTGGCGGTGATTCGGCGTCGTGCCGGCAGGAATCTTTCCGGTTTCCCCCAAGGGGATTCAGCGGGCCCGTGCCGCGCGATGAATGGCATCGCTGTGGTTCGCCGGCCCGCTGGGCGTCATTGCGGTGATGACAAGGGTGAATGCCATCAATCTCTTGGGGGACGCAGGTTTAGTTCCTCGTTGGCCGGGGTCGGCGACACGCCTGAATTCGTCGATGTCAATGCCTGTGGATAACTATGCGGTCGTCCACAATGGTGCAAATCTGAGTTGAGTTGCGGAATGGGATTCATCTATGTTTCTCACGCACGGGTCCCCCCGGCCCGTGCCGAAAGGGATCTCTCCATGGTGGCATTTCCCCGCAAATCACTTTCCGAGCTCACACGCCGGGCAGTCCCGTCGTTGCGTGCGCGCAGAAGTCCGCGGTTGATCATTATCGGCTCATCCCAATCGGGGGTGTAGGAGTTGGGGTCTGAAGCCGCCGGTCTCGAGCAGGCTTCGGGCGATGTAGTTGGTCAGGTTGCGGAACCCGAGTGCGGAGCCGCGCAGGTGTTCGAGCCGTCCGTTGAGCGCCTCGGTCGGCCCGTTGCTGGTGCCGGGTCGTTCGAAGTAGGCGAGCACGTCAGCGGCTCGCTTCTTCAGGGTCCGGCCCAGGGTGGTGAGCTCGGTGAGCACCTTGGGGACGCCGGCGCTGAGGTCGGTGATCAGCTTCTCCATGAGCTCGCGGCCACGTTGCCGGTCCTCGTGGCGATAGGCGGCGATCATGCGCTGGTAGACACCCCAGGTCGCCTCGACCTCGACGTGAGCGTCATCAACGAACAGCGCGCGTAGCCTGTCGCTCTGCTTGTCGGTGAGCAGGTCCGCGCCGGTGTGCAGCGTGCGCCGCGACTTGTAGAGCGGGTCGTCCCTGAACCCACGGTGCCCGTGGATCGCGAGTTGGACCCGGCGCCGGCACCTGTCGAGGGCGTCACCGGCCAGGCGCACGACGTGGAAGGGATCCATCACCGTGACCGCGTCCGGGATCTCCTCTGCAGCGGCGGTCTTGAACCCGGTGAAGCCGTCCATCGCGACCACCTCGACCGCGTCACGGAAGGCGTCGTCGCGGTCGGCGAGCCAGGTCTTGAACGCCGCCTTCGACCGGCCCTCGACCATGTCCAGCAGCCTTGCTGGGCCGGCGCCATCGCGGACCGGGGTGAGGTCGATGATCACGGTGACGTACTTGTCGCCACGCCTGGTGTGGCGCCAGACGTGCTCATCGACGCCAATGACCTTCACGCCCTCAAACCGCGTGGGGTCGTTGATCAGCAGCCGCTTGCCTTCAGCCAGGACCGCGTTGTTGGCGGTGTCCCACGCGACCCCGAGTCCCTCGGCGACACGGGCGACGGTGAGGTGTGCGACCACGATCCCTTCCAGCGCCCACCGCAGCCCGGTGCGCGAGAGCTTCGCGCGTGGCTCCGCCGCGGCGCTGGTGTCTTGGCGCCACACGTGTCCGCAGTCGGCACAGCGGTAGCGGCGCACTACAACTTCCAGCACGGTCGGTCGCCAGCCCAGCGGCTCGTGGGCCAACCGCCGGATCACGGTGTCACGAGCAGCGCCTTCGCTGCCGCACCGTCGGCACCACTGATCTGGTTCCACCACGCGGCACGCGAGGACCGCACGATCCGGTTCAAGTCGTTGTCCGGTCACGCTCAGACCGAGGCCGTCGAGTCGAGCGAAGGCGGTCAGGTCAGGGCGGCCGAAGCCGGCCGGCGGGGTAGCGTCGGACACGTCGAGGTCTTTCGGATGGATGGCGTAGGAACCTCCATCGTCGGGAGACCTCGACGTCTATCTGCGGACCGACGCGCCCGGCCGACCTACACCCTCATCTGAGAAGACCCTCATTATCGGCGTGCTCTGTGCCTGCCTCGGCGGACTTGGTTGCGCCGTGGCCTGGCACCAGGCAACCGACGCCCGCCAGGTCGTGGTCATGGTGCGCGCCGTGCCGCGTGGCGCCACCATTGACGGCGCCGACCTGGGCACCACGAGCATCGGTTCGGCGCCCGGCGTCGCCACCATCGGGGCCGAACAGCTGTCGACGTTGATCGGCACCACCGCCCTGGTGGAACTGCAGCAGGGCATGCTGGTGCCGGCCAGCGCCCTGGGCGAGGAGACCGTGCGTCCCGGGCGCCATCACGTGGGGGTCCACCTCGTGGCCGGCCGCGTTCCCGGTGATCTTGTGGCCGGTTCGGCCGTGATCATCTCGGCCGCCCCCGGGCCCACCGATGACGCCAGCTTCAGGGCTGAGCAGCTGAGCGTGCCGGCCACCATCGTGGGCACCCCGAGCCGTCAGTCCGACGGCTCCTGGAACTTCGACCTGGACGTGCCGGCCGGTGCCTCCTTGCGGATCGCGACGCTGGCCGCGGCGGGACGTCTCGTCGTGGTGCACGGGACGGCAGCCTGATGGCCATCGTCCTGCTCACCTGCGCCACCGGATCACCCGGCGTGACCACCAGTGCCCTGGCACTCACCCTGTGCTGGCCGCGCGATGTGCTGCTGGTCGACTCTGATCGCGATGTCTCCCAGACCGTGCAGGCGGGCTGGCTCGGCGCACGGCCGCTGGCCACGCGCGGCCTGGTCGAACTTGCCCAGGCGCACCGCGAGATGCGTCCGGTGGCCCCGCTGTTGTGGGACCGCACGGTCTCCCTGCTGGACGACGCGCCCGCCGGATCGGCTGGCGTTCCCGACCAGGCCATGGGCCGGTTCGATGCTACGGGGCAGCCCATCGCCGACCAGCGGCCCGGCGCCCCGGCCGTGGCGGAGTCCCGCCCCGTCGCCCGGCAGTTCCTGCCCGGGTTCTCCCATCCGGGATCGGTCGCGGTCTTCGATCCCGTCTGGCCCGAAGTCGCCGAGGCCCTCGCCGGCCTGGCCGGCAGCGGGGTCGACGTGATCGTGGATGCCGGGCGCGTCGGCCATCAGGGCCTGCCTTCGGCGCTGTTGGGTGCCGCGGACGTGGTGCTGATGGTGGTGCGGAGCTCACTGCGGTCACTGGCCGCCGCCCGCCTCCACCTGCCGCCCCTTCGTGAGCGGACGGCAGCCCTGGCGCCTGCGGCGAAGCTGGGGCTGCTCGTGGTGGGCCCCTCGCGGCCCTATTCCGATGGCGACGTGGAGGCCCAATTCGGCGTGCCGGTGGTTGCCGACATGGCCTGGCAGCCCGAGGAGGCCGCCGTGCTCAGCGAGGGTGGCGACGAGCCGCGCCGCTTCCGTGAGCGCTCATTCATGCGCAGTGCCAGTGCGGCGGCATCGGCCGTCTCGGCCCGCGTGATCGCCACACCGAATTCCTCCCGTGACCTCGCGACGGGGACCTCCCGATCGCATGACCCGCTGACAGGGAGCATCGGCCGGGCACCCGTACAGTCCGCCGGCGTCACCCCGGGCGCTCGCGATCGGATGGCCGGCCCCGTGGACCCGCCGCTGGCAACCGGGAGGCCCCGACCATGACCCACCGCGCGTCCGATCTGCCGCCCCTTGGCCCGGGACGAGCCCTTCCGTTCCTTCGTCCGGGGCAGGCTGCGCCACCGCTCCACGCGGGGGATGGGGCACCGCACCCTGACCGGGGGGATGGCCCGTCCCCCGGTGGCCTGGCCGACGCCCTGTCGCTCCTTGACCAGGTCGTCACGACCCCGGCGAACGTTTCCGCGTCCGCTTCACCGCTCGGGACGCAGCCGGTGGACCTCCCGCAGCGTGGGGTCCCGCAGGAATCCGAGTCGGCCCCCACCTCTGCAGGAGCAGCCCACCGCGTGCGGACCCCGGGCACGGTGCCCGCTGGGCGTCCCGTCGGCACGCCGATGCAGGCCGCCGACAATCAGCGTCCGGGTGCGGGCGGTGTCCCCGGCCCGTCGGGCCACCAAACCACTGACTGGTCCATCGTCGCCCAGCTGCGGTCCACGATCAGCGAGCTCATCACCGCCGAACAGGCCCGGTGGGAGCAGGAACACCACCGACGCATGGCCGACGATGATCGCCGGCTGATGGGCCGCTCGCTGATCCGGCGCGCCGTGCACGACTACGCCGACGAGCTGAACCGCGCCGGCCGGGCCCTGTGGCCGATCGCCCTGGAACAGCGGTACGTGAAGGCCGTCGAGGACGCCATCTTCGGCTACGGACGGATGCAGCCGATCTTCGAGGTCTCCGAGGCGGAGAACATCGAGATCCACGGTTACGACTGCGTCTTCGCCCAATTCGGCGACGGGCGCCGCACCCGGCTCGACCCGGTGGCCGACTCCGACGACGAACTCGTGGCCGCCGTGCGCTTCCTGGGCGAGAACGCCGATCCGCCGCGGCCCTTCGACGACGCCCACCCCACCATCACCGTGGCGCTGGGCAACAAGTTCCGGCTGCATGCGGTGGCCTTCGGGCTGGCCGATCGTCCCTCGGTGATCATCCGTCAGCACCTGCTCACCGAGGTGAGCCTCAAGCAACTGGCCCACGGTTCGATGATGCCCACCGAGGTGGCCGACCTGCTGCGTCGCTGCGTGCTGGCCCGCAAGTCGGTGGTGATCTCCGGCGACCAGGGTGCCGGCAAGACCACGCTGCTGCGCGCGATGGTGGGCGCGATCCCGGCCACCGAGCGATTCGGCACGCTGGAGACCGACTACGAGCTGCTCACCCACCTGCAATCGCGCCGTCAGAACATGGTGGCCCTGCAGGCCAAGATCGGCCTGGGCGAGGTGGTCGACGGACGCCGCATCGGCGAATACACGGTCGCCGACCTGATTCCCGAGGCCCTGCGCCAGAACCTGTCCCGGTTGGTGATCGGTGAGGTACGTGGCAACGAGGCCGGCGCCATGCTCCAGGCCATGCAATCCGGCGCCGGCGCGCTGACCACCACCCACTCGCATTCAGCGGCATCCACCATCGACCGGCTCGCGGCACGCGTGGCGGCCGGCGGTGTGCTGCGCCTCGACGAGGCCTATCGCCAGATCGCCTACAACGTGCACCTGCTGGTGCATGTCTCGCTGGTGGACGACACCTGGCGCGGCGGGGTGCGCAAGCGCTTCATCTCCGAGATCCGCGCACTCACCGGATCGATGGAGAATGGCCAGCCCACCACCCACCTCGTCTACGCCACCTCCCGTACCGGTGAGCCGCAGGTGTTCGACCCGGGCCAGGGCCTGCTCGACGATCTGGCCCCCTTCGCGGAGCCCACCGGCGCTCCGGCCACCCATCGTCGGAGCGCCGGCGACCCGGCGTCGCGGGAGCGTGGGCGATGAACCCGGTCCTCGTCGCGCTGTGTGCCGCCGCCATCTTCGGTGTCTTCGCCGTGGTGGAGGGGCTGGTGCGCAGGCCGCGTCGTCGTGGCGATGTCTCGGGCCCGGGCATCCCGGTGCTGGTGCGCGCCCGGTGGCACGGCGCCACCCGTGCCCAACAGATCAGCTGGTCACTGGCGGTGGCCGGCGCGCTCGTCGGCTACCTGCTCACACGATCGCTGCTGGTTACCGGCGGCGTGCCCGCGTTGATCCTGGTGCTGCCCGGCCTGCTGTCGGCGCCCCCGAACCGTGACGTCGAGGTGTTGGAGGCCTGCGATCGGTGGGTGCGGCTGCTCATCGGATCAGTGTCCACCGGCAAGTCGGTGCCCGACGCAATCCGGGCCACCCGCAACCAGGTGGCGCCGGTGCTGCGGGCCCCCGTCGACGGGCTGATCGCCAGGCTCGATGCCCGCTGGTCCACCGCCTCGGCACTGCGGGCGATGGCCGATGACCTGGCCCACCCCGATGCCGACGCCATCATCGCCGCCCTCATCGTGGCCACCCGCCGCGGTGGCACCGGCACCGGCGACGCCCTGCGGGCACTGGGCCAGCACTCCCGGCGTCGCCTGCAGTCATTGCGCGAGATCGCCACCGAGCGGGCGAAACCGCGCATCGTGGTGCGTCAGGTGACGCTCATCACCGTCGTGGTGCTGGTCGGCGTGGCCGTGTTCAACCCCGACTATGTGGCGCCCTACCTCACACCGACCGGCCAACTGCTCGGTGCCGGCCTGTTGGCCGCCTACCTGGGCTCGTTGGTGATGCTGCGCCGCATGTCGACGCCCGAGCAGCGGGAGCGCATCCTGCAGGGCGACGGCGTCGAGCTGGCCCCCGCCGGGGGTGACGATGCCTGACCCAGCGATCCTGGTGATCATCTCCGGTGCCGTGGCAGGACTGGGCGCATTCCTCGTGCTCGCCGGCTGGGCACGTCGTCCGGTGCGCATGGGCGACGCCTTTGCCGCGCTGGATGGCACCGTGGCCGGCCGGCAGGGCCCCGAAGAAGACCTGGTGCGCGACGCCGATTCCTCGCTGGAGCGCCTCGGTGCCTACGCCTATGCGCGTCTGCACCTGCCCCTGGGGCGTCGCGCACGAGGCATGCTGCAGCTCAGCGACCGGTCGATCGGCGATTTCATGGCCGAGAAGATCGTGCTGTGCCTGGCCGGCCTGGCGCTGCCCACCATCGTCACGGCGGTCAGCGCGGCGATGGGCTCGCCGCTGCGTGCCCCCACCCTGTTGGTGGCGCTGGCACTGGGCGCACTGGGCTGGTGCTGGCCCGACCTGTCGCTGCGGGCCGGGTCGAAGCGCACCCGGTTCGAGGCCGACGAGGCGCTGCTGACGCTGTTCGACCTCGTGATGCTGGAACGCATGGCCAATCGCTCCGCCACCCAGGCCCTGTCGGCAGCCGCATCGGTGTCCGATGTGGCGATCTTCCGGCGGGTGCGTGGCGTGCTGGCCCAGGCGGGACTCGAACAGCGTCCGCCCTGGGACGGCCTGCGGCGGCTGGCCCACGACCTGCGCCTACCTCCCCTGGAGGACCTCGCCGACATCATGCAGCTCGACGAGCAGGGCGCCTCACTGACCGAGGCGCTGGCCGCCCGCGTGGAGGAACTGCGCGACGCCCACCTCAGTGCGGGGCGCATGGAGGCCCAGGAGGTCAGCGAACGCATGACGTTGTGGATGGCGTTGCCGGTGATGGTCTTCGGCCTGTCGTTCATCGCGCCGCCCCTGATGCGCCTGGCCGGTGTGGCATGAGGGCGCCCCGCACGGAATTGACCTGAACCATCCCCACCGATCCCGGCACCCGCCGGGGTCGCCCCCCACAAGGAGTTGATCCACATGGCAAGCAGAGCACTGGAGACACTGAGCCGCCTCACCGCCCTGGTCGTCGGATTCGTCGCGATGCCCACGCCGGCGGTCCGCGACGACCACGGCGCCCGCGACGATGAACGTGGCCTGTCGCAGTCCACCGAGAACGCCGTGCTGCTGGCCGGCGCCGTGGTGGTTGCCGGCATCGTGATCGCCGCCGTGCGCAGCTATGTCGAATCCAATATGCCCAAGTGAGGCGGCCGGCCGCACCCGCCGGGGGTCGCGGTCGGTCGTCGTGCGACGTCGGCGCGACGAGCGTGGCCTGAGCGAATCACTGCAATGGGGCGTGCTCGCGCCGGTGCTGATGCTCATCGTGCTCGGGCTCATCGAGGCCGGCGTGTGGCTGCACGGACGCAGCATCGTGCAGCAGGCGGCGCTCACCGCCGCCGAGACGCAGGCCCTGTCCGGGATCTCCTCGGATGCCGCAGAGAAGGTCGTTGCCGACATGACCGGTCAACTGGAGGCGGTGCGCACACACTCCCTTGTGAGTGACACGGAGATCTCGGTGACGGTCGAGGCGACCGTTCCGTTGCCACTCGACGTCGGGCTGGGTGACGTCACGGTGACGGCCACCCGCGCGAAGGAGCAGTAGGGCCCGGGACGAGTACGGCCGGGAAGCACCCGGGCAAGCAAACAGCAGGAGGGGTTGACCACACCGTGAACACGCTGGGCCGGACCGGCCGACACGTCGGCGGCAGGGCCGTGCACGAAGCCGCGTCCCCGGAGAGCTCGGGACGCCGCAGGTGGGCCGGCCCGCGCGAGTGGGTAGGTCGGAAGGCAGGTCGGCGGGAGAGCCGGCACGGCGAGCGGGGAGCGGTGAGCATCGAAGTGGTGGTGATCGTGCCCGGAATCGTCCTGTTCATCGCCCTGATGACTGCCGGGTGGCGCATCTGGTCGGTGCGTGCCCAGGTGCACGACGCCGCCGCGGCCGGTGCCCGGGCAGCGAGCCTTGCCGCAACCCACGACAAGGCCGTCCAGGCCGCCCGATCGGCCATCGCCGCCGACCTTGACGCCGTGTCCAGCCACTGTGTCGACCCCGAGGTGCAGGTCGACGGTTCGGCCTTCTCCCTGGCGGCGGGCCGCTCCGGCGAGATCGGCGTCGACGTCACCTGCCGGGTCGCGTTCTCGGACCTCGTGCTGGCGATGCCCGGGACCCTGGAAGCCACCGGCCATGCCGTGTCGCGGCTGGACACCTACAAGGAGCGAAGGCCATGAGAAGAGTCCTGTCGAGTGTCACGTCCCTGCTCGTGCTGCTCGCGTTGGTCCCCGGCGGGGCCATCGCCCTGGTGCACTGGGGCCGCGGAGACCTGCTGTTCAGCATCGAGTGGTCGGGCATCCTCTCGCGTCCCGACGACGGCTCCCTGGTGTTGTTGGCCCTCACCGTGCTCGGCTGGGTCGCGTGGGCAATGCTCACCGGCTCGGTGGTGGCCGAGGCACTGTCGGCGGTGAGCCATGGCCGCATCTCGGTGCGCCTTCCGGGATCACGGCTGTTCGGTCCGGCCGCCGCCGTGCTCGTCGCCTCCATCGCCGGGCTGATCGGCGTGCAATCGGCTGCGACGAACTCCGCGCCCTGTGCCTCGGTGTCGTCCACGTCGGCCGCAGTGTCTGCGGAGTCAGTAGCGGGGGAGGGGCCGGCGGCTGCGACGCCCCTGGCCGCAGCAGATGCGCAGGAAGCACCGTCACGGGATTCCCGTACCGACTCGGCAGCAACAAGCCCTCGGGCCGATTCCCAGTGGCACCAGATCGTCTCCGGTGACGACCTGTGGACCCTGGCCGAGCACTACTACGGCGCCGGGGAACAGTGGCGCGACATCGTCGGGGCGAACGCCACGCTGGGGCTTTCCGCCGTGGACGCCCTGCCCGTGGGCGTGATGATCGAGATTCCCGGCGCGACGGTGCCCGACGCCCTGCAGGACACGGCGGTTCCCGAGGGATCGCACGCATCCGAAGGGGCCGTCGCCAACTCGACCGTCCAGCTGCTCAATGAGGAGTTCGGGGCGCACGCCCCGTCTGACGAGGACGATCCGGACGGCGTGGCCGTCCTGTCCGACGGCGGTCCGGATGGTTCGGCCATCGTGACGGACGACGACGGTGTGGACGAGTCGGCGGAGCCATCCCTCGATGCAGGGTCGCCGGATGATCCAGGGTCGCCGGAAGGCGCCGGGTTCTCGGATGATGCTGGGTTGTCAGATGATGCCGGGTTGTCAGATGATGCTGGGCCAGCGACCGGAACGGGGCAGGCCGACGAAGCCGGACAGCCGGATGCGGGCGGGAACGGGGAAGCGGCAGTGCCCGCTGAGCCACCCGCGTCGCCGGATCCATCGGGTGCCGGCCATGGCGGCGGCGATGTTGTCGTCGCCCCGGGCGACACGCTGTGGCAGCTGGCTGAGACCCATCTGGGTGGCGGTGCGCAGTGGCCCCTGTTGGCCGCCGCGAACGCGGGGGAGGTGCCACAACCCGACCTGATCCACCCCGGACAGCGCCTGGTGCTGCCCGCGGTGGCACCGGGGCAGGGGCCCGCCACAACGGCCGGTTCACAGCCGGCCGGCCCCCAGCGTGCCGACTTCCAACTGGTTGACGGGACAGGGACCGGGGCTCGGGCCGTGGTGCCCGGAAACGCAGGCGGCGACGCCCACGCAGCAGCGCCGGACGAGGTGGCCCGGGCCGGTGGCGTGGGAGCAGATGCCGACCCAGCGGCCGGGGAGCAGGAATCCCGGGACCATGCCGTGGCCGACGCGAGTTCCGGCACGGCACGCGCGCACGGGCCTGCGAGCGAATCCGCCGGCGAGGGGCACGACGCCGCATCGCAGGGGTCTTCCGGCGAGGAGACCTCCGCGCGCGAGGCGTCATCAGACGAGGCCGGCGCCTCGGACATCGCGCGCTGGACGGGAGTGGCGGAATCGGCGACCGGTGAGGAACCCGCTCAGCAGGCCGCGCGCGACGGAGCGGTGTTGAGCAGCCAGCGCGATGTGCGCAATCAGGTGCTCTCGTTGGTGGGCCCGATCGGGGCGGCCTCCGCCGCTGCCGTACTGGGCGTGCTGGGACTGCGGCGTCGCTGGCAGCTCAATGCGCGTCCGCTGGGACGCCGCCGCCACGCCGTGGGTGCAGACAGCGCCCGCGCCGGAGCGGCCCTTGCCGCGGTCTCGGCGTCGCCCGGGTCGGTGCGGGGCATGCACGGCGCGCCCGGCGCGCCCGGCGCGGACGATGTGGCCGATGTCCTCGAGATCTCCCGCCCCGGGGCCCGGAGCTCGTCCCTTGATCGATCATGGCCGGACGAGCCGGTCGGACGCCTCAGCACTGGCGACCGTGGCGACCCTTCGGTGATTGATCCGGCCACTGGGGGCCTTGATGGTGTCCCGCACCGTGGCGACATCGAGGCCGGTGGCCCGGGCCCAGACGACATGGGCCCTGAAGACATGGACCCTGACGACCCGGCCCCTGACGACCTGGGCCCCGGTGGGTTGATCCCGCAGGACGCAGGCGGCGGGGCCGTGCAGCTGGGCGTCGCCGGGGACGACCCGGTGCGCCTGGACCTCGCATCCCTGGGGGTGCTGGCGGTCAGCTCCCCCGACACCGAACTGGTGACCGGCCTGTTCGCCGCCATGGCGGTGCAGCTGTCGGCCAACCAGGCCGTCGCCGAAGTGCATGTGCCACCCGACTGTGGCTGGCTGGAACGCCTCGAAGCACCGAACCTGCTCGTCGCGGCCAGCGAGGACGACCTGGCGGCGCGGTTGGCGGCCCTGGTCGCCCACCGCAGCGGAAACCTGCCCCCCGATCGCGACGCCGACGTCCTGCGCCTGGACCCGGAGCTGCGCGACGCCTGGTTGCCCGCCGTGTTCTTCCTGCACGACCCATGCACCGAGAGTCCGGAGGCGCTGCGGCGCCTGGGAATCGCGGTGGTCTGCCACGACGACGCGCACGAGTGCCCGCTCGTACTGGGCGAAGACCGGGCCCGCTGGCGGGGCACCGAGTTCACCCCCGACCTGGTGATGCCGCCGGCACGCCGGGCCATCGTCGAGCTGCTCGACGCCGCGGACGACACCGACTACGAGGAGGCGTGGTGGTGGCGCTTCGACGGTGACGGCGACCCCCATGCCGGCCCACCCGCCGGCGCGGATGTGCCGCTCGTCGCCCTACCCACCGTTCCCGCCACCTCATTACCGGAGGAGTCCACCGTGCTTGCGCCGCCGATAGATGCACCCTTCCTCAAGATCCTGGGGCCGGTTGAGCTGGTCAACACCCGGGGACGCCAGCCCAGCCGGGCCGTGCGCCAGTGCCAGGAATACTGCGCATGGATCCTGCACCATCCCGGATCGAACGCCGTGCGCATGACACGCGACCTGCTCATCGCCGACACCACCCGACGCTCGAACATGTCGCGGCTGCGTGCCTGGTTGGGGGCCGACGAGGCCGGCGAGCCCTATCTGCCCGATGCCTACACCGGCCACATCGCGCTGCATCCCGGCGTCAGTTCCGACTGGGAGCAGCTGCAGCTGCTGATCTCGGTGGGCGTCAACAAGGCCGGCGATGAGGCCCTGGTGGCCGCCCTGTCGATGGTGCGTGGCGCGCCACTGGCCGACGCGGCACCCGGCGAATGGCGTTGGGCCGAGGAACTGCGCACCGACATGGTGTGCACCATCCGCGACATCGGGGTCACCCTGGGGGAACGCGGCCTGGCCGCCGGGAACGTCGACCTCGCCCGGTGGGCTGCGGCACGGGCATTGAGCGCCGCCCCGGAGGACGAGATGTTGCTGCGCCTGCGGTTGCGCTCCGAGCACCTGGCCGGCAACCGGTTCGAGGTGGAGCGGCTCGTGTTGCACATCACCCGCCATGCACGGCTGTTGGGCGTCGACCTGCAGGACGAGACCGTCGAACTGTTGCAGGAGGTGATGGAGGGCCAGGCCCGCGCACGGCTGGCATGAGCCGGACGCCTCAGAAGCCGAAGAACTCCTTCACGCCGCCCATGAGCATCTGCGTGGCCACGATGATCAGGATCATGCCCATCAGGCGTTCGATGGCGGTGAGGAACCGCTCGCCCAACCAGTGGTGCAGGTATCCGGCGAAGAACAGGATCAGCGCAGTGGGCAACCAGGCGAAGCCAACCGCCGCGAGCAGCGCCGGCATGGCGTCGGGCGTCTGGTTGATCATGATCACCTCGATGGCAAGCACCGAGGGCCCGGCCGTGTAGGGCACCGCCAGCGGCACGATCAGCGGCTCCTCGAAGGTGCGTTCCCGTAGCGAGGCCTCGGGGGTGGGGAACATCATCCGCACCGCGATGAGCAGCAGGATCAGGCCCCCGGCCGTCGCAAGCGCGGGCTGGGTGACGTGCAGCACGGCGAGCAGGCCGCGTCCGGCAAGCAGGAAGATCACCATGATCACCAGGGCGATCAACAACTCGCGGGCGAGCACCTTCTGGCGTCGTGACGCCGGCACATGGCGCAACGCCGTGAGGAACAGCGGGATATTGCCCAACGGGTCCATCACCAGGAACAGCGTGAACGCCGACGACAGGATGTGGCCCATCAGGGCACCTCAACCGGCGAGACCGCGCGGGTGCCCTTGTTGAAGGTGGCATTGCCCAGCGAATGGGATCCGATGGTGAACGCCAGCGCGGCAAGCAGGTAGAACACGCCGGCGCCGATCGTCAGGGCGGGGCTTACCCCGTCGGGGGCGAGCAGCAGCGCGCCGATCACGGCACCGAGCACGGTGGCGACGTTGTAGACCACGTCGTAGATGGTGAACACCCGGCCGCGGTGCGAGTCGGCGATGTGGGCCTGCACCACGGTGTCCACCTGCACCTTCAGTGACTGGCCGGCCAGGCCGATGATGAAGCCGTTGGCCACCAGCGCCGGCGCCCAGAACACCGTGCCCACCACGGCCTGCGAGACGCCCATCACCACCAGCATCGCGATGATGCAGTAGCGCACGCCCAGGTGGTTGGCGATCGGCACCGAGATCACTCCGGACAGGGCGAAGCCCACCCCGCTGACCAGGAACCAGATGCCGATGCCGAAGATCGCCAGGTTGAGCTGGTCGGCATTCGGGAAGAAATGGTGGCGGTAGATCACGATCACGAACGCCATGAGCAGGCCGTAGCCGAGTCGCACGACCACCTCGGTGGCCATCGCCAACCATGCCGGACGGTGTGCCATCAGGTGACGGAAGCCGTCGACCAGCCCGGCGGCCACCTCGCGTGCCGAGCCGTGGTGGTCGGGGGTGTCGGGGCCCAGCCCGGCCCTCGGGATGCGCCACAACGTGGCCACCGACAGGCAGAAGAACAGGGCGCCCACCCCGAAGATCAGCGCATTGGCGCCGTCAATGCCCAGCGGGTCGGCGGCGAACAGCCGGATGGCCCCGCCCGAACCACCGCCGATGATCATGCCCACCGGCCCGATCATCGGCATGATCGAACTGGCATCGAGGTATTCATCGTCGTCCACCGTGTAGGCAAGCCCGGCCGACAGGCCGGCCAGTGAGAAGCGGTTGAGGCTCAGCATCACCAGCAGCAGGAGCATCAGTGCCACCTGGCTGCCGGCACCGGTGAGGTGGTTGGCGATCATCATCGCCAGCACCACCGAGCAGATGGCCCGCACCGTGTCGACGAGCAGTGAGATGCGCTGCCGCGGGAAGCGGTCGAGCGCCAACGAGACGAACGGCCCGACCAGCGAGTAGGGGAGCATCGTGAGCGCCAGCACCCCCGCCACGGCCCAGGCGCTGGTGGCGCTCTGCGGGCTGAACAGCAGATAGGACGCCATGCCGATCTGCACGGTGCCGTCGCCGGTCTGGGAGAACAGCCTCACCAGCGTGAGGCGTCGGAACGCACGATGGCGCCACAGTCGGCGCAGTCGTTGGGTGAATTCCACGTACTCCCCTTCGAACGATTGGTTTGCACGGGTCGGCGCTGAGAGCATCCGAATCGTATCGCGCTGCCGCCGGCGCACGCGGGGCATCAGTCGGCGAGGGGATGCACGACATGGAGGAGAAAAGCACCAAGGGGCTGCTGGTCACCCCCAACAGCCCCCTGGGCGTCTATGGGTGAAGGTCCGGGGACCCTCACGACGGTTGTGGGTCGGCTCTGCTCGATTCCCCCGGCGACTGCTGTGTGCGGGGAAATGAGTGCTGCATCAGCCCTCAACCTTGGTCCGATGCTACACACACATGAACAGAACGTGAGAATTGGCTCTCAGTTTTGGACCCGCTCTCAGGATCTGGCGCCCGGTACGCGTGGCGGAGTCTCAAGAACCGGTTGAGATTCTTCTGAAGTTCTTGGCGTGTCGGGCCGCTCAACCCGCCAGATCGCTCATGTGCCGGCGCAGGCGCTTCACCGACGAGCTGCACCGGTAGCGCACCATGTCCTCGGACATCTCATGTCGTCCGGCGGCCTCGCGTCCCGACAGGCCGTACAGGTAGACGCTGCGCAGCACCTCGGCACTGGGTGCGGTGATGAGTCCGCGACGGGCCGCCAGGTCGATGATCACCGCGGCGCGTTCCCGGCTGCTGCTGGCTGGTGGGGTGGGTGGCTCGGGAGGTTGCGAACAGGGCACCTCCCGTCCCGCGGCACGGTGCAGGCGCTTGCGGGTGTCGAGCACCAGGTTGGTGGCCACAGCATGGGTGCGACGCTCGATGGGGAAGTCGTGCAGCAGCTCCCACAGCGTTGAGACATAGTCGCCCACCTCGTGGCGGCGGTCACGGGAGGCCTGCGCGGCCAGTCGTGGCAAGAGTGCCTGGACGAGCAGGCGGCCGGCGCGGCGTCCCCCGCCCTGGCAGGCGATCACCAGGAAGGCGGCGACATCGTCGAGGCAGGCCACCTCGAGTGCTTGCCGGAAGCTGGGCACCTGCGCCAGCTCGGGGCAGGCGCAGCGCCATGCGTCGGGGAGGGGCTGGTCGCGCCATCCCTGCCACTCGGTGCGCAGCGCGTCGACCACCGGGTCGGCGCTGGAGACCCGCGTGCCCGCGCTGATGCGGGTCAGGGGTGCCTCGGTGGGACGGGCCGCGCGTCGTGTGCCCGGCCGGGTTGGCTGAGCGGCGCGCTGGAGGATCATGGCTCCGTCATGGGTGGGCGTGCCCCGCTGTTGACGGACCTCGGCCAGCTGACCGATGGCCGCGGTGTGTCCGGTGGGGCTGGTGTGGGCGGCGATGCCGGCCGGACGAGCGCTGTCGACGGCGATGTCGGTGCTCGAGGTGCGCGCTGCATGCAGGGGTGCGGCCTCTGCGTCGACGGGGCGGGTGAACTGCGGGTGCGTGGTCATGGTGACCTCCTTGCCCAACAGCCTCCCGAGCAGGTGTGTGCGCCGGTGTTGTCCGAGCACGCGCGGGTGTTGCCCGCACGGGGTGCGTGTTGCCCGTTCGTGTCGCGTGTTGGCCGGACGGGGTCGGCCGGGGGTGGTGGTCGGCGCCGGAGGGGAGCGTGCCGACCCGGACGCCGACGCGGCCGCGGTCCCGGATCGGGCGCTAAGTGGTCAACTGTGCGGCGTCATTGCCGCACAACTGTCCACCTAACGGTGTCCACAGGGCGGCGGATCGCAGCATGTGGGCCGCAGGATGCCGGGGCCCGGCGGCAGGGCGATATCTGGGGGGATGGCCGACGCCGAACCGCCCCACCTCAGGCGGGCGCCAGTCCCGTCTCATAGGCGAACAGCACCAGGCCCACGCGGTCACGGCAATGCAACTTCGCCAGCAGGCGTCCGATGTGGGTCTTCACGGTGCCCTCGGCCATGAACAGGTTCGTGGCGATCTCGGCGTTCGTGGCGCCCTTGGCCACCTCCACCAGCACCTCGCGCTCGCGGTCGGTGAGCACGTCGAGGCGCTCGTCGGGCTCGCCCACGTGGTCGGGCAGGGTGGGCGCCACATGGTCGAGCAGCCGGCGCGTCGCACTGGGAGCCACCACCGAATCACCGGCGGCCACCGCACGGATCGCGCTGAGCAGGTCGGCCGGGCGGGTGTCCTTCAGCAGGAAGCCGGAGGCGCCGGCCTTGAGTGCGGCGAACACATATTCGTCGAGGTCAAAGGTGGTGAGCACCAGCACCTTCGTGCCATTGTCCAGCGCCACCACCTGCTTGGTGGCCTCCACGCCATCCATGCCCGGCATGCGGATGTCCATCAGCACCACATCGGGACGCAGCGTGGCGATCTGGCGCACGGTATCGGCCCCGTCGACGCCCTCGCCGACCACCTCCATGTCGTCCTCGGCGTCGATGAGCATGCGGAACCCGCTGCGGACCAGCTCCTGATCGTCCGCCAGAAAGACCGTGATCGGATCAGACATGCGTTCTCCTCGTCATCGCGTCACCTTGTCGCCTCACGCTACCGGCCCGTCGTGGTGCCCGGGCCCCTGAGGGGACGCCTGATGCGGCGCTCCGCGATCGACGCGACCTTCCGGCGCGGGATCGGCGGGCTGCGCAGCCGGCACCCCGCCGTCGGCCGGCTCCCCGCCATCGGCCTGCGCCGGGGCACTGGCGGGCTCTGACGTGGCGACCTTCGGGGGCTTCGCGGCGATCGGCAACAGCGCCTTCACCTGGAACCCACCGGTGCGCCGGGCGCGGGCATTCAGCTTTCCGCCGACGGCCCCGACGCGCTCCTGCATGCCCTTCAGCCCATTGCCGGCCCCGTCATTGGGGGCCTTGGAACCCATGCCGTTGTCGGCCACCTCGATGTCGATATCGGCCGCGCCGTAGTTGATCTGCACCCGGCAGGTGGCCTGCGGGCCGGCATGCTTGAAGAAGTTGGTCAACGCCTCCTGCACCACCCGGTAGGCGGCCAGCCCCACGGTGGCGGGCACTGCGGGCTGGGCCCCGGTGACCTGCAGGCTCACCCGGTCGCCGGCGCGTTGCACCATCTCGGCGATGTCGCCCAGGCCGGGCTGCGGTGCATATTCGGTGCCGCCCGGCCCGGCGCGCAGCACGCCCACCATGCGGCGCATCTCGGTGAGTGCCTCGCGTCCGGTCTCGGCGATGGTGTCGAGGGTCTCGGCGGCCGCGGGCGGGTTCTTGCGCGCCAGCGCCTTGCCCCCCTCGGCCTGCACGATGATCACGCTCAGCGAGTGGGCCACCACATCGTGCAGCTCGCGCGCGATGTCATTGCGCACCCGGGCCTCGGTGGCCCGCGCCCGCTCCTCGCGGGTGGCCAGCTCGGCCTGGTAGCGCTGCTCGGCGGCGCGCGCCCGCTCCTGGCCCGTGATGTCGTTCTCGCGCACCCGGCGTCCGATGAGATAGGGCACCAGCACGGCCGCGAAGCACATCACGAACAGCAGCACGAGCATGCGGACGCGTCCGGCATAGCCGTCGACGAAGTTCACCGACCCGATCCAGCGCAGCGGGCCGATGACGGCACCGATCAGGCCGCTGAGCAGCACCAGGCGCGAGTCGTGGCCGCTGACCCACTTGGCCACCGAATAGGCGACCACCGGCACGGCCAGCAGTGAGGCGGTGGGTCCCGACACGGTGACGCACTGCACGAGGCTTGCCACCGACACGATCGCCAGCATGAGCAGGGGACGCCGACGCCGCAGCACCACCGGCGCGGTGATCGCCAGCGAGGTGAGCACGGACGCCACATAGTGGCCCTGGTGGTTGGCCATCAGGTCGCCCCAGAAGCTGGTGCCCACCATGAGGGCGGCGGTGAGCATCACGTCCCAACGCGACACCGGCTCGGGACCCTCGCGGTCCCAGCCGCCGGGCATCGTGGGCCACGGCAGGCGGGTAGAAGTCATGATTCACCAGCCTAGATGCGCCCCGACGCGGCCGGGAGCCCTGCGGTGGGCGTGCCCGCGGGCGGCTGGGTGGGCCCTCCGGGGAGGCAGCGACCCACAGGGCAGGCCCCCGGGCGTGGGCGTCCCGCATGGACGATGTCGCGAGTGGACCGTCAGCGACCCACAGGGCAGGCGACCGTTGCGGCGATAACGGTTTGCGTCGCCGGTTCGTGCCGGAAAGCGCCCATTTCACGCTGCTGCACCAGTGCAGGTCTCGCGATCCTAAATGAGGCCCCTGCCGCACTCATCGCCGGGGCGCCGATTTGTGGCCGGGGGGCGGTTCGTATCGTTTTTTCCACCAACTCAAACACCTTCGATCCCCCCTAGGAGGCGTATGTCGCTGCACGACATTCCCACAAAGGTCCCCACCCACCGCGCAGCCGAGTGGCCCGGCTACGGCATGGCCGGCTGCGACGAGCACTACGTGGAAAGGCTGTGCCGCGACGTCGATCAGCGCGTCGACCGGGCCGATCATCGGCTGTTGCTCCTACTCAAGACATGGTTCGAGTGTCGCGGGCAGTTCGATGACCAGCAGCGCGACCGCGTGCGCGCCGCCATCCTCGGCTTCCGTTACGACGTCGACCATCCCGGCAGCGACGCCATGTGCACCTGGACCGAGAGCCACCAGATCAGCTTCGCGGTATGCGAATACCTGGCCGGCCAGGAGTTTGTCGATAACACGTTCACCGACGAGCGTCGCCGCGGCGGGGAACTGCTGGGCCACGGGGCCACGCGGGTGGTGCGCTGGCTCAGCGATCGATTCCGCTATGGCTTCAGTGAATGGCTCTCGGGCGACTGCTACGCCATTGACGTGGCCGCGCTGACCCTGCTGATCGACTACGCCCGCGACGAGAAACTGGTGATCAGGGCCAGCATGGTGCTCGACCTGCTGCTGGCCGATCTGGCGCTGCACCGCTTCGATGGACGCTTCGTGGCGGCGTCGGCCAGCGCCAGCGCGATGGTGCGCATGCACCCCGAGCACTCGGCGGCGCAGGTGATCGTGGATGCCGCCTACGGCCCGGCCCTGCCGCTGATCGATACCGACCAGCTGGGCGCGATCTTCGTGTGCCGCCACCGCTACAAGGTGCCGCTGGCGTTGCGTGAGATCGCCGCCAGCGATGCCACCATGCGGGTGCTCACCTCCCAGGGCCTCGACGTGGACGAGGTTCCCGAGGTGTTGGCCGCCGACCCCAACTTCCCCCGCACCTCACCTGCCGCGCTGGCCCGCTTCTGGTGGGCGATGCAGGCATTCACCAACCGCGAGGTGGTGTCGGCCACCCGCGCCGTGCGGATGAGCGCCAAGCAGTCCACCAACCGCTTCCTGGCGTCAATGACGCAACTGGATGCGGTGCCGGCGTCCCTGCGCTCGCCGCTGCTGAGGGCGCTGCGTCCGGTGACCGACGGGATGGCGCTGCAGCGCGGCAATGTGCAGACCTTCCGCACTCCCGCCTACCTGTTGAGCAGCGCGCAGAGCTATCACCCCGGCGGCTTCGGCGACCAGCAGGCCCTGTGGCAGGCGTGCCTGCCCGGCGGCATCGCCGTGTTCGGCAACCATCCCGCCTTCCGCACGGTCGGCGACGGGGTTCCCGGTGGCGCGTCCAATGGTCGCGCGTCCGATGGCTGGGCCGGCGGTGGCTGGGTGGGCAACGGCGTGAACCCCGACATCGCCCAGCGCGACAACCTGTTGCTGGTGCAGTACGACCTGTCGGGGCGTCGCGGGCACCTGGAGGGCAACCGCAACCTGTACACGCACATCCACTTCCCCTTCGTCGACTTCGACGTCACCCGGGTGGGGCCGACGTGGGTGGCCGGCAGCCGCGACGGCAGCTATGTGGGCATCGTGGCGACCAGCACCTTGGACCTCGCCAGTGAGTTCGAGGTGGTGCAGCGTGGCGTGCACACCGGATATGCGGTGGTGCTGGGCGACGAGCGGGAGTTCCGTTCGATCGGGGCCTTCGTCGACCAGCTCAAGCAACATCGCGTGGCGCTGACCGGCGACCGGCTGAGCCTGCGGCCGCCCTACGGCAAGGCGCAGCTCACCTGGCAGGAGGGGCTGCGCGTCGGCAGTCGGCGGGTGCCCCCCGAGTACGCGCGGTACAAGAGTCGCCAGGTGAGTGCCGAGCGCTTTCCGCAGGCGATCCCGGTGCGTGGCGACGAGCACCTGTTGCTGCTTGATTGGGAGGCCGGCAGTCGCGAGGACCTGCCGATCATGGGCTGAAGCCGGTCATGGGTTGAACCCGATCAGGGGCTGGATCCGGGTTGCACGGGCCCCCGGGCGCGTGGACGGGTGCGTCCGGTGGTGGATCAGGCGATCGGGTCCGCTGCCCGGCTCCACAGCTCGGCATCGCGCGCCCGGGCGTTGCGGCGGTGGATCAGCACGGCCCCCGCGGCGGTGGCGGCGATTGCGGCAATGATCAGGGCTGCACGTCTCATCGGATCTCCTGGCGTTCACGGGTGCGTGGTGGTCGGGCCCGGCCGCGTGGGGCGGGCCCGACTCCTCAGCGTAGCCAGCGCGGGGGTGGGAGGCCGGTGCGGGAGTAGTCGGCCGCGGCGGTCAGTGCTGGAGCGGGTCGGATGGGCGGCCCGTGACGCCGGAAGCGGTTGCGATGGCGGCTGAGTGGGCAGTTGTGCGGGAATGACGCCGCACAGGTGCCCAATTAGTGGGGTTCCTTGCCGGACGCGGCCTGGCGGCCCGCGGCATGTGTGTGGCGTCCGGTTCGTCCTGGTTCGTCACTCAGTGGATGGTTGTGGTGATTAGACGCATCGAAACCCTCCACTTAAGGCCCGATCAGGCTGGTCCCGCCGCCATCTGATCGCTGAGTGGGCAGTTGTGCGGGAATGACGCCGCACAGGTGCCCACTTAACGGCCGTGGGCATGGGGACCAGCAGGATAGGTGCGGATAAAGCACCGTGGACGGTGCTTTTGTCGACCCCATCATCCGGTGGCGGGTCGCGGACCAGAGGCGTCGGCACCGCCCCGGGCGCGTCGCAACACCTCGCAGGCGAACCACAGCTCGTGGCGTCCCTGCGGGGTCTCGACGCTGGGACCCACCAGGGTGGCGGCGCGCTGCACCCGGCGTCGCACGGTGTGGCGGTGCACGCCCAGCTGCTCGGCGGCACGCTCCACCGAACCGTTCTGGTCGAGCCACACGCCCAGGGTGGCCAGCAGGTCACTGAACTCGGCGGTGGCCAGCGGACCCAGCGTCGCCGTGGCGAAGGCCGACGCCTGACGCGGCGGCAACAGGTCGAGCAGCGACGCCTGCCCCGCACTGCCCTCACCCAACAAGCCGGCCAGCGTGGCGTGCTTCACCTCGGCCAGGTCCCCCCATCCGCACGGCGCTGAGATCGAGAACGACAGGGCCCGACGCCGCAGGCGCTCCGCCAGGCGTTGGCGCTGCGCCGGCGCCAGTACGATCCACAACCGCTCCTCGACGATGCCCCACACCACCCGCAGGTCGGCCAGCGGGATCTCGGCCAGCACCCGTGGGTCGCCCGCCACGCAGGCCAGCAGCACCGGGTCGGCCGGCACCTGGGGCCATACGACGTCGTCGGAATGCTGCGCGGCCAGGGTGCGTCCGGCCAGCACCTCGGCGAGCAGCAGGTTGCGCACCCCGGCCATGGCGTCGTGATGTTGCTGTGACAACGCCAATTGCACCCCCAACAACTGGGCGGCGAGCAGGCAGGCCGACTGTTCGATCGAGTCGAGGTCGCGGCGTCGTCCGGCCATGAGCAGGCCGATGCGCCGGCCCTGCACGCCGTCGATGTTCTGCACCATCGCCCCGGTCGCGAAGCTCGATGCGCGCCCGGCCCCCTGGTGCACGGTGGCCAGCTCGGCCAGGCGTTCCAGGGGCACCGCCCCGGCGCGCGTGATCACATGCCCGCTGGTGTCGGTGAGCGCCGACCAGCCGTCGATGATCTGGGCCGTGGTGGACACCAGCGCATGGGCCGCATCGGCCCGTCCGACCGCCCCGATGAGGCGTCGCTGCGCCCGGTTGGTGCGCAACAGGTTCGCCTGCTCGGCACTGGCCTGCGCCTGCGAGACCGCCTTCACCACCGCCGAGAAGGGAATCGCCCAGGGGATCTCGAACAGCGGCAGGCCGGCCTGGTGGGCGGCGGTGAGCAGTGATCCGGGCACCGTTTCGTGCTGCGGGCCCAGGCCGAAGCCCAGCGCCACCACCGAGGTGTCGCGCAGCCGTTGCACATAGTCGGCGTACAGGCGACGACCGTGGTCCGAATCGGCCTCGGCGCCCTGCGGCAACACCGCCCCGGTGGTGATGAGCACCTCGCCCGGCTCGGTGAAACCGGTGGAATCGGGCAGCTCGCTCTGGTGGATCCACCGCACGGCACGGTCCAGGGCACCCTCGCCGCCGGGCTCGCGCAGCACGAGGCGCAGTTCGGGGGCCGCCAGCAGGTCGCGCACCGTGATCGCCATGGCAGCAGGCTACGCGCGCGGTACATACGGGACCATGCGCGTCCAGAAAGTGTACGAGACGGCCCATGGACGGGCCGTGGACCGTTCCTAGGCTGGCGCCAAACAGTACGGATCCCCGGTTGAACAGGCCACGAACCGACGGGCCACGGAATCCGCAGCGACGACCCGAGGAGGACGATGTGATCACCTACGAGGACTACAAGCAGTACCTCAGCCCTGCGCTGTCGAAGGCCACCAACCTGGTGATCGACCACGGCGAGGGTTCCTATGTGTGGGACGTGAGCGGACGGCGCTACCTCGACTGGGTGCAGGGCATCGCCGTGAACGCGCTGGGCCATTGCCATCCGCGCGTGGTGGAGGCCATCCGCGAGCAGGTCGGCAAACTGCTCACCTGTTCGTTCAACGTGGTGAACTACGAGTCCACCCTCAAGTGGGCCAAGCGGATCGCCGAGATCGCACCGGGCGAACTGGGCAGCACCTTCTTCTCCAACGGCGGCGCCGAGGCCACCGACGGCGCCCTCAAGCTGGCCAAGGCGTACACCGGGCGTCCGGGCATCATCGCCTTCAAGGGCTCCTTCCACGGACGCACGATCGCCGCCACCTCGGTGACCGCCTCGAGCGCCCACTACCGCGCCGGCTACGACCCGCTGGTTCCCGGCATCGACCTGGTGACCTATCCCAGCGCCGACCAGTCACCCGAGGGCTACACCGACGACCAGATCGCCGACTGGGCGCTGCGCCAGCTCACCGACCTGTTCGCCTATGTGCGCGACCCCCATTCGGTGGCCGCCGTGCTCATGGAGCCGGTGCAGGGCGAGGGCGGCTATGTGGTGCCGCCCACCAGGTTCGTCAAGGCGCTGCGCCAGCTGTGCACCGACAACGGCATCCTGCTGATCTTCGACGAGATCCAGGCCGGCTACGGACGCACCGGGCGCATGTTCGCCTCCGAGAACTTCGACGTGGTGCCCGACATCATGACCATCGGCAAGGCAATGGCCGGTGGACTGCCGGCCAGCGGCGTGGTGTCCACCCCCGAGATCATGGCCGCCTGGGGTCCGGGACGCCATGGCGGCACCTTCGGCGGCAACCCGGTGGTGGCATCCGCCGGGCTCGCCGTGCTCGACGTCTACGCCGAGACCCACCTGCTCGACAACGTCAACGCCGTCGGCTCCTACCTGGCCGGCCGCCTCGACGAGCTGAAGGACGAGTTCCCGATCGTCACCGACGCCCGCGGCCTGGGCCTGATGCGCGCCATCGAGCTCAACCACGTCGACGGGCGCCCCGGCGGTGACCTGCTGGAGGAGGTGCGGGCCATCTGCCTCGACAAGGGCCTGATGACCCTGTCGTGCGGGGTGCGCCACAACGGCATGCGCTTCGCCACGCCCCTCAACACCACCACCGAGCTCATCGACGAGGGCCTCGACATCCTGCACCAGGCCCTGACCACCGTCTCGGCACGGGAAGCGCCCCGGCACACCTCCGGCGCCACCACGAAGCAGGCGGTGGCGGCATGAGCGAGCTGATGGACGCCCGACGGCCCGCCCCCGCGCGGGCCACCAGCTCGGCAGCCACGGCGCCGGGCGTCGCCGAGCCGACCACCGGCACCCCCCGGGTGGTCTACTTCAACATCGACGGTGACCTCGACTACGAGCACGCGCTGCTCGAGCAGTGGGGCATGACCGACCGCATCGACCTGGTGGACGCCAAGCCCGGCGACAACCGGCCCGACACCTTCGTGAAGGCCGTCGGCGACGCCGAGGGCGTGGTGGTGGAGTACTTCGAGGTCACCAATCCGGTGCTCGACCAACTTCCCCACCTGAAGATCGCGGCGGTGCAGGCGATCGGCTCGTCGAACATCGACCCCGATGCCGCCACCGCCCACGGGGTGGCCGTGACGAACGCCCCCGGATTCTGCTCACCCGACGTGGCGCTGCACACGGTGGGCATGATCATCGACCTGGTGCGCAAGATCAGCTTCCTCGACCGCTCGGTGCGGGCCGGCAGCTGGGACCCGATGCTGGGCGGCCTGCCGCACCGCATCACCGGGAACACCATCGGACTGGTCTACTTCGGCTCGATCCCGAAGCTCATGGTGCCGATGCTGCAGGCAATGGGCCTGCGCATCGTGGTGTTCGCGCCCACCAAGAGCGCCGAATACCTTGCCGAGTGGGGCGTCGAGAAGGTGGACACGCTCGATGAGTTGCTGGCGGTCAGCGACATCGTCTCGCTGCACACCCCGCTCATGGCGGCGACCCACCACCTGATCGGCGTCCGCGAACTGGCGCTCATGAAGCCGAGCGCCTTCCTGGTGAACACGGCCCGTGGCGCCGTGGTCGACGAGCCCGCCCTGGTGGACGCGCTGCGTGACCGACGCATCGCCGGGGCCGCGATCGACGTGATCGAGGACGAGGACCACGAACGGTCCGAGCTGTTCGGGCTCGACAACGTGGTGATCACCCCGCACGCCGCCTTCATCTCCACCGAATCGCTGGCCGACGGCAAGCGCATCGCCCTGGAACAACTGGTGCAGCGCCTCGTGGCGGGCAAGCGTCCCGCCAACCTGGTGAACACCGAACTCGAGATCGGATAGCCCATGCATGCAGTCGTCTTCAACGGACCCCACGACGTGGCAGTGCGCGAGGTCGCCGAGCCACGGATCACCGACCCGATGGACGCGCTCGTGGCGGTACGCGCCGCAGCCGTCTGCGGATCCGACCTGTGGACCTACCGCGGCATGGCCTCGGTGGCGCCCGGAGCCCGGATCGGCCACGAATTCCTCGGCCAGGTGGTGGACACCGGCTCCCTCACCGACCAGGTGCGCGTCGGCGACTGGGTGGTGGCGCCGTTCCGCTACTCCGACGGGCAGTGTGAATACTGCCGTGCCGGGCTCACCTCCAGCTGCACCCACGGCGGATTCTGGGGCCGCGAGGTGCTCGACGCCGGGCAGGGCGAACTGGTGCGGGTGCCCTTCGCCGACTCGACCCTGGTGAGGATCGGCGACGGTGACGAACCCGACGAGTCGATGCTTGCCGACCTGCTCACCCTGTCGGACGTCTATCCGACCGGCACCCACGCCGTGGTCAAGGCCGGGTTGGACGCCTATTCCTCGGTGGTGGTGATCGGCGACGGGGCGGTGGGCCTGAGCGCCGTGATGGCGGCGCGCCGCGCCGGCGCCGACGAGGTGATCGTGCTCGGCAGTGCCCACCCCGACCGCCGCCAGCTGGCCCTGACGGTGGGCGCCGACCGGTTCATCAGCGTCCGTGGCGCCGATGCGGTGCAGCAGGTGGCCGACATCACCCACGGCGCGATGGTCTCGCACGTGGTGGAGTGCGTCGGCACCCAGGGCTCGTTCGACACCGCCTTCGGCGTGGTGCGCGACGGCGGCACCGTGTCATACGTGGGCCTGCCGCACCAGGTGAGCATCGACCCGGCACGGCTGTTCATGCACAACATCACGCTGACCGGCGGCATGTGCCCCGCCCGGGTGTACATGCCGCTGCTCATGGACGAGGTGCTGGCCGGCCGCTCGCACCCCGGCCGGGTGTTCACCGCCACCCTGCCGCTGGATCGGGTGGGCCGGGCCTACGAGCTGATGGACCGCCGCGAGTCGATCAAGTGCCTGCTGACGGTGGGCGCGTAACGCATTCGTAACCGCATATCGAGTTCATATCGATTCAATGAAATACCAATGAAACATCGCGAAGTTAGTGTCACCATATCAGTTGAAGTTGGCCAGACTACCGGGTGGGAGATGCCATGGAAGGGTTCACCGCAATTATCGCGGCCGTTCCATATACGGCGCTCGTCACGCTCGGCGCATTCGGACTCGGATTTGTCCTCGCAATTCCGTTGATGTTTGCCCGGCGGGCGCGCCTCATGGTGGTGCGGGGTATCTCCGGCTTCATCGTCGACCTGGCGCGCGGCATCCCGCCGATCGTCTGGCTGCTGATGATCTACTTCGGGCTCCCCAACCTGGGCATCATGCTCGACCCGATCCCGGCGGCCATCATCGGCCTGGGCATCATCACCGCCGGCTACCTGGCGGAGATCTTCCGCGGCGGGATGCTGGCGGTGCGCAAGGGCCAGTTCGAGGCCGCCAACGCCCTGGGCCTGGGCGGCTGGACGTCGTTCACCCGGGTGGTGGCACCCCAGGCGATGCGGGCCATGCAGCCCGGCCTCACCACCTACTCGATCGGCCTCATCAAGGACTCGTCGATCGCCTCGGTGATCGGCGTCACCGAGATGGTCTACACGGCCAACAGCTACGCCAAGATCTCGAAGGAGGGCGTGCTGCTGTTCTTCGAGGCGGCGCTCATCTACCTCGTGATCTCGGTGCCACTGGGCCTGTTGGCGCGGCGGATCGAAGCCCACAAGCAGGAGGCGAGCGCACGATGAGCGACACATTCAGCTTCTGGTGGGCCAACCTCCCGCAGATGCTCGGCGGGCTGGTGGTCTCGCTGGAACTCACCGGACTGGCCCTGGTGATCGGCATGCCCTTCGGGCTGCTGCTCGCCATCGGCATGGGCTCGCGACTGGCCCCGCTGCGCTGGCTGTGCATCGGCGTGGTGGAGGTCGGACGCGGCGTGCCGGCCCTGGTGATGCTCTACGTGGTCTACTTCGGCCTGCCGGCCATCCACTGGTCGCCCACCGCCATGGTGTGCGCCGTGATCGCCCTGGCCTTCACCACCGGCGGCTACACCGGCGAATACATCCGCGGCGGGCTGGTCTCGGTGGGCGAGGGCACCCGGGAGGCCGGCCTGGCGCTGGCGATGCCCACCGCCGACGTGCTGCGCTTCGTGGTGGTGCCCCAGGGGATGCGCGTGGCGATCCCGTCGTTGATGGGGCTGGCCATCCAGATATTCCAGGCCACCTCGCTGGCATATTCCATTACCGTCAGCGAACTCACCGCCCAGGCATATTCCATCAGTTCATCGTCATTCCGGGCGCTGGAGATATTCGGGCTCGCCGGAATCATCTACGCCATCATCACCATTCCGGCCACCTGGGTGGCCAACCGGGTTGAGCGTCGCCTCAGCCTGCGTGAATAGCACGATGCCTGTCGTTGTCAACATGTTCCAGCAAGGATGTCCATTCGTTCCAGCAAGGAGATAACCATGTCTGTTTCATTGTCCAGGATTGCCTGTGTTGGTGCGCTCGCCACCGCCCTGGTGCTGTCGGGCTGTTCGGGCTCGTCGGGTTCCGGCGCGAAGGTGGCGTCCGACTGCAAGCCGGCCCACACCTTCAACACCGTCAGCTCGAAGAAGCTGACCATCTCGGCCCCCGACTTCGCCCCCTTCGTCTCGAAGAAGGACAACACCCAGTCGGGCATCGACGTGGACGTGATCAACCAGATCGCCGCCATGGAGTGCCTGTCGACGAACTTCCTGCAGGTTGACTACAGCGGCGCCATCCCGGCCGTGCAGTCCAAGCGTGCCGACGTGGCGATCGGCGACTACTACCGCACCACCAGCCGTGCCGAGGTGGTGGGCCTCAGCAAGGCGATGTACGTCGACGGCATGGGCCTGGTGTCGAAGGACGGCGTGAAGGACATCCCCACCGTGATCACCCACAACGTCGGCACGGTGGATGGCTACCTGTGGGTGAACGACATGAAGAAGCTCATGGGCGACAAGCTCAAGATCTACAAGTCGAACGTCGAGATGTTCGCCGACCTCAAGGCCGGACGCATCGACGTGGGCATCGACTCGGTGCCTGCCGCGCAGTTCCAGGCGGACCAGAACAAGGACGCCGGACTCCAGGTGGCCACCGCCAATCCGGACGACCAGGTGGGCGCGTCGGTGAAGCCCGCACAGGTGGGCATTCCGTACACGAAGGACAACGCCGACCTGGGCAAGGCGCTTGACGACGACATCGCCACCCTGCGCGGCAACGGCAAGCTCGACCAGATCTTCACCGACCACAACGTCGACACGAGCCTCACCAAGCTCGACGGCGACTACCTGGTGCAGAGCTGAGCGGTGCAGCGGGGCAACTGACGAACGCAACTGACCAACTGACGTAACTGACTAACGCAAGGGGAAGTCATGACACAGCATGTAGCAGCCGCACCAGCGGCCGCGCCGGCAGTGCGGATGCCCGGCGACTACGCCATCGAACTGGGCGGCATCCGCAAGTCGTACGGCGACCACGAGGTGCTCAAGGGCGTCTCGCTGCGCGTCAAGCAGGGGGAGGTGTGTTCGATCATCGGCCCCAGTGGCGCCGGGAAGAGCACCCTGCTGCGTTGCGTGAACCTGCTGGAGGAACCCGACCACGGCAACATGATCGTCGACGGCCAGTACATGCAGGGCGGCATCAACCATTCCCGCAAGGAGCTGCTGGAGCTGCGCCGCCGGGTGGGCATGGTGTTCCAGTCGTTCAACCTGTTCCCGCACATGACCGTGCTCGACAACATCGTGCTGCCCCAGCGTCGCGTGCTGAAGCGCAGCCCCGAGGCGGCGCGCGACAAGGGCCGCGAACTGCTCGACAAGGTGGGCCTGGCCGACAAGGCCGACTCCTACCCGGCCAAGCTGTCGGGCGGACAGCAGCAGCGGGTGGCCATCGCCCGGGCGCTCGCCCTGGAGCCCAGCGCCATGCTCTTCGACGAGCCCACCAGCGCCCTCGACCCGGAATTGGCCCACGGCGTGCTGAATGTGATGAAGGAAGTGGCCGCCACCGGAATGACGATGATGGTGGTGACCCACGAAATGAATTTCGCCCGCACCATCGGCGACCACCTGGTGGTGATGGAGGACGGGGCGATCCTCGAGGAGGGCGACCCCGAAAAGGTCATGTCACATCCCGAGAAGGAACGTACCGCCGAATTCCTGTCAGCGGTTATCAACAGATAGGAAGATCATGACACCCAAGATGATATCGATCGGCGAGTCCGTGGCGTCGTACAGCCACGGCAAGGTGGTGGGCAACCTGCTGTTCACCTCGGGGGCGACCCCGCACGACCTGGACACCGGCGAGGTGCGGGGATCCACGATCGAGGAGCAGACGCGCCTGTCGATCCAGACCCTCGAAAAGATCCTGACGGCCGCCGGCTCAGGATTGTCCGACCTGTTGCAGGTGCAGGTATTCCTCAATGACATCGGCGCCGACTATGACGGCTTTGATGCCACCTACAAACAGATGATTCCGGGGCCCTTCCCGCCGCGTGCCACGGTGGGTGCCGAATTGCCCGGATATCGCATTGAAATGATCGCTACAGCATATGTGAGTGGGGACGAGTCATGAGAACAGTCATTGTGGGTGCCGGCGTGATCGGCCTGGCCGCGGCCTATGAGTTGATGAAGGCCGGCCACGACGTCACCGTGTTGGAGGCCGACGGCTACGGCAAGGGGCCCTCGCACGGCAATGCGGCGCTGGTCACCAGCGTGCTGTCATTCCCGGTGCCGGCGCCCGGCACCATCCCGGTGGCCGCCAAGGCCGTGCTCACCGGCACCGGCGCCGTGTCGGTGCGTCCCCACGTGCAGCCGGGATACCTGTCGTTCCTGCTGCGCATGGCCCTGGCCACGCGCAAGTCGGAGTTCGTCAAGGGCACCCTGGCGCAGGACATCATGACCCGCATGGTGTCCGACGGCTACGGCGAATACCTGGCCGACGGGCTGAAGTTCGAGATGCACGAACAGGGCTCGCTGCACACCTTCACCCATCGCGAGGCCTTCGAGGCCGGCCTGGCCGTGTTCGACGGCTTCGACCGGCTGCGCGACCGCATCCGGGTGCTCGACGGCCCCGAGGCGGTGCACCGGGTGGACCCCACCCTGTCGCCTGACATCCTCTACGGCTACTACGCCCCCGATGATGTGCAGGTGGAGCCGGCGTCGCTGATGAAGGCCCTTGTGGGGGCCCTGGTCGACGGCGGGGTGAACCTGGTGGAGCACAGCCCGGTCACCGGATTCCGACGCTCGGGCGACCGCGTCGTCTCGGTGATCTGTGACAAGACCGAGTTCCCGGCCGACCACGTGATCCTGGCGGCGGGCGTCGCCACCAGGGAGCTGGGCAAGAAGCTCGGGGTGTCGGTGCCGGTGTACTCCGGCGGCGGCTACTCGGTGGACGTCAACATCAACCGGGCCGAGCTGCGTCCGCGCACGTCGATCATCACCGATGACACCCACATCGCCGTCACCCCGCTGGCCTGGGGGCTGCGCGTGTCGAGTGGCATGATCATCGGCCAGACGCACCCGAAGATCCCGCAGAGCGTCTTCAACGGATTGATGAACGACCTGCGGCAGGCCTATCCGCACGTGCCCCTCGACGACGTGGAACCGGGCTGGGCCGGGCTGCGTCCCATGTCGGCCGACGGCGTGCCGATCGTCGGCCACCTACCCGGCTATGTCAACACCTTCGTGGCCACCGGGCATGCGATGCTCGGGCTCACCTATGCGCCGCCCACCGCGCGCGTGCTGCATGCCCTCATCGACGGCGTCGCGCCCGCCGACTACGGCGCCTTCTCGATGCGACGCTTCCAGAGGGCCGCCGCATGAACGCGACGAGCCCCTATGGATACCTGGCCCCCGGCCAGCCGATCGGCAAGGTGTCGATGGCGCCGGGCCAGAACATCGCCGGCTACCACGTGGGCATCATCTACATCGAGGACGTCTGGTATCCGATGGTGCCGGGCAATGTGGTGAACGCCAGCACCTGGGAGTTCCCCGTGCTGCTGCAGCCGGTGCGTGGCATCGACATCCCCGCCCTGTTCGGCCCCGAGCACAAGGACCTCAGCAAGCCCGTGCTGGAGGCCTGCCGTGAGCTGGAGCAGCGTGGCGTGCGGGCGATCAGCTCGGCCTGCGGCTTCTTCGGCCGTTACCAGGCCAAGATCGCCCCGAAGCTGGGGGTGCCGGCGGCGTTGTCGTCGCTGGTGCAGATCCCGTGGATTCGCACGGTGCTGCCCGGACGCAAGATCGCCGTGCTCACCGCCGATTCCGATTCGCTGGACCCCGAGATCCTCGAGGCCTGCGGGGTCACCGACACCTCCGACCTGGTGTTCTGCGGCTTCCAGTACGAGCCGCAGTTCTCGGCCATCAACCAGCACCGCGGCAGCTTCGACAACAACCAGGTGGAGCACGAGCTGGTGTCGGCCGCCGAGGAGGCGTGCCGCGACCCCGAGGTGGGCGTGATCCTGCTGGAGTGCAGCGACATGCCGCCCTATGCCGCGGCCATCCAGGCGGCGGTGGGCGTGCCGGTGTTCGACTTCACCACCCTCATCCGCTGGCTCAATGGGGCCGTCGCCCAGAGGCCATATGGCGGGTGGGTGTAGGGGTGGGGTTGGGTTCGAGCGGGCCGGCTCGTCCCCCCCGGGTTCGTCCTGGTTCGTCACTAGGTGGATGGTTGTGGTGATTAGACGCATCGAAACCTTCCACTTAGGGCCCGATCGGGCTGGTTCCGCCGCCATCTGGCCGCTGAGTGGGCAGTTGTGCGGGAATGACGCCGCACAGGTGTCCACCTAGCGGGGTTTGGGCCGGACCAAGGGTCCCGGGCCGAGCTGACGGGGCTTGGGTTGGACCAACTGAAGCGCCCTGGGTCTGATGGAGACTCGCGCTATTTGATTCCGATCAGCAGATTGCTGTCGTTGGGGACAGCATAGAACGCGTTCTCGAACTCGGCGGGTGGGACGTCTCCGAGGTATCCGTGGAGGCGCTGCGTGTTGTGCCAGTGCACCCAGCCGAGCGTCGCGAGCTCGAGATCCTCGACCGTCTTCCACGGTCCCGAGCGGGTGGGCCCGCGAACCAACTCGGCCTTGTAGTAGCCGTTCACCGTCTCGGCCAGGGCGTTGTCATACGAATCGCCGACGGTCCCGATCGAGGGTGTCGCACCGATCTCTGCGAGGCGTTCGCCGTAGCGAATCGATGTGAATTGACAGCCCGCGTCGCTGTGACACCGCAGATCCTCATGGTGGGCGCCTCGGGACCAGCGCGCCATCTCGATCGCGTCGAGGACCATCTCGGTGCGCATATGTGACGCGACCCGCCACCCCACGATCATCCGGGAGAACGCGTCGATGATGAAGCAGACGTAGGCGACGCCAGCCCAGGTGGGCACGAATGTCAGATCGGTCACCCAGAGCCGGTTCGGTGCCGTCGCGGTGAACTCCCGCTTGACCAGGTCCGGGTGCCGCGACGACGCCGGGTCCGGCCGCGTGGTCTTCACCCGCTTCGACCGCCTCGCACCTTCGATCCCTGCGACGCGCATCAGCCTCGCAGTCTGGTCGCGGCCGATCATGATGCCCCCACGCCGGGCAGCCTTCCAGAGCTTGCGGACCCCGTAGACGCGGTAGTTGGCCTCCCAGATCTCGACCAGCTGCGGGATCAGTTCCTCGTCACGCAGCGCACGGGCAGAGGGCGCACGGGTCTTGGCGGCGTAGTAGCTGCTCGGAGCCACCTGCAACAGTCTGCAGATGAGCTCGACTCCGAGCCGGCGACCGTCCACGACGTCGTCCTTGTTCGCGTCGATGAACGCGACTACTTCCGGTAGTGGCGGTCGAGCTCCGCCCCGAAGAAAGACGCCGCCCGTTTCAGCACCTCGTTGGCCCGGCGCAGCTCCCGATTCTCTTGCTCGAGCTCTTTCACCCGCTGCTCCTCCGCCGAGCTCACACCGGGGACGACACCGTCGTCGACGTCGGCCTGCTTGACCCACATCCGCACGGACTCGACCCCGTAACCGAGCTGCGTCGCGACCCGCTGCACCGTCCCCTGCGTGACGCCCAGCTCCGCGCGCAGCGTCCTCACCATCCGCACCGCGGCGGCCTTCTCCTCGACCGAGTAGCGACGCGTCGTCGGCTTCCCATTCGCCAGTTCCTTCGGCATAACCCCATCCTCGTTTCCAAGGTCAGGAGTCTCCAACAAACTCAGGGCGCTTCAAACGGGCTTGCCCGGCGGGTTTGGGGCTGGACGTGTCACCTATGTGCCGACTCATGGCGTCGGAACGGCCGGGGACGGCAAGCGGGTGGGGACGCGCCCCGCAAGCAGGGCCGACGTGCCACGATGAGGCCATGAGCACGCTATTCACCAAGATCATCAATGGCGACATTCCCGGGCGCTTCGCCTGGGCCGACGACACCTGCGTCGTGTTCGCCACCATCGCCCCGATCACCGACGGCCACATGCTGGTGGTGCCGCGCGCGGAGGTGCCGAAGTTCACCGCCGCCGATGACGCCCTGCTCGACCACCTGATGAACGTGGCCAAGGTGATCGGCCAAGCCTGCGAGCAGGCATTCGACTCGCCGCGCGCCGCCCTGCTGATCGGCGGCTTCGAGATCGAGCACCTGCACATGCACGTGCTGCCGGCATGGGGCGAGGCCGAGCTGAGCTTCTCCAACGCCCGAGACGACGTGCCGGGCGACGAATTGGACGCCGCCACCGAGCGGGTGCGCGCAGCCCTGCGCGACCTGGGCTTCGGTGCCCACGTGCCGCCGGCCATGGATTCCGCGGCGCTGGCCTGAACGATGGCCCACCATGACGAACCCCCGGCCCGGGGCACCGGAGGCGTGGCGCGGGGTACTGGCACCACATCGTCGGACGACGTCGCGCCCACCCCGGTGCCCGGGGCGGTGATCACCGTCTCCGACCGTTGCGCCTCGGGTGAGGCCGAGGACATCTCCGGGCCCCTGGCGGTGGAGCTGCTGGCCGGGTTCGCGGTGCAGTGCCAATCAGCCCGGGTGGTGCCCGACGGCATCGACTCGGTGCAGGACGCGATTGCCCGCGCGATCTCGGAGGGCGCCCGGGTGGTGCTCACCACCGGCGGCACCGGCATCTCGCCGCGCGACCTGACGCCGGAGGCGACCGAGCCGCTGTTGGTCGCCCGCTTGGACGGCGTGGCCGACGCCATCCGGCGCCGCGGCGAGGAACACGTGGCCACCGCCCTGCTGAGTCGCGGGCTGGTGGGCATCACCGGCCACGGCATGGATTCGGCGGTGGTGGTGAACGCACCCGGGTCCACCGGGGGAGTGCACGACGCCATCGCGGTGCTCGGGCCGCTGGTGGCGCACCTGATTGACCAGCTCGACGGAGGAGATCACCCCAGCCGCTGAACCGGTGTGCCCTGCGGAGCCGATGCGCCGTCCGGGACAAGTGCGGCACCCTAACTAGTCGTCGCCGGGACGTGTCCAGTCGCCGGAGCGTCCGCCGGCCTTGTGCACCACCTTCGCGCCACGGATCTCGACCATGCGGTCGACGCCCTTCACCATGTCGACCACGGCCAGGGCGGCCACCGTGACGGCGGTCAGCGCCTCCATCTCGACGCCGGTGCGGTCAGCCGTGCGCACAGTGGCCGAAATGTCCACATGGTCGTGGGCGAGTTCCAGATTGACGCTGGCGCCGTGCACCCCGATCACATGGGCCAGGGGCAGCAGGTCGGGCGTGTGCTTCGCCGCCTGGATGCCCGCGATCCGCGCCACGGCCAGCACATCGCCCTTGGGTACGGTGCCCTGCTGCAGGGCCGCCATGATCGCAGGCGAGCAGTCAACCCGTGCGACGGCAGTCGCCTCCCGCACGGTGGGCTGCTTGCCCGTCACGTCCACCATGTACGCGGTGCCGTCAGCACGCAGGTGCGGAAGGCCATCGGCACGCAGATGCGGCAGCTCGCCCGCCGTCCGGTCGTCGGGCCGTTGATTGCCGGCGTGCTGATCACTCATGGAAGTCCTCGCTGGATCGTCGCGCGGACAGCGGCGTGCCTGCGCGGGTGTCAATAAACTGCAGCCGGTCGCCGGGCGCCACCCGGCCGACACCGGCCGGCACCACGCCCAAGCCGTCGGCCAGCGGCAGGGACGCCACCAGGTGCGAGCCCGAACCCAACCGATGGATCGGGTGCACCGTGCCGTCGGACGCAAGCCGCAGCGGGATGAACTGGGTCTTGGCCGGTGGTGACGACCATCCCTCGCCGGCGCTCACGTCGACCGTGCGAGGTGCTGTCGTCGTGGCGCGTCCGGCCAGCACCGCAATCAGCCCTGTGGCGTACACATGGAACGAAACGAACACGCTCACCGGGTTGCCCGGCAGGCACAACACCGGCACCCGCCCCGTCGCGACCCCGAGCGTCCCGACGCCCTGCGGGCCACCGGGTTGCTGGGCCACGTGGTGGAAGCGTACGCCCATCGGCTCGAGCACCTGGCGCACCACCTCGTAGGCGCCGGCCGAGATGCCGCCCGCGGTGAGCACCAGGTCGACGTCGTGCCAGCCGGCCAGCGCCTCCCGCAGGTGCTGTGGGTCGTCGTCGGTGCGCACCACGGCTGCCACATCGGCTCCGGCCCCGCGCACCAGTCCCCGCAGCAGCACGCTGTTGGAGTCGGGCACCTGGCCGGCGGCGAGCTCGTCACCGGCTCCCACCAACTCGGCGCCCGTGGTGACGATCCCAACCCGCGGACGGGGGTGCACGGCCAGCTCGCGATATCCCACCGAGGCGGCCGCGGCGAGCGCCGTCGCGTCGAGCAGGGTGCCGGCGGCCAGCACCGGTGTGCCCACCGCCACGTCCTCGCCAGCCTGCCGGATGTTCGCGCCGCGCCGAGGGAGCTCGGTGATCGTCACCGATGCCGGTGGCCGGCGGACGCCCGGTGCGTGATCGGTGTGCTCCACCTTCACCACGGTGTCGGCGCCGGCGGGCAGCGGTGCCCCGGTCATGATGCGCCAGGCCGTGCCCGCCACCAGCTCATGGGGCGAGGTGTCGCCGGCCGGGATGTCGCCGGCCACCGGAAGGGGCGTGCCGGGCGTCACATCGGCGAAGCGCACCGCGAAGCCGTCCATGGCCGAATTGGTGAAGGGCGGAACCGCCAGTCGCGCGTCCATATCGCGGGCCAACACGGCGCCGAGGCAATCGCGCGCCGGACGCCCGGGGGCAGGAAACCCCTTGTCAGGGCGTGGTTCGGCGGTGCCCCCGGTCTGGGCGGACGAGCGGGACCCGACTCCCGTGGGCTGTGTGGCGGGATCGTCGCCGAGCAGTGGCAGCGTCAGCGGCGCGAGGGGCGCGGCCAGCGCGTCGACCAGCGCGCGGTGTTCGTTGACAGTCAGTGGTTCATGGCCGGTCAGCGGCTTGTGGGCCGTCAGCGGTCCCTCGACGGTCAGTGGCTCGTGGCCGGCCAATGGCTCATTGGCCCTCAAGGACTCGCCCCCGGCCCGTGGCCCATGGTCCGGCGCGGAGCTGCCCGGGGAAGTGCTCATGGTGTGTCTCCCGTCGCATCATGGCGGGCAGAGCTGTCGGGCCCGTCGAATCTGTCGGGTCTGCCGGATCTGTCGGCCGAACTATCAGACCCATCGGGGCCGGCGGCGAAGGTCAGCACGCTGTAGCGGTTGCGCGCCGCGTCCGCCACGAGTGCGCGCCCGATCAAGGGCTCGCCCACCCCGGTGATGAGCTTGGTGGCCTCGGTGGCCATGGCGGTGCCGGCCTGCCCCACCACCGAACCCAGCACGCCCACCTGCGGGCTCGCGGGCGTCGTGCCCGGCGGCGGCACGTGTGGGTAGACCATGCGCAGGGTGGTGGCCGGCACCCCCGCCGGCGGCCGCGACCAGAACACCGACACCTGGAAGCCCATCGACACCACGGTGCCCCACACCAACGGCACGCCGCTGTCGGCACACCAATCGGCCACCAGGTACTTGGCCGCGAAGTTGTCGGTGCAGTCGATCACGAGGTCCCACTCGGCGCCATGGGCGTCGAGGAAATCGCGGGTGACATTGCCGAATTGTTCGACGCGCACCGAGGCGTCCAGCGCGCCGAGCCGTCGCGCCGCCGACTCGGGCTTGGCCATGCCCACATCGGCCTCGCCGTGCAGCAGCTGGCGGGCCAGGTTGGTCACCTCCACCACATCGGAGTCGCACACACCCAGCGTGCCGACGCCGGCCGCGGCGAGGTACAGCAGCACCGGTGAGCCCAGTCCGCCCGCGCCCACCACGAGCACGCGGGCCGCCCGCATGCGGGCCTGGCCGGCGGGTCCGATGCCCGCCACCAACCAGTTGCGACGATGCCGGGCCAGGCGCGGATCGTCGGCGTCCACATCCTCAACCGGGGTTGACAAGGGGATTCGCACGCCCATCAGGCGATTCCCGACCAGCTGTGCGTGCCGTCGGCAAGCTGTTGGTTCTTCCACACCGGCAGCTCGGCCTTCACCTGGTCGACCAGGTCGGTGACCGCGGCGAAGGCGGGTCCGCGGTGTGGGGCGGCCACGACCACCACCATCGCCGTATCGCCCACCTCGAGGTGTCCGATGCGGTGCCAGGCCTCGATGCGGCCCAGTCCGTCACGCTCGCCGATGCCGGCGGCAATGCGTGCCAACACCCGTTCGGCGCTGGGGTGCGCCGAGTAGTCGATGGCCTGCACCTGCGTGCCGGCGTCGTGGTTGCGCACCACCCCCGCGAAGGTCACCAGCGCCCCGCAGCGGGGGTCTGCCGCGGCCTGCGTGATCGCGGCCGCATCGAGCGGTTCGGAGGTGATGCCGGTGCGGATGTCAGTCATGGATTCCTCCCAGGATGCGGATGTGGCCGTGCGGGGCAGGCCCGGAGTTGGCGTCGGTGCCCGGGGTGGATGGTGCGCGGGGTGGACGGTGCGCGTGCCGATCAGCCGCCGGCGAAGGGCGGCAGCACGTCGACCACCGCACCCGCGGGCAGCGGCGCATCACGGTCGGCGGGGCGCTCGTTCACCAGGAAACTCGACACCCGGAGCACCTTGGCGAGCCCGGCGTGGCGTCCGGCAAGGTGGTCGACGAGCTCGCCCAGCGTGGTGGGGTGCTTGTCGACGCTGATCTCCTGCGCGCCGATCTCGTCGAGGCCGATCTGCTCGGAATCGGTGCCGGCAGCTTCGGCGGCGGCGGCGAAGTAGCGGATGTGCGTCATGGGCTTCTCGCTCTGTTCGGGGGATTGGGAATCGTGCTGCCCGGTGGTGCGTGTCAGCACCAGCTCGGCCTCCATGCCGGGTCCGGGTAGATAGCGTGCGACCACATCGTCGCAGGCAGTGAGCTCAAGTGCACGCTCGACCATGCCGCGACGCAACTCCAGCGCCAGGGGATCGGGCTCCGGGGTGCCGGGTTCGTCGCCGTCGCCACCTGCTGGACGGCCCACGGGCTGGCCGAACGGGATGGCGGTGAGCACCAGGGTGGTCGCCTGCTGCGGGTGGACATGCACCCCGAACCCGAAGATGTTGAGGAACATCCGGATCTTCTCGAGGTGGTCGGCCAGCGGGAACTGCGATTCGGGCAGCGAGAAATCGTGGTGGTCGGGCACCTTCATCAGCGTCAGGGCACGTCCGCCCCAGTCGCAGCCTACCCGGCGGGCGGCGCGCAGCGGATCGGGGACGTTGGCGCGCAGGTAGTCGAGGAAGGCTGCGCAGACCTGGTCGAACAGCTGGGGTGCACCCACGGGCCCGGCGGGCACGTGTGCCGAATAGCCCAGGGCCGGGCGTCCGCGTCCCGACGCCGGGAGCCGCTGCGAGGTGACCAGCCCGATCCGCAGCAGCGCGTCGAGCGTCTCGCGCACCGAGCTGACGTGGCGGCCCAGCTCGTGGGCCAGCTCGGTGACGGTGACCGGCGAGGCATGCGCGCCGATGCGTGCCAGCAGCGTGTACTGCGCGCCGGTCAGGTGCGTGATGGTGTCCAGTTGGAGCGTGGTGGACGCCATGTCGCCGGTGTGCGCTGTGGACGCAGCGTTGTCAGTGGACGCAGCGCCGGTCTTGGACACAGTGCCGGTCCTGGACGCGGTGCCGGCTTTGGACACCGTGCCCACTGGAGACGCAGCGCCGACTTTGGACGCAGTGCCCATTGGAGCCGCAGTGCCCGTGGTGGACGCAGTGCCGGCCGCCTGCACGGTCACCAGCCGCGCGGCTTCGGGGTGGCGGCCACCTCGCCCTTGCGGGAGCGGTAGACCACATAGGGACGCGTCGGATAGCCGATCGGTGCTGACAGCACGTGCACCAGGCGCGTGAACGGCCACACGCAGAACAACAGCATGCCCGCCACGATGTGCAGCTGGAACGCCAACGGCACGGTGGCCATCAACTCGGGTTGCGGGTTGAAGGTGGGGATCGAGCGGAACCACACCGAGATCGTCTCGCGGTAGTTGTAGCCCGGATCGCCCAGCACCTGCGTGCTCACGGTGGCGATCGTGCCCAGGATGATCGGAATGCACATCAGCACATAGGTGACGATGTCCATGCGCGTGGTGGCCAGTCGCACCGACTTCACCACGATGCGCCGGTAGAGCAGTCCGCCCAGGCCGATCAGGGTGGCCAGCGCCGCCAGGGACCCGAGCACGGTGGCGCCCAGGTGGTACATCTGCTCGGACACGCCCAGCGCGCCCGTCCACGACTCGGGGATCGCCAGCCCCACCACATGGCCGGCGGCCACGCACAGGATGCCCAGGTGGAACATCGGCGAACTCCACCGCAGCAGCGCCGACTCATTCCACTCGCTGGACCGGCTGGTCCAACCGAACTGGTCGGTGCGGTAGCGCCACACCAATCCGGTGACCAGCAGCACGATCGACACATAGGGCAGGGCCACCCACAACAACATTTCAACCAGTGACATGGTGCTCACTTCCCTCTTCCGTGGGGGCTGGGCGCGTGCGGGTTGGGTGCGTGCGGATTGGACGCGTGGAGCCCGGGTTCGTGGGTGTTGGGCTCGTGGGGGCCGGGTTCGTGGGGGCCGGGTTCGTGGGGGCCGTGTTCGTGGGGCCCGGGCTCTCGGGTGTTGGGCTCGAGGGGCTCATGCAGGGTGGGACGCCCCACGCCCACCAACTCGGTGGGCGGGCCCTGGGCGATGAGGCGGCGATAGGCGGCCATGGTCTCGTCGCTGGCGGCGGGCAGGGTGCGCACGATGGCCTCCAGCAGGTGGGCATAGGGCGAGTGCGCCGACCGCAGTGCCGTGCGGATCACCTCCAGCCCCTCCCGGTTGGCGGCCAACAGCGCCTCGCCGGTGCCGGTGTCGTCCAGCGCGCACAGCTCGAGCACGATCGGCAGGTAGTCGGGCAGCTCCTCGCGGACCTGGCTGAAACCGGCCCGGCGCATCGCCTCACGGAACGCCAACAGCGCCTGCCCGCGGCCACGGGTGTCGCCGTGGGTGAAATAGGTCAGGGACAGCGCGCAGCGTCGCCGCTGGTCGAACACCTCCACATAGTGTTCCTGCAGCGCCCGGACGCCCAACTGCTCGGCGGCCGCGCAGAAGGCGTCGATCTCCTCGCGCACCGGGGCCGGCAGCGCCCCCACTTCGGCGCGCACCGCACCCAGGGTGGTGGCGAGCGCCTCGTCGGGATAGTCGAGCAGCAGCGAACAGGCCATCCGCGCGATGCGGCGCGGGGCGTCGTCAAGCGTCACGGTGTCGGCCACCGGCACGCTGGGAAGGCCCACGAACTCGCCCATCAGATCACCTCCAACGGCAGGGTCGGGCCGCCGGGGGTGTGCCCGCCGGGGAAGGCGCGGGCGTCATATCCCACCGGGCAGCCCTCGAGCTCGGTGATGCCGCGCGGCATCTCGGGATGCGTGGTGGGAATCACGAAGCGGTCGTCGTACTTGGCAATCGACAGCAGCCGGTACATCGCCTGCACCTGCTCGCCGCTCATGCCCACCGCCGCCGCGATCGACTCGTCGGGCGGGTTGTCCATGAACACATCGCGCATATAGGAGCGCATCGCTGCCAACCGGCGCAGCGACAGCTCCACGGGGGCGGGATCGCCGGCCGTGAACAGCCCGGCCAGGTAGTCGAGCGGAATGCGCATCTGCGAGATGGCCGACAGCAGCACCTTGTGGTCCTCGCCGTCGCTGCCACTGGCGGTGACCGCGTCGACCACCGGGCTCAGCGGCGGCACGTACCAGACCATCGGCATCGTGCGGAATTCCGGATGCAGGGGCAGCGCCACGCCATAGGTGGAGATGAGGTCCCACACCGGCGACGCCTGCGCGGCGTCGATCCACGAGTGGGGCACGCCGTCGGCCTGCGCCCGGGCCACCACCTCGGGATCGTGGGGGTCGAGCAGGATCTCGCGCTGGGCACGGTAGAGGTCGTGTTCGTCGGCCTGCGACGCGGCCCACGACACCCGGTCGGCGTCGTAGAGCAGCACGCCGAGGTAGCGCAGCCGCCCCACGCAGGTTTCGGAGCACACCGTGGGCATGCCGGCCTCCAGACGCGGATAGCACAGCGTGCACTTCTCGGCCTTGCCGGTCTTGTGGTTGAAATAGACCTTCTTGTACGGGCAGCCCGACACGCACATCCGCCAACCACGGCAGCGGTCCTGGTCAACCAGCACGATGCCGTCCTCGGCGCGCTTGTACATGGCGCCCGAGGGGCAGGCCGACACGCAGGTGGGGTTGAGGCAGTGCTCGCAGATGCGCGGCAGGTAGAACATGAACGAGTCCTCGATGGTCTTGGCCACCTGCAGGTTCATCGCCTTCAGCACGGGGTCGGAGTCGAGGGTCTCCATCGAGCCGCCCAGGTCGTCGTCCCAGTTGGGCCCCCACTCGATGGTGTCGATATGGCGCCCATCGGTGGACGACGTGGCGCGCGCCACCGGGATGTTGCGCTCCCCGGCCGGGGCGGTGAGCAGCTTGTCGTATTCGTAGGTCCACGGCTCGTAGTAGTCATTGACGTCGGGCAGCGTGGGATTGGCGAAGATGTTCGCCAGCGTCCTGGCCCGGCCGCCCTGACGCGGCACCAGCGCGCCGGACTTCGTGCGACGCCACCCGCCCTTCCAGCGGTCCTGGTCCTCCCAGGTGCGCGGATAGCCCACGCCGGGACGGGTCTCCACATTGTTGAACCAGGCGTATTCCATGCCCTCGCGGTTGGTCCACACCTGCTTGCAGGTGACCGAGCAGGTGTGGCACCCGATGCACTTGTCGAGGTTCATGATCATTGCGATCTGCGCCATGACCTTCATCAGAACTGCACCTCCTGGCCGCGGCGGCGAATGAGGGTGACCTCGTCGCGCTGGTTTCCGGTGGGGCCGTAGTAATTGAACGAATATGACAACTGGGCATATCCGCCGATCAAATGCGTCGGCTTGATCATGATGCGGGTCAGCGAATTATGGATTCCGCCGCGCTTTCCGGTGCTCTCGTTGAGCGGGGTGTTCATCGTGCGTTCCTGGGCGTGGTGCATGAACACCGTGCCGGCCGGAATGCGGTGCGAGACGATCGCCCGCGCCGACACCACCCCGTTGCGGTTGTGCGCCTCGACCCATTCGTTGTCGCGCACGCCGATGCGCTCCGCGTCGGCGGGGCTCATCCAGATGGTCTGCCCGCCCCGGCCCAGCGTGAGCATATAGGGCTCTTCACGAACGAGGGTGTAGCGCGGGTCTGAATCCGCCGGCTTCGAGCAGCGACCGAGCGATGTAGTGGCTGAGGTTGCGGAAGCCGAGGGCCGTGCCGCGGAGGTGTTCGAGTCGGCCGTTGATCGCTTCGGTGGGGCCGTTGCTGGTGCCGGGGCGGTCGAAGTAGCCGAGCACGTCCGAAGCGCGCTGTGTGAGGGTGCGGGCGAGTTTGCGGATCTCGACGAGCTGCTCCGGGACGCTGGCGCTGATCTTGTCGATCGTGTGCGCGAGGAAGAATCTGCCCAGGCCGCGGTCCTTGTCCCGGTAGGCGGTGATCATGTCTTGGTAGATGCCCCACGTCGCTTCGACCTCGACGTGCCTGTCGTCGGCGAACAGGGCATCTAGCCGCGCCTGCTGCTTGTCGGTGAGCAGACCGGCACCGGTGAGCAGGGTCCGTCTGGCCTGGTAGAGCGGATCGCCCTTCATGCCCCGCCGGCCGAAGACGTCGTGCTGTACCCGGCGTCGGCAGTTCTCCAGCGCGTCACCGGCGAGCCGGATCACGTGGAACGGATCCATGACCGGGGCCGCGTCGGGCAGTTCTTCGGCGGCGGCGGTCTTGAACCCGGTGAATCCGTCCATGGCGACGACCTCGATCCCCTCTCGCCAGGGCTTCGGTCTGGCGGCGAGCCAGGTCTTGAACACGGCTTTCGAGCGTCCGGCGACCATGTCCAGCAGCCGTGCCGGGCCGGTCTTGTCGCGCACCGGGGTCAGGTCGATGATCACGGTCACGTACGTGTCGCCGTGGCGGGTGTGTCGCCACACGTGCTCGTCGACGCCGATCGTGGTCACGCCCTCGAACCGCGCCGGGTCATCGATCAGCCGCCGGCGGCCCTCGGCGAGGATCGCGTCGTTCGCGGCGGACCAGGACACCCCCAGCCCTGCCGCGACACGCGTGACCGAGAGATGATCGAGGACCAAGCCCGCCAGCCCCCACGCCAACCCACCGCGGGAGATCTTCGCCCGTACCGGCGCGGCGGCCGTGGTGTCTTGCCGCCAGACCCGCCCACACCCGCAGCATTTGTAGCGCCGGACCCGGATCAGCAGGGTCGTGGGCCGATGCCCGAATGGCTCATGCGCGAGCCGACGGATCACCGTGTCGCGCGGGGCGCCCTCGCATCCACACTCGCGGCACCACCGGTCCGGCTCCACGACACGGCACTCGATCACCGCCCGATCCGGGTCCAGACGCTGCCCGACAGCCTCCAGGCCGAGCTCGTCGAGACCGCAGAACGTGGTCAGGCAAGGTGTAGTGAAAGTAGGGTGTGACACGTCGAGGTCTTCCGGCAGATGGCGAGTGTGAGAACTTCCATCCTCAGGGAGACCTCGACCCCTACCCGGCCACCGACACGCTCAACCCGCTACACCCTCGTTCGTGAAGAGCCGCATATAGGGATTGTCGTAGTACTGGGAATGGATGGCCCATTTGTTGTGCGGGGTGAGATATCGCACGGCCACCTGGGTTTCCCCCGTGGCGGTGCTACGTGCCTCGCCGAGCGCCTGCCCACCATAGATATGGGCCATGTCCAGCGGTGGACGGAATATCGGCAGGGCTTCGCCCAGGTCGATCATCCAATCATGGTCGAGATAGAATTGCGGACGCCCGGTGAGCGTATGCCACGGCTTGTTGCGTTCCACATTCTGCACGAATGCCGAATAGCGTCGTCCGCCATGTTCCGAACCCGACCATTCCGGTGAGGTGATCACCGAGCGCGGCTGCACGGCGGTGTCGGCGAAGCTGATCCGCTTGTCCTCGTCGGCGGCGGCCAGGTCGGCCAACTGGGTGCCGGTGCGCGCCTCCAGGGTGCGGAAGCCCTGGGTGGCGAGGCGTCCGTTGGTGGTGCCCGACAGCTTGAGCACGGCGTCGGCGGCCTTGATGTCGGTGTCGACCAGGGGCCTGCCGGCCCCGGCGCCGCGGCCCTGGTCGGCGCGTCCGTTCAGCTCGCCGAGCTCGTCGAGCTCGCGGTCGGGATGGAAGGCGACCGTCTTGGTGGTCATGCCGGCGCTGGCCAGCAGCGGGCCGAGCGTGTCGAACTTGTTGCCGATCTGGGTGTAGTCGCGCTCCACAGCCACGATCCTGGGCATGGTGACGCCCGGCACCCAGCCCCGCTCGGCGTCCACGACGCCACCGGGGGTGGCCAGCTCGTCGGGCGAATCGTGGGTGAGCGCCACCGCCAGCGCGTCGGTCTGGGTGCCCAGGTGGGTGGCCGCCATGCGTGAGATGAGATGCGCCAGCTCCTGGAAGGTCTGGAAGTCGGTGCGGGCCTCCCACGGCGGGTCGACCGCCGCGTTGAACGAGTGCACGAAGGGATGCATGTCGGTGCTCGACAGGTCGTGCTTCTCGTACCAGGTGGCCGCCGGCAGCACCACGTCGGAGTGCAGGGTGGTGGAGGTGTTGCGGAAGTCGGCGGTCCACATCAGGTCGAGCTTGCCGGCGGGTGCCTCGTCGCGCCAGGTCATCGAGGCGGGACGATGGTCGGCGTCGAGCTCGCTGGCCTGCACGTCGTTGTCGGCGCCCAGCATGTGGCGCAGGAAGAACTCGGTGCCCTTGGCCGACGAGCCGAGCAGGTTAGTGCGCCAATTGGCCAGCACGCGGGGCATGTTCTCGGGTGCGTCGGGATCCTCGGCGGCGAAGTGCAGGCGCCCGGCGCGTAGTTCGCCGGACACATAGTCACCCGGCGCCATGCCGGCCTCGTGGGCCTGGCGTCCCAACTCGAGGGGCGAACGGTCGAAGGTGGGGTAGCTGGGCATCCAGCCGCGCTGGGCCGATTCCACCAGGCAGTCGGCCGTCGTCTTGCCGGCGAACGACGCCCCTCCCAGCGGGTTGGCCATCGCGTCGGCGCGTGCCCCGTCGTAGCGCCACTGGTCGGTGGTGAGGTAGAACCAGCCGGTGGCGATCATCTGCCGGGCCGGGCGCTGCCAGTCGAGGGCGAACGCGTAGTTCGAGAACCCGGTGACCGGACGCACCTTCTCCTGGCCCACGTAATGGGCCCAGCCACCGCCGTTGACGCCCTGGGTGGCGCACATCGTGGTGAGCGCCAGGAAGGTGCGGTAGATGAGGTCGGCGTGGAAGTAGTGGTTGACGCCGGCGCCCATGAGGATCATCGACCGGCCCTTCGACTCCAGGGCATTGAGGGCGAATTCGCGGCCGATCTTGATGGCGGCACCGCTGGCGACGCCGGTGAGTTCCTCCTGCCAGGCGGGGGTGCCCGGCGTGGAGGCGTCGTCGTAGCCGGTGGGCCACTGGCCGGGCAGGCCCTCGCGTCCCACGGCGTACTGGGCCAGCAGCAGGTCGAAGACGGTGGTCACCAGGCGGCCATTGATCCGACGCGCCGGCACGCCGCGGCGCACGGTGCCGCCGCCGAGGCTGGCCTGGCCGGGCTGGGTGGGCAGGTCGAAGCGCGGCAGGGTCACCTCCACCGGCGTCCAGTCGTCGGTGTCCATCAGCGACAGCACCGGGGCGACGCCGTCGAGGGTGAGGTTCCAGTGCCCGGCGCCCTGGTCGCCGAAGTGGTCGGCGAGCGTGCCGCCGGGGTCCTTCACGGTGCCGTCGGCGTCGAGCACCAGCGGGCGGAACGCCTGGTTGTCGGTGCGTTCGGTGGTGCCGGCCGGCATCTTGTC